>NZ_JBREHG010000030.1:0-1253 GCF_056848235.1 Erythrobacter sp. RANMB8
CATTGTGACCTGCCCCCCGCTGATCCCGCGGTCATAACGAGAGTCTGCCAGTTTGATATTCGTGCACGCCCGCCGGCACAAGCGCGCCGGGTGGGACGCTTCCATCTTGCAGGAACGCCCGGCGCACTTGTGCCGGCGTTCGGTTCCGCAGGGATGAGTGCGGCCTGACGTTGTTGTAGTCGTAGCGCCAGACAGCCAGCTTGCGTCGGGCATCGACGAGGCTGTCGAACAGCTCCTCATTGAGCAGCTCGTCGCGCAGCGACCCGTTGAGCGATTCAATGAACGCATTCTGCTGCGGCTTGCCCGGATCGATATAGTGCCATTCGACCCGGTTCTCGCGCGCCCACCTCAGGATTGCCCGGCTCGTAAACTCCGTCCCGTTGTCGCTGACGATGCAAGCCGGTTTGCCATAGAGCCGCACCAGCGTGTCCAAGTCCCGGGCAACCCGAGCACCGGAGATACTGGTATCGCCCGGCAGGCAGAGGTTCTCCCTGCAGGCGTCATCGTTGATCGCCAGGATACGCAGCCTGCGGGAAGCGCCGAAGGTGTCAGCCACGAAGTCCATCGACCAGCGATCGTTCGGCCGCAGCGGCACAGGCATCGGCGTGCGGCTGCCGCGTGCCCGCTTGCGCCCGCGCCGCCGCACCCCCAGGCCCTCTTCGCGATACAGTCGGTAGAGCTTCTTGTGGTTCATCACGTGCCCCTTGCGTTCGAGCATGACGCCCACGCGCCGGTAGCCGAACCGGCGGCGCTGGGCGGCGATCTCGCGCATCTCCTCGCGGATCTCGGCATGGTCTGGCGGACGTTCTCGCCTGACCGTCTTGGGGTCGACGCCAACCAGCCCGCAGGCCCGGCGCTGTGAGATCTGGTAATCCTGCATCACGCCGAGCGCCACGTCCCGTCGCTGGCCTGGCGTCGTCAGACTTTTCCCATGAGATCCTTGAGGATCGCATTGTCCAGCACGCTCTCGGAAAGCAGCCGCTTGAGTTTGCTGTTCTCCTCCTCGAGCAGTCGCAGGCGCCGCGCCTCTGATACCTACAGGCCGCCAGACTTGGCCTTCAGCTTGTAGAAGGTCGCTGGGCTCAACCCGTGCTTGCGGCAAACCTCGGCAGTCGGCAGCCCAGCCTCCTGCTCCTTGATCATGCCGATAATCTGCTCCTCGGTGAAACGACTCTTCCTCATTCATCTGCTCCTTCGCTCAGGGCAGACTCTACATCAAATCGAGGGAGCCAGCGGGGGGCAGGTCACTGGTC
>NZ_JBREHG010000031.1:0-1137 GCF_056848235.1 Erythrobacter sp. RANMB8
ATTCTCGCCAGCAATGAGCCTTTTACACGATCGATTGCCTCGGTACTTTACCCTTATGATCAGAATGCTAAACCGCCTGGGGGCTGCCGGAGGCGCCAACTCCTGGGAGGAAGGGTCTACGAAAGGCAGGGCGAAAGACAAGCTACCCTCCGAGGATGGCGAGCGGGCATGCCCTGTATGTGTGGGGGATCCACGAACTTCCGGAATTGGCGATATCCTGCTCGACGATGTCATATCGGGAATTCAGGCGCTCAGAGTTCGAACCTACGATCTGAGGATAAAACAGGAGGTATGACCGCCAACTGACACTGGGTTAAGCCAGATACAAAACCGGCCAACAAGGCGGGAAGAGTTCTTATCGCGCCATCCAGTCCAGATAACGCAGCATCCCTTCATAACCTTCAGCAGTCAGATGAAGGAAGCTCTGCGCGGCATCATCGGGGTCCTCTATAAAGCCGACAAGGTTATTGCCTTCCAGCACTCTGAGCCATCTCATGGTCGTTGATGGCAGCATTTCCGAGTTAAGGCAGGCGCTTTTAACACTGACCTCCTCCTCGAGCGTTTGACGAATGAACAAATCGAGGAGGATATCCCACGCGGGCTCCCCGAAAATTTCGTCTCCACCGATAAAACTACTTCTGTTCTTCCGGTCATCGTAAGCGCGTCGGGCGGTAGCCAGTGCCCTATCGATTCTCACCGGAAGAGCTGAGTGCCCGGTTCCGAGGGCCTCGCAACCACTGTTCACGCGGATTTGATCAAGAAGCGCCTGCGCAGCATCAAGCTGCATGGCCAGTTTCTTGATGTCGATGTCAGCCATAGTGGGTGCTCCTTAGGTTTCGGACCGAGCATGCCAGTGATCGATTAACGATCCCTGTGAAGGATATATGAAAATTTTCCAAACAAGCGCAATATGAGCACGCCCGCTTTTCACCATGCAACCGATTGCAAATATTGCTTTTGTTGCAGCTTTCTCTGCACACGATACTCCTCGCCAAACAGATGACAGCGCTGACGCGTCATGAGGCTTGGACGACGCAATTGGTTCAGACTGTGCCGTCCCGCCTTAAGGTGTTAAGAGGTGTTTTCAGGCCACGTGAGTGTGTGGCAGGAGTTCGTCGATCCGCGATGCGGGGTAAT
>NZ_JBREHG010000032.1:0-517 GCF_056848235.1 Erythrobacter sp. RANMB8
ACGACTGGCAGCACATGATCGACAGCACCTGCGTTCGCGGCCATGTCTCGGCAGCGGGCGGAAAAGGGGGGCAGTTAAGAATGCTCTTGGTCGATCACGCGGCGGCTTTACGAGCAAAATCCACGCCCGCTGCGACAATCAGGGACTGCCTCTCGGCTTCATCCTGACTGGCGGCGAGGCCTCCGATTACACCGCAGCTGAGCAGCTGATGGAGATCCCGATCGCTGCACCCAAGGCGCTGCTGGCGGACAAGGGGTCTGACGGTGATCGCTTCCGGGGAAGTCTGCTGATCCGGGGTATCCTGCCGATCATCCCACCCCGTTCGAACCGCAAGGTGCCCGACCATCCGGACTATCGCCGCTATCGGGACCGCAACCGTGTCAAGCGCATGTTCGGCAAGATCAAACAACAGCCCCGTATCGCCACCTGCTACGACAAGACCGTCCTCTCCTTCGAGAGCTTCCTAAACATCGCCGCCACACGCCTATGGCTGAAGTCTTCTGTCAACACAGCCTAG
>NZ_JBREHG010000033.1:0-306 GCF_056848235.1 Erythrobacter sp. RANMB8
AGATCGACCAGCGTTTGCAGCAGCGCATCCCAGATGCCCTGCTCGGCCCAGCGCCGGAACCGGACATAAACCGAGTTCCACTTGCGTAGCGCTCATGCATGTCGCGCCAGGGGCAGCCAACCCGTAGCACGTGGAGCATGCCATTGAGAAAGCGCCAGTTATCGCCCGCCGGCCGCGCCCAGCGACCACGCTCAGGCGGCAGCAGCTGCCCGATCAACTCCCATTCCTCATCCGACAAGTCTCCGCGACCCATGACTGCTCCTCAAAAAGCAGTCTTGAATCAGAACTCGCGGCAAATTAGGAATC
>NZ_JBREHG010000004.1:0-231823 GCF_056848235.1 Erythrobacter sp. RANMB8
CCTTTTGTCAATACGGCCTAGTCAGCGCTGCATTGTTAGAAATGGCATGTCGGCCCCTTCTGCAGATTTGCTGGCGCCCGATATCAACCTCGCACCCCAATGCATATGGAGTTGCGTGGTAAAAAGGCACTACCTCCTTGATCGCGGCGATCCTCATGGCAGCATAACTTAAGCTGAACGGCCTCCGGCAATCCTGAAGCGGTTGAAAGCGGTCTGCTCCGTCGGACTTCTATTCTCGCCAGGACTCTTCCCAATAAAACCAAGAACATTGGGGGCGGAATAGGGGGCAAAGTTTGTCAAAATTTGACACGTTAATTATACAAAACAACATGATAGAGGGCGTTTTCGAATCCCACCCTCTCCGCCACTTTCGCCCCGTAGCGCTCTCGTCAGGTTTCCAAGTCTGGTCATTGCCCCTAATGATGTCGCTGCGCCAAGCGATGTTCGGGAGAGGAAATGGCCATGCAGGTGCTGCGAACCCCTGATTCCGCTTTTGCAGGACTGCGGGATTTTCCTTTTCCGCCCAGTTATTGCGAAGTCCGCGATCCGGCGAGCGGGACGCAGTTGCGCATCCACTATATTGACGAAGGCCCGCAGGATGCGCCTGTGGTGCTGATGATGCACGGCGAGCCGACCTGGTGCTATCTTTATCGCCACATGATCGGCCCGGTGGTTGCCGCCGGCTTTCGCGTTGTAGCGCCCGATCTTGTGGGTTTCGGCAAGTCTGACAAGCCGGCCGCGAAGTCTGATTATTCCTATGCCTCGCATGTCGCATGGATGCGGCAATGGGTCGAAGCGCTCGATCTTTCGCGGATCACGCTTGCCTGTCAGGACTGGGGCTCGCTGGTCGGCCTGCGGCTGGTAGCCGAGATGCCCGACCGGTTTGCCGGCGTAGTGCTGTCGAATGGCGGCCTGCCCGAAGGCGGCCCCGCTCCGCCAGCTTTCGCGATCTGGCGCGCTTTTTCGAAGTACAGCCCGGTGTTCCCCATCGGCCGGATCATCGCCAAGGGCACAAAACGCGGGCTCTCTGCCGACGAGATTGCAGCCTATGACGCGCCGTTTCCCGATGCGCGGTACAAGGCTGGGGCGCGGATGTTTCCCGCTCTCGTGCCCTTCGCCGGAAACCCCGCCGTGCCCGACCAGAAGGCGGCATGGCAGGTTTTCGAGCAATGGAACAAGCCGTTCCTGTGTGCCTTCAGCGATGGCGATCCGATCACGCGCACGGGCGAGACGCGCTTCATCGGCCGCGTGCCCGGCACCGCGGGGCAGCCCCACCGCACGCTAAAAGGTGGTCACTTCATTCAGGAAGATGACCCGCAGGGCTTTGTCGAAGCCATTCTGGCGGTAGCGCGGTGAAGCGCTGGCACAAGGCACTGCTGGCGATGCTGGCAGGCATCGGTGTGCTGGGCCTTGCGGGCTACGCCTTTCGCACACCGCTGGCGCTGGCATTCGTGCATTGGCGCAGCGCGGTGCCGGTCGCGGCCAATCGTCCGGTGCCGTGGCAGGCAGGGCCGGCGAAAGCTCCGGTTTTGCCGGCGCAACGTCCGCCCAATATCGTCTTCATCCTGTTCGACGATCTCGGCATCAATGATCTGTCGACCTATGGCGGCGGGGTCGCCGGAGGACGGGTGAAAACCCCGAACATTGACCGGCTTGCCGCCGAAGGTGCGATCTTCACGCAGGCCTATGCCGGCAATGCCACATGTTCGCCCTCGCGCGCGCAATTGATGACCGGCCGTTATGCGACCCGCACGGGCTTCGAGTTCACACCGACGCCGCCGGGATTCCCGCGTGTGGTATCGATGGTGTCGAGCGATATCCGGCCCGATTTGCCGCCGGTTGGCTACAATGCCGAAGCCGACGCCGCCTCGCCGCCATTTGCCGAACAGGGCCTGCCGCCCGAGGAAGTGACCATCGCCGAAGTGCTCAAGGCGAGCGGATATCACACGGTGCACATCGGCAAGTGGCACCTGGGATCAAGCGGACGGTTCCACCCCATCCGGCAGGGTTTTGACGAAAGCCTCAACCTCGAAGGGATGCTGCATCTGCCCGAAGACCACCCCGATGTGGTCAATGCGCGGGTGGATTTCGATCCGATCGACCGGTTTCTCTGGGCCTCGGCCCACTATGCGACGAGCTATAATGATGGCGAGTTGTTCGCTCCGGGCGGATACCTTGCCGATTACTGGACTGACGAGAGCCTGAAGGTGATCGAGGCCAACCGCAACCGGCCGTTTTTCCTCTATCTGTCGCATTGGGGCGTGCATTCGCCGTTGCAGGCGACCCGCGCCGATTATGAGGCGGTGGGCGATATCGGCCCGCACAGTTTGCGCGTTTACGCAGCAATGGTGCGTGCGCTTGATCGCAGCGTGGGGCGGATCATGGACAAGCTCGCTGCCGAAGGGCTTGCGGACAACACACTGGTGGTGATTTCGAGCGACAATGGCGCGCCCGCAAATATCGGGATCGAGGGCCTGAACGCCCCCTATCGCGGGGGCAAGGGGACATTTTTCGAAGGCGGCATCAGAGTTCCGTTGCTGGTGCGCTGGCCCGACCGGATTGCGGCGGGGCTCAAGGTACCGGTTCCCGCCGGACAGGTGGATATCATGCCGACCCTTGCAGCAGCAGGCGGAGCGGTGCTGCCGCAGGGTGTCGCGATCGACGGGCGCAATCTGCTGCCTGCCATGACGCAGGGCGCAGGCGCTCTTGACGGCGACGTGCCGCTGTTCTGGAGCAGCGGATATTACAGGGCCGTTCGTGCAGGCGACTGGAAACTCCAGATCAACGCAAAGCAGGGCAAGGTCTGGTTGTTCAATCTCGCCGAAGATCCGACCGAGCAGCGCAATCTTGCCGCCAGCCACCCGGCGGAGCGTGCCCGGCTGGAGGCCTTGATCGAACGCCATCATCGTTCGCGAAGGGCGCCGCTCTATCCCAGCACTTTCGATATGCCGGTGATGATCGACAAGACCTTTGCCAGCCAGTTCCGGCCGGCTACCGAATTTGTCTATTGGCCGAACTGACCGCGCCTATCGTTGCGGGGAGAGTGTTTCGGCAATCTCCTGCGGCGCTTCGGTGACGAATTGCTCCATCGCGGCGAGTACGACTTCGTTGTAGTATTCCTTGCGCGCCAGCAGCGCGGCCTTTTCGGTCGCGAAGTCAGCGTGCGCCGCTTCGGCATCGGCCTTGAGCCTGCCCATTTCGGCCTCGATCGCGGCGATGCGTGGCGCATCCTTCGCCTCGCGCGCGGCGGCGAGCTGCGGGTTCAATTCATCAAACCGGTCGAGCGCCTGCATCGAGCGGGCGACGATCGGATTGAGCTTCAGCACGGTTTCTTTCGAGAAATCCGGTCGTTGCTCGCCTGTCTTGCGCCCTTCGGCGAACATTTCGGCGACGGCCTTGTCGACTTCGCTGGTCGCTTCGGCGGGGGCAGGCTGCGTTTCGGCAGC
Organism: Erythrobacter sp. RANMB8; assembly: GCF_056848235.1. NCBI lineage: Bacteria > Pseudomonadati > Pseudomonadota > Alphaproteobacteria > Sphingomonadales > Erythrobacteraceae > Erythrobacter > Erythrobacter sp. RANMB8. Next base: position 3,447 of record NZ_JBREHG010000004.1, read on the forward strand.
GGTTTCGGAACAGGCAACTGTGGTTGCGAGCGCCAGTCCGGCAAGGGCGAGGCGGAACGCAAGGGAGGGTTTCATCGGTCTTGTCCTGACAGGGAAGCCAAAAGGCTGCCCGGCATACGCCGGACAGCCTTCTGATGTTGATTGGCAGGGGCGGTGTGTCCCCGTCCCCTGCAGCGATCAGCGGCGCTTCTGGAACAGCGTGGCACGAGCGTACTGCACAGTCTGCACTGCCTGCCGGCTCCCGACCGTGCTGTCTGCCTGCCAATGGACGCCGTTGAAGACGCGGCTGCGACCGTTCTCGATCTCGGCCTCGCTCAGGCTGCGATAACGCACCGGCACCAGCGGACGCACGGAACCATCGACTGGGTCGGTCGATACGCCGTCATACTCCTGCGAGACGAAGGTGAACGAGGTGCGATCGGGCATGAAGCCGCGCGCTGCCTCGAACACTGCTGAACCGAACGCTGCATGGCCCGAGGTATAGGCCGGGAACGGCGGAGTCTGATGGACGTAGGTGGTGAGGTTCGCACGCGAGATGCCAAAGGGCTTCCAGGCCGGGTCAGCCGTGGTCAGCGGATCGCCGTCTTCCTCGCGGATTACGGTGACGGGGCGACCGATGTTGTAGTGATACTTGCTGTCCCACACCGCGATACCGGCATCGGCCATGCCGATATGCGCCAGCGCGAGGAAACGGGCCAGTTCAATCGGGTTACTCACCTTGCCGCGATCGGCCAGCACGACAGCGATCTGGGCGTAAAGGCGGGGCGGAACACCAAGAAGCGGGGTGCCTTCATAACCCCAGTAATTGCCGATAAACTGGGTGCGGGCGGTTCCGGTGCTGCCGGCGGTGTCGAGCGAAGCGCCGACAGCCTTCACATCGTTGTATTCCCGCCGGTAGGCTGCGGTGCCCGGAGCCGGGAAGGGCGGAGCACGGAACTGTGCGCCATTCTGCAGGGCGAAGGGCTTCACCGCACCCCAGTTGGCACCGAGCGCGATCTGGTTGGCGGCGGTTTCCGGATCGGGGCGCCACTTGAGAGCGCCGATGATGCCGCCATTGACCGGATCGCCGTTGGCGTCGGTCGTGCCGGTTGCAGTCTGGCCGCCGCCGCCGAAGTTCACTTCGCCGATCTGCGAGCCATCGTTCACGCGGGCAGCGATGATCGCGGCCGCGGCAGCCTTGCCAACGGTGCGGCCCTTGGCGAGTGCCGAGGGGCTGGCGTTGATGGCGGCGAGATCGTCAGCCAGAACCTGGGCGAGACGGGCGCTCTGGCCGCTCCACACGGCTGCCAGCACGTCGTGCGCGGCGTAGGCGATGGCGACTTCGACCGATGCGCCGCGCTGGGCGGGGGCAATCGAATTGTACGAGGTATACTTGCCGTCAAAGGCGTTGATGGCATCGAACACGGCGATCTGGGTCATGGCAAAGCCACGGGTGGTGCGCAGCGGGCCGCCGTTCTGGGCCGGTGCCTGGCCGGGGGTCGAGGCGCGCTTGTGGGTTTCGAGCATTTCCTCGTGCCACTTGAGCAGGGCGGCCTTGGCGGAACGCTGGCTGCGCTCGGCCACAGGCGACGAATTGTCGGCGTTGGCGGTGGCCGGGACAGCCGAGGCAATGGCGCCGAGCGCTGCCACGGATGCAAGAAGTGCAATGGACTTGTTCATTGAACGCAACTCCTGTTGGAAAAAAAGAGTTTCCGAGCAGCGATCAGTCAAAAGCAAAATGCAAATAGGCGAGCGGAGCGGGGCGACTAATCGCCACAAATTTCCAATCAAAACATGAATTCAGTCGGAGTCGATCTGCAAAATCTGTGCAGAATTCGATCTAGACCGGGCTTTGGACGCCTGCGTGCAAATGATTTCCCCCTGATCACCCCTCACAAATCTGCTCTGGCCTGCATCTATAGTGCTATTATCGGCGAGAGCTCTTTTGCGGTCCCCGGAAGTGCGGATGAACCTTTTGTTCATCTTCGTCAATGGACAATGTCGTTGGATTCTTGGCCTAAAATGCCGCACATTTGTAAGAATGCGCCAAAAAAACTGACCGCATATTTTCATATGTAACTAACGCGCGAGAAATTCCGAACACGTGCAGCAGGATACATCGCGGGCCTGTCATAACGGCGGTGCTGCAAACGTTTTTCTCGATCACAGTGATCGAAAAAAACTGCTGCAGCTTTTCGCAGGTGCAGCGCCTGTTGCAATGCGGCTGAGGTTGGGAGAGGATGGGTTTCGCGTCATCCGGCGCACGTTGGGGGAGGGGTTTGTGGATACCGCGATGACGGCGGCAACAGCGGAGCAAGGGGTTATCGCCGATAGCCTCGATCCGGTGTCGCGGCTGGCACAGGGACTGCTGGATCGCGGGCTGATTTCCCCCGATGCGCTGGCGCGCGCCCGCAGCATCGAGGCGGAAAGCGACGAGGATCTGCCCACTATCCTCACCCGTCTCGGCATTGTCAGCGAACAGGCGCTGGTCGCTTTGCTGGTGGAGATGACCGGCCTGCCGCTGGTGGCGGCAAACGAGTGGCCTGTCGATACCCCTGCGATATCCGCAAGCCAGGTTTCGGTGGCCTTTCTGCGCCAGCATCTCGTCTTGCCGCTGCGGCAGGAGGCGGGCGTGCTGGTGGTTGCCACTGCCGATCCGCTGCGCCCCTTCGCTGCCGAGGCGCTGGGCCAGCTGACCGGGCTGGGTGTGGCACCGCGAATTGCCGCCCGCGGCGAGATCGAGGCGGCGATTGACAGGCTCTATGGGGCGGGCCGCGCCGAAGCGGTGGCGGGCACCGACGCCGACGAGGACGATCTGGAACGCTTGCGCGATCTCGTCAGCGATGCGCCGGTGATCCGTGCGGTCAACCGCCTGATCGCCGATGCGGTCGATGCCCGCGCTTCCGACATCCATCTCGAACCCACCGATGACCGGCTGGCGGTGCGTTACCGCATCGATGGCGTGCTGGTCGATCAACCCGCGCTGCCACCGCAGATGCGCGCAGCGATTGTCAGCCGCATCAAGGTGATGGCCGAACTCAACATCGCCGAACGCCGCCTGCCGCAGGACGGGCGCTTGCGGGTGGCCGTGCGCGGGCACGAGATCGACTTGCGCGTGGCCATTGCGCCGTCGATCCACGGGCAGACGGTTGTTCTGCGTATCCTCGACAAATCGGGCATGGCGCTCGATTTCGCGGCGCTCGGCTTCACGCCCGAACTCGCGCAGCGGATGCACGAAGCCCTTGCGCGCCCGCATGGCATCATGCTCGTCACCGGACCGACCGGCAGCGGCAAGACGACGACGCTTTACGCGGCGCTCGCCAGCATCAATGCGGACACGCGCAAGATCCTGACAGTCGAGGATCCGATCGAATACCGTCTGCCGGGCATCGTGCAGACGCAGGTGAACCCTGCCATCGGGCTCGATTTCGCGGCCGCATTGCGCAGCTTTCTGCGGCAGGATCCCGATGTGATGATGGTGGGCGAGATCCGCGATCTGGAAACCGCGCAGATCGCGATTCAGGCGGCGCTGACCGGGCACGGACTGCTCTCCACGCTGCACACCAACACCGCGCCGGGGGCGATCACGCGGCTGCTGGATATGCAGGTTGAGCCGTTCCTGCTCGCCTCGACGCTCAATGCCGTGGTCGCGCAGCGGCTGGTGCGGCGGTTGTGCCCGCAATGCCGCGTGCCCCACGCGCCCGGGCCGGGGCAGCGCGCCGCGCTGGGTTGCGGCGAGGATGCAAGTTTCTGGCGCGGCGAGGGCTGCGCGCAGTGCGGCCACAGCGGGTTCAAGGGCCGGATCGCGCTGGTCGAATTCCTCGATATCGACGAGGGCATTGCCCAGCTTATCCTCGACCGGGCCGACGCGCGCGAGATTGCGCGAAAGGCGGGGCCGGGACAGCTTTACACGATGATGCAGGATGGTCTTGCCAAGGCTGCGGCCGGGCTGACCACGGTGGATGAAGTGCTGCGGGTGACGCAGGATGGCTGAGGCGATGCAGGCGTTCCGCTATCGCGGCACTGATAGTCAGGGCAAGCGCGTGGCGGGGCAGATCGATGCTGCCAATCGCGACGAGGCGGTGCGGCGGCTGCGGCAATCGGCCATCCTGCCGATCGATGTGGCTGCCGACGCCGCCGCTCCGGCGAGCACGGCAACGGTGCGCCGCACAGGCAAGACCCGGGCGGCGATCACGCGATCTGTGGGCGAATTGGCGGTGCTGCTCAACGCCGGGATCGCGCTTGAACGGGCGATGGCGCTGATGCTGGATTCGGTGGAGGACGCCCCGCTCAGGGCCGAGCTGGCGAGAATGCAGCAGGCGGTCAAGGAAGGCGCGCCGCTGTCGCGCACCATGGCCGAGCGCGCCGGACTGTTCCCGCCGATTGCCGCGGCCATGGCCGAAGCGGGCGAGGCTGACGGCAGGCTTGGCGCGGCGCTTGAGCGGCTGGCGCAGGCGCTGCAACGCGATGACGATCTGCGCGGCATGATCATCACCGCGCTGATCTATCCGGTCATTCTGGTGGTGCTCTCGATCGCGGTGATCGCGATGATGCTGCTGTTCGTGGTGCCGCAGTTCGAAAGCCTGTTTGCAGGGGCCGAAGACCGGCTTCCCGCCGCATCGGTGATGATCATGGAGGCGAGCCGCTTGCTGCGCGGCGGATGGTGGTGGATGCTGCTGGTGATGGCAGGCGGCTTTCTGGCGGTGCGGCAGGTGCTGCGCCAGCCGCAGGCTCGCGCCGCGCGGGATCGCTGGGTGCTTGGCCTGCCGCAGATCGGATCGCTGGTGCGTTCGATCGAAACGGCGCGGTTCGCCCGCACGCTGGGCGTGCTGGTTGAAGGCGGGGTGGCACTGCCTGCGGCGACGCTGCTGGCGGGCCGCTCCATCGCCAACACCCACATGGCCGCTGCCGTGCGCGAGGTGGCAGGCGGAATGAAGGAAGGCGCAGGGCTGACCGCGCCGCTCGCCGCCGCCGGGATCTTCCCCAAGAAAGCCATCGGCTTCTTCCGCACCGGCGAGGAAACGTCGGAACTGGGGCCGATGCTGATCCGGCTCGCCGATGTGCTGGACCGCGATCTGACAATTCAATTGCAGCGGCTGGTCGGCTTGCTTACTCCCGCGATCACGATCATCCTCGGCGCTGTGGTTGCAACGATCATCGCTGCCATCATGGCGGCAATCCTTGGGTTCAACGATCTGGCACTGGCATGATGATGCGACGCAAATCTCTGACGGGTAAACGCAAATCGGCAGGCTTCACCTTGCTCGAATTGCTGGTGGTGCTGGCGATCCTCGGCCTGCTGGCGGCCATCGTCGGTCCGCAGGTGGTGAAGTATCTCAGCAGCTCCAAAACCCAGACCGCCAGCGTGCAGGTGAAGAACATCGCCGCCGGGCTGGAGCTGTTCCGGCTTGATGCCGGACGCTATCCGACGCCCGAGGAAGGGCTGAACGCGCTGATGGTGCAGCCTTCGGGCGTGGCGATCTGGAACGGGCCGTACATGGGGCAGGCGAGCGGGCTGATCGACCCATGGGGCAACCCCTATCGCTTCAAGACGCCGGGCGACCATGGCGAAATCGATGTGTTCTCCTACGGTTCGGATAATGCCGCGGGCGGAACGGGCGAGGCGAAAGATGTCGGCAACTGGTAGGGGCGCGTCCTGCTCTGGCGGTTTCACGCTGATCGAGATGCTGGTGGTGCTCGCGATTGCCGGGCTGATCGCCGGGATCGCCTTTCCGCGCGCCCAGAATGCGATGACCGGCATGGAATTCCGCCGCGGGGCAGGGCAGGTGGTCGAAGGGCTGCGCACCGCCCGCGCCGAGGCGATCCGCACTGGCGAGCCGGTAACCTTCGCTCTGGCTGACCGCGCGGTGGTGATCGGCGAGGGCGCGCCTGTCGCGCTGCCGGCTTCGGTCGCGGTCACCGCGGGGCAGGATGCGCCCGTGACCTTTTACCCTGACGGGACGGCGCAGCCTGCACTCTACCGCATTGTCTCCCGTGGCGGCGGCGCGGCACGCGAGCGACGCATCACCGTGTTCGGCAGCACCGGCCATATCGCGGAATCCGGTCAGTGAGAAAGCCGGGGGGGCAACATCGCAGGCGGGGCAGGGACCGGACCGGGGACAGGGGCTTCACCCTGCCCGAAGCGCTGGTTGCCTCGGCCATCGTCGCCGCGATGCTGGGCGTGACGCTGAATGTGGTGCAGAACAATGCCCGTGCCGCGCGCATCAACGAGGAACGCCGCGCCGCGCTGCTGGTGGCGCAATCGCAGCTGGCGGTGGCGGAGGTCGCCGTGCCCGAACGCTTCGCCACCCGCGAAGGGGAAAGTGGCGGGATCGGCTGGCAATTGCGGGTCGAACCCTATCGCGGGGCGCTGTCCAGCCCGGCGCTTGACCGGATCACTGTGACAGCGGGCAAAGGCCCGTCGGGCCAGCCGCTGGTCGAGTTGACGACGCTGCGGGTGGCCGGATCATGATCGCGGCACGGCGCAGGTCTGAAGCCGGTTTCACGCTGGTCGAGCTGCTGGTCAGCCTTGCCATCGTTGCGGTGCTTGCGGCGATGGTGCTGGCCGGGGCGCAGCTCGGTTTCCAGACCGCTGCACAGGCGCGGGCGCGAGGCGTGGGCAATGCCTCGATCATCACCACCCAGACCGTGCTGCGCGACCGGATCGAGGGTCTGACGCCAAGCATCCGGTTCGAATTCACCCGCCCGATCGCCGATATCCGCGGCGAGGCGACGCGGTTCAGCTTCTTTGCCCCTGCGTCGCCTGCAGAACGTCCGGCCAGCCTGACGCGCTATCGCCTGCTGCGCAGCGAGGAGGGCGAACTGGTGTTGTTCGCGCTGGCGGATACCACCGCCGGAGTCGATCCCTATGCGCCCGGTCAGGCGGGGTGGACACCGCAAGTGCTGCTGACCAATGTCGAGCGGCTGGAGATCGCCTATTTCGGCAGCCTGCCTGGCGACGGCACCCGCGCCTGGCGCGACAGCTGGATCGAACGCGGCGCGCCGCCGCAACTGGTGCGCATCCGGGTGACCTTTTTCGAAGGCGACCGGCGGCAATGGCCCGATCTGGTCGTGCGCCCCGCGCCGACGGTGAATGCTGCCTGCACGGTCGATCCGCAGACCGGCGAATGTGCGGGGAGCGCGGCATGATCCGCACCGGCACGATCCTCGACATGGACATGACCAGTCTTGGCGCTGCCCTGCGCGAAGGCTGGGACTGGTGGACCGGCGAGCTGGCGGGGATGGTACCCGCACGCTGGCAGGGGCGCGGCAAGGGCCTTTCCGGCCCGCGCGCCGAGTTCGATGGTGATGGCACGCTGTGGCACGACGGGGCGGCGCTCGACCCGGTGGCCGAAGGGGTGCGGCGGCGGCTGATGCCCGTGATCCTGCCCCAGGGCGCGGTGATGACGCGGCGCACCATGCTGCCGCGTCTGGGGGAGCGTGATCTGGCGCGGATGGTGGCGCTGGAGCTTGATCGCCTGCTGCCGTTCCCACCCGGTAGCGCGATTGCCGCCGCCCGTCCTCTGCCCGAAGCAGGCGAGAGTGGTCAGGCCAAGGTGCCGACCATGCTTGCCGCAATGCCGGTTGCCCGCGCCGCCGCGCTGTTCGAGGCGGCACGGGGGGCGGGGATCGAACCGCTCGCCCTGATCTGGCAGAGCCCCGAGGGGGACGGGGTGACGATCGACCTGCTGCCGGCGCTGGTGGCCAGCGGACAGATCACGCCGCGCCGCGATAGCAGGCCGTTCTGGTGGGGGCTGGTGGCGGCCTTGTTCCTCGCCAATGTCGGCGTGATGATCGGGAGGGACATTGCCGCGACCAATGCTTTTGCAGACGAAGTCGCCGAGCAGGCGGCGACCGGCACCGCAGCCCGCGCAATCGCCGCCCGCATCGCCCGCGAGGCCGATCTGCGCAAGGCAATGGTGGCCGAGCGCGACAGCAATGATCCCCTGAGCCTGCTGGCGCTCACCACCGTGGCCCTGCCCGAAGGGGCATGGGTGCAGCGGTTCGTCTGGACGCCCGAAACCCTGCGGCTGACCGGATACAAGGCGCCGGGCAGCGATATCCAGTCGGCGCTGCGCCGCACGGGGCGCTTTGCCTCGCTTCAGACCAGTGTGTCAGACCCGACCGCCGAGGGCGGGGGCGGGCAGCCCTTCGATGTCAGCGCAACCCTTTCGGGCGCAAACGCAGAGGAGGAGGGCCGATGAACAGCCTGTCCGACCGCGAACGGCGGCTGATCGCCATTCTCGTGATGGTTGCAGTGATCGCGCTCGGCTGGCTGGCTATCCTCTCGCCCATCCTCGCCGGGTTCGAAGCCCGCGCAGCAGAGCGTGAACGTCTGGCTCTGGTGCAGGCCAGCAACCAGCGCCTGATCGACAATGTCGCCCGGCTGCGGCGGCAGGCCGAGGCGCAGAAGGCGGACATGGCACGCTTCCATGTGATCGCTTCGACGCCTGCGGCCGCCGCTGAACAGCTCAAGGATCGCGTAGCCGCGCTCGTCGGGGAGGCCGGCGGCGAGGTGCGCGCCTTGCAGGATATCGAAGCGGGGGAGGGGCGCATCGAATTGCGCGTCGAGGCGCGGATCGGCCCGGGCCAGCTGGCGCGTCTGCTCGAACGCCTGCAGAATGCCGAGCCGCTGCTGGTGGTGCGGTCGCTTTCGGTTTCCGCTCCTGCCGCGCTTGGCGGGGATGTCTCCACCCCGTCTTCCCGCAATCTGGATGTCAGGTTTGATGTTGCCGCTTCGCATTCCCCGGCCTGAGCGTGCCGAAGGCACGGTGCTGGCGGCCCTGCTGGCCGTGCTGCTGGCCTTGATGCTGGTGGCGCAATTCGTGCTGCCGCAAGATCGGCCTGCGGCTCCCGATGTGCCGCCTGCGGGGCTGCGCGGCGGGCCGGTGGCGATTGCGGCTGTCTCGGCCGACCCGGTGCTGGCGCGCCGTTCGATCTTCCAGCCGGTGCGCATGGGCTCCGGTGCTGCTGCAAGCGCCGCGCAAGGGCCGCTTGATGGCGCAACGCCTGCGGGCATCGTGCGGGTGCGCGGTGCGGCGCGGCTGGTGCTCCAGACCCCCGATGGCAGCAGCGTGACCCTGCGCCCCGGCCAATCCTGGCAGGGCTGGCGCCTGATCGCGATCGGCAGCGACGAGGTGCGCTTTGCCCGCGGCAGCGAGACCGTGACGCTTGGCCTTGGTGCGCCGAGCGACCCCTATTCCTATCCCGGCTACAGCGCGCCCGCCTATGATCCGCGCGCCTATCGGCCCAATCAGGCAGACGAACAATGACCAGCCCGAACACCCTGCGCCGCCTTGGCCTTGCCGCCGCGCTCGCCGCAAGCCCGCCTGCCTTCGCCCAGACCGTGCCCGACGATCCGGAGCGCGCCGCGCAGACAGTCGATGCGACCATTATCGAGGGCGAACAGCGCCCGCCGGTGGTGGCCCAGCCCGCGCCGGTGCTGGTGCGCGGCGGAGACATTGCGCTGAATTTCCCCGAAGCCGATGTGCGCGTGGTGGCAGAGGCGGTGCTCGGCGATCTGCTCGGCATGAACTACACCATCGAACCGGGCGTCTCCGGCCCGGTGACCGTCGTCACCGCCCGGCCCATTTCGCGCGCTTCGGTGATCCCGTTCCTCGAAGACAGCCTTGCCATTGGCGGGTTTGCACTGGTGCTCGACGGCGGGCGGGCGCGGATCGAGCCGATTGCGCAAGGCATCAGCGGCGGGATTGCCCAGCCCGGCACCCCCGGTTTCGGCACCGAATTGCTGCAATTGCAGTTCGTCAGCGCCGACCAGATGCGCGCCCTGATCGCGCCGATCCTGCCCAATGTCGTCTCGGTATCCGATCCCACCCGCAACATCCTGCTGCTGCGCGGCACATCGGGCCAGCGGGCGAGCGCACGCGATCTGCTCCAGCAGTTCGATGTGAACTGGCTGCGCAACATGAACTTCGCGCTGATCGTGCCCAAGCGCACCGATGCCCGTGTGATCGTGCCGGAGCTGGAGCGGCTGATCAACGCGCCCGACAGCCCCACCCGCAATCTGGTGCGCATCATCGCGATGGAGAAGCTGAACGGCATCCTCGCGATCAGCCGTCAGCGGCAATATCTCGACGATGTGAACCGCTGGATCGAAATCCTCGACCGGCAGGGGCAAAACAACGAGCCGCGCCTGTTCGTCTACAAGGTGCAGAACAGCCGCTCGCGGGATCTGGCGCGCACGCTCAACCGCGCATTCGGGCGCAGCAGCGGCAGCGAAGGCGCGGTCGAGCAGCAGCAGGCTGCCTTTGCCGATGCCGGAGCGCCCGATGGTGCGGTGCAGACGGGCGGGCGCGCCGCGCCTGCCACGCAGCAGCCTTCCTACAGCGACGGTTACGGTTACGGCGCACAGGACAGCGCGCCTGTCGCTTCCGGCGGGTCGCAGGGCAGCGATGCCGCCTTCGGCAGCCGTTCAGAACGCTCGGGCAGCTTTGGCGGCAATGGCGTGCAGATCACCAGCGACGATACCAACAACGCCATTCTCGTGTTCGGCACCCCGCGTGAATATGCGGTGATCGAAGACGCGCTGCGCAAGCTGGATGTGCCGCCGATGCAGGTGATGATCGAAGCGGCGATCACCGAAGTCAGCCTGACCGACGATCTGCGTTACGGCCTGCAGTGGAACTTCATCGAAGGCAATGAAAACGCGGTGCTGACGGATTCGACCACCGGCACCGGGCTGGTGCGCGATGTGCCGGGCTTTTCCTTCCTGTTCGGCAATTCGGGCAGCCTGACCGGTGTCCTCAATGCGCTGGAGGGCAAGACCAAGGTCAATGTCGTCTCCGCGCCCAAGCTGATGACGGTCAACAACGGCACCGCCAGCCTTCAGGTCGGCAATCAGGTGCCGGTGCTGACCCAGAATTCGACCGCGACGATCGATCCCAATGCGCCGGTGATCAACGCGATCGAATACCGCGATACCGGGGTGATCCTGAAGATCACGCCGCGGGTGAACGGCAGCGGACTGGTGCTGCTCGATATCTCGCAGGAGGTCAGCGATGTGCTGTCGGCCCGTGCATCGGGATCGGGGATCGACAGTCCGGTGATCTCCACCCGCAAGGTCAGCACCACGGTGGCGGTGCAGGATGGCGAGGTGCTGGCGCTGGGCGGGTTGATCCGCAACGTGCAAACCCGCGACAAGGCGGGCATCCCGTTCCTTTCGCAAATCCCGATCATCGGCGGGCTGTTCGGCCGTCAGGTCGAGGCGACCGACAAGATCGAACTGGTGATCCTGCTGAAACCCCGCGTGATCCGCACCATCGACGATGCCCGCGCCATCACCGAGGAACTGCGGAGCAAGATCCGCTCGCTCGAACCGTTTTCGACCACCGGAGACATTCCCTGACGCAAGCCTCGCGCCAGCGTGAGGGCGAGCGCAGGAACGGCTTTGCCCTGGTGGTCGCGGTGGCGAGCCTCGCGGTGCTTGCGCTGCTGGCGCTGACCATCATTGAAGCGACCCGCGGATCGACCCGCTCTGCCCGCGCCGAGCTTGACCGCGCGCGGCTGAATGCGGCTGCCGATGCCGGAATCGCGCTGGCGGTGCAGGGCCTCGCGCAGGGGAGCGCCGCAAGACGCTGGCGGCCCGACGGGCGGGTGCGCGAGGTGGAGTTCGCCGGGGCGACCATCACCATCCGGATCGAGGAAGAACTGGCCAAGGTGCCGATCAACAATCTCAACGACCAGCAGGTCGAGGCGCTGCTGGCCGAATTCGGGCTGCAAGGCGCCGAGCTGGAGGAGGCGCGCGATGCCTTTCTCGACTGGCGCGACGGGGATGACGAACCGCGCCTGAGGGGCAATGAGGCGGATGATTATGCCGAACTTGGCATCCGCCCGCGCAACGGCGCGCTGCGCAGCAACGGCGAACTGGCGGCGATCCCTGCCATCGGCCCGGAACTGGCGCAGCGGATGGATCCCTATGTCACCGTGTTTGCGCCTGCCAGCGGACGCTTTGCGCAGGCCAATGCCGCCCCGCTGGTGCGCCGGGTGATGGCTGATCGCCTGTTCGAAGACGGGTTTGCCGGCATTGCCGTCGCACAGGGCGGGATAGGCGAAGACGAAAGCGGGCGGGTGGACGATGGTGTCAGTGGTCGCCCGCTCAGGATCACGGCCCGCGCCAGCAATGCGGCGGGATCGGCGGCAAGGCGCAGCGTGGTGATCGAACTGACCGGCAATCCGGCCAAGCCCTATGTGGTGCGGGCGCGGGAATAGGTCTTTTCAGCGCCCGACCGGCCCGACGCTGAGGCCCCACGGGGCATATTCGCCGTTGCGGATCGCGGGGTCTGTGGCTGTCGGAGCGGGGGCAGGAGCCTGCGGGCTGGCGGCGCTCAGCGCCACGGTCACCGGCGCGCCGCTGTTGCTGCGCAGGTCTGCTCCCGGCATCCGGTAGAACACATGGGTGGCGATTTGCCGCACACGGGCGAGGCTCGGCGCCCAGTATGGGGAAACGTAAGTGGCGTGGTAATGCGTCGCCCCGCGCACGTGATCGGGCGTCTTTCCGGCCAGCACCCGCACGGCCACAGCCATTGCCCCCGCCATGGTGGCAGCCGTGCGGGGGCGGCGCAGCGATCCGTCGCAGGTGAAGGTGAACTGGCAACCGGTCCGGCGGCTCGATCCTTGCCACACGACGCCGCAGGCCGTGTCAGGATAGGCGGGGTGGGCGACGCGGTTGAGGATCACCTGCGCCACCGCTTCCTGCCCGGTAACCGGCTCTAACCCCGCTTCATAGGCAATCGCCAGCGCCAGACACTCGGCAGAGGCGACCGGGCTTTCAGCGCCAAGCGAGGGGGGAAAAAACGGCGCGGGCCTGTGCCACTGCGCCTCTTGCGCTGCCAGCGGGCCGGGCAGGCCTGCGGCCCCCGCAGCAGCGGCAGCGAGCAACAGGCGGGGCATGGCGACAGGCATCGGGCGGCGGGACTCCGGCAATGGCGGCAGCCTGAACCAGCGCGGCAACGCCGTCAATCGCCTCGCGGTGTCAGCCCCATCCCGCGACGAGGAAGATGACCCATGCCGCTGCCGCCAGCAGTGTGCCAAGCGGCAGGGTGGTGTCGCCTGCCACGGGCCTGCGGGCCAGCAGCATCGCCAATGCCGCGACCAGTCCCAGCAGGCTCGCGCCGATCACCGCGCCGATCACGCCCATCGGGCCGATCCACAGGCCGATGGCACCCAGCAGCGGCGGATCGCCATCGCCCATCCCGTCACGCCCGCGCAGCATCCGGTAACCGCGTGCCACGCCCCACAGCAAGACAAAGCCGATCACGCCGCCCGCCAGCCCCGTCCATAGCGGCAGCAGGCTCGCTTCCTGCCAGCTGCGCCACGCCAGCAGCCCCATGCCGCTCGCCGCCAGCAGACCGACCAGTGGACGCGGCAGCCACAGGTGGCGCGCATCGATCAGCGCAAGCAGCAGCAATTGCCAGCCGAGCAGCATTGCGGGGAGGGCGAGGCCGGCGGGTACCAGCAAGACCGCGGCAACCGCGATAGCGGCGCCCGCCAGCTCGCATCCGGGCGCCCACCATCCGATCGCCGCGCCGCAACGGCGGCATCGCCCGCGCAGAACCAGCCATGACAGCAGCGGAACCAGATCGCCCGCGCCGATCCTCACGCCGCAGGAATCGCAGGCCGAGCGCCCGGTCAGCACCGGGCGGTCTTCGGGCAAACGCACCAGTGCCGCGCCGATAAAGCTGCCCACCGCCGCTCCGGCCAATGCGGCAAACACTGCCAGCAGTTGGACAGGCCAGTCAGGCATGACGGCCCGAAGTCGGGGCAGGGGAGGTCGGCATGGGCCAGCGTGGTAGCCGCTGGCGGGCGGGTTTGTCATCTTTTGCGTGTCCGCGTGTAACCTCCGCGCGGTTGTTGACGAACCGCAAGGCATGCCGGTCTGTCGCCATCTTGCCCTGTCCTTGAGCGCTCTTGCGCGCCCTTGCCTGCCGCTTGGCTTGCCTTTGCCCGGCCGCAGGGTAGAGTTTTAAGCCCATGAAAGCCGATGAAGCCACGCTCGCCCGCTTGATGGTGATGTCGCAGCAGGGCGACCGGCAGGCCTATGCCACCCTGCTCGATGCCTGCCAGCGCTGGCTGCGCGGCTATTATGCGCGGCGGATTGTGCCCGCACAACTCGATGATCTTGTTCAGGAAACCCTGATCGCGCTGCACACCAAGCGCGCTTCGTGGGACCCGGCCCGCCCGTTTCTGCCATGGCTGGCAGCCATCGCGCGCTATCGCTGGGTCGATCACCTGCGCCGCCTCTACCGCGCCGCCGAATGTGAACTGGCCCCCGAAGTCGCAGGCCACGATGACGAACCGGCGATAGCGGCGCGCATCACGCTGGAACGGCTGTTCGGCATCCTGCCCGAAGCCCAGGCCAGTGCCATCGCGCTGGTCAAGATCGAGGGGCTGAGCATTGCCGAAGCCTCTGCTGCTACCGGCCAGAGCGAGGCTCTGGTCAAGGTCAATATCCACCGTGGCCTCAAAAAGCTGGCCCACATGATCGAGAAAGCCTGAACGATGGTGCGCGATAGCGACGCCCTGATTGCCGAACTGGTCGGCACGCTTGAACCGGTAAAGCCGCTGCGCTTCTCGCATGGCATGGCGATGACGCTGGCGAGTGCGGCGGTTTCGGTGCTGCTGGTTGTGGGTCTGTTCGGCTTGCGGCCCGATCTGCGCGGCGGGGTGGTCGATCCGGTGCATCTGATCGCCATCGGGCTGTATTTCGGTCTTGCACTGGCAGCGAGCGTTACGGTGGTGGTGATGAGCCGGCCTTGCGTGGGCACCGATCACAATGGCTGGACCTGGGCTGCGGCCATGGCGGCGCTGCTTCCGGCGGCGGGCCTGATCGCCGGGCTCGGCAGCGGCGGCGGGCTGCTGGAAGCTGAAAGCATCCGCCATGGCGCATCCTGTTTTGCCATCGGCGGCGCATCGTCGTTGCTGGTGTTTGCGGTGCTGGTCGCGTGGTTGCGCAAGGGCGCGCCGACTGCGCCCGACCGTGCGGGGGTGGTTGCAGGCATTGCCGCCGGAGCCTTTGGCGCTTTCGCCTTTTCGCTCCACTGTCCCGATAGCGACATTGTGCATGTCGGGGTGTGGCACAGCGGGGTGGTGCTGGCGATGGGGCTGTTCGGACGGTTGACGGTGCCTGCGCTGGTGCGCTGGTAAGGCCGCACCAAAGCGCGGTTATTCGAAGCCGAGGCTTTCGATCATGGCGTCCAGATCGATCGGGATGCTCGCAAGGACATCGTTGCCGGCCTCGTAGGCGGCGGGGCCACCGGCGGCGACCAGCATTGCCATGGCCCGGTCACGTTCGCGCAGCAAGTCTGACAATTGCGGACGATAGAGCGCCACCATCGCGGTCAGGAAGCGGTTCACCAGCGGGTCTTCGGCCGTCTCGTCGACATCGTAGCGATCGAGATGCGCGATCATGGTTTCGGCCGGATAGAGAAACTCGTCGGTCACCCAGCGGTTGGTCACGAACCAGCTGACCGGAATGCCCGAATGGTCGATCCCCAGCCCCGCGATATGGGTGACATGGGCGGGCGCATTCTCGCCCGCTTCAGGGGCGACTGTGAAGCCGGCCGGATTGTCCAGCTGCGTGCGGTGCAGGAACAGGTGGAAGTGGCCGTGCTCGGCCGGATCGCGGTCTCCCGGCGCGTGGACATGGTAATACCAGCGGGAACGGGTGCGCACATCACGCGCGTCGTTATCGGGATAGTGCTGCCAGAACCGCACCTCGCCCTGCGGCAGCACGCGCAGCATCGGTGGCACGCCTTCACGGGCCATGGTGGTGATCGTTTCGATCACGGTCAGCGCCGCTGTGTGCTGGTCCATGGTTCAGTGTGCGATTGTCGGGAAAGGGTGATCCGGCGGGCGGCACAGGCCGGCCCGCCAGACCGGAAACGCTTATTCGGCAGCAGCAGCGCAGCCGGCAGCCGCGCAGGGCTTGGCTTCGCAGCCGGTTGCGGCAGCGTCGGCTGCGGCGGCGCAAGGCTTGGCTTCGCAAGCGGCAGCAGCGCAATCGGTGGCGGCGGCTTCATCGGCAGCGGCTTCGGCAGCGGGAGCGCAGGTTGCAGCGCTGCACGCGCCCGAACAGGCGCCGGTGGCCAGCGTCAGGCCGCCCATGACAGCGAGCATGCTGGTGAGCTTGGTCTTTTTCATTCACATTTCCCCTTCTGAAATCCGGTGCGCCGATAACTGCCCCGATCCGCCGCACCCCCTGCGGACCCGGTTCCGGCAGGAATAATCCTGCACGAATTCCGTAAGGGCAGGGGTGTGATCCCTCTGCCCGCCCGCGTCAATATTGCATTGGAGGGGGGCGGTTTGCAGGTGGCGGAAACCCGGTCTAGCCGCGCAGGAAGCCGGTCAGGGGCGGTGCCGTGCGGCCGGGGAACAGCCGCGCCATGGCCCGCTGCGGATCGAGGCCCAGCTGTTCTGCCACCGCGCCTGCCAGCACGCTTTCAAGCGCGATTGTCGGCGCCAGATCGCGGCCCTCGAACAGGTTGCCTTGTGCAAGGCCCGGCCAGTCAGCGATCACCCGCCCGCCGGCCACGCCGCCGCCCATGACCAGCGCGGCGCTGGCAGTGCCGTGATCGGTGCCGCCGGTGCCGTTGATCCTTGCAGTCCGGCCGAATTCGGTCGCCAGCACAACCATCGTATTGCCCCAGGCATCGCCCATAGCGGTGCGATAGGCCGCGATCAGGGCATCAAGCTGCGCCGCCTGACGGTTGAAAGCCCCGCGCTGGTTGGCGTGGGTATCCCATCCGCCGACCTCGATCATGGCAATCCGCGCACCGTCCACCCCGCGCATCAGTGAAGCGGTCAGCTCGCCTGTCGCCCGCGCATCCCGCAGGTTGGTAAGCCCCTCATCGCCTGCCATGGCGCGTGTTTCCAGCGCGCGCGCCCACAGGCTACCCAGTTCGGCATCGCTGCCGTAAAGCTGACTGACGCGGGCGATCAGATCCTCGCTCGCGTCAGGCAGGGCCGATGGCGCGTAATTGGATACCGGCGCAATGCCGCGCAGCGCCAGCGGCACCGACTGCGCAATGGCGAGCGTGCGCGGCGGTGCTCCCGGCGCAGCTTCGTCCACCAGCCCCGCCAGCCGGTTGAGCCAGCCATCCTTGGCGGCGTAGGGCGCGGTGCCGCCGGTCTCCAGAAGGTTCTGCCCGTCGAAATGCGATCTTTCGCGGTATGCGGTTGCGGTTGCATGGACGAACAGCGCCTCGCCCGCGCCCGCCGCCTTGCCGATTTCGGCGAGCGCGGGGTGCACGGCAAAGAAACTGTCGATCCGCGGAGCACTGGCATAGTCATCCACCATGGCCCCGCGCAGGCTGGCAAAGCCGGGGTCGCCCACCGGTGCCAGCATTGCCAGACCATCTGCTGCGCCGCGCAGCAGCACGAACAGCAGGTTGCGCTTGCCTGCCCCTTGCGCCAGCGCGATGCGCGGCAGGCCAAGGCCGCCTGCCCCCAGCACCAGCGATCCGGCCAGCAGCGAGCGGCGATCGAGCATGGTCATCATCGCATTTACCTCCGCATCATTTCAGGGGAAACCAACAGCAGCGCCAGCGCCTGGCGCCCGCTTTCGGCGCGCGCCAGCTGCGTGCGGGTGGCATCACCCAACGCACCCGGAAAGGCGCTTTCGGCGCGGGCGAGCACATCCTCGACCGGCACATCGCGGGCAATCCGTTCGGCCAGTTCCACCCGCTTGAGCAGCGCATCAGGCCCGGCCCAGCTCCCCGCGACGTCATCATAACCCGCAGGTGACGGCGCCCGCCAGGGCACCTGCCCCAACTGGTTGAGCGCGCCGACGATCCGGGGGCGGTCGAAACCGCTGGTGCCGGTCAGCCGCAACACGCCCACGAACCATTCGAACGGGGTACGGAACTTGACCGGCGCGGGCGTCCACGCCTCGGGCGCTTCGATCAGAGTTCGGGTAAGGCTGGCAAGGTCGCCGTCGGTGCGCAGGAAATCCGTTTCCAGCCTCTTGACCAGAGCAGCAGGCGGCGCGTCACCGGCAAAATGGCGTGCCAGCTTGGTCGCAATAAACCGCGCCGTGGCGGGATGCACTGCCAGATCATCAAGGATCGCCATAGCCTGTGCGGCGCCGCCTTCGGGATAGCTGCGGCCCATCACCTGCCGCGCGCCCGGCTCGTGTGCGACCGCAACGAAGGCGGCTCCGCCCGGCTGTTCTTCGGCGAAGCGGCCCACGCGGCCCAGCCCCGGCACCGTCCATCCGGTGAGGGCGCGGGCAAGTTCGGTCACATCGGCCTGACTGTATCCGCCGCCCACGCCCAGCGTGTGCAGTTCGAGGATTTCGCGGGCGAGGTTTTCATTGAGGCCCCGCGGGCGTTGCTGCCCGCCACCACCGCCGAACCGGGCACGGCGTTGCTGGAACGGTGCGTTCGGGCCGAGCGACTGGAACTGGTCGAGATAGATCAGCATCGCCGGATGCAGCACCGCGGCCTTCAGCAGATCGGCAAACCGGCCAAGCACATGCGGGCGGATGGCGGTGAACTCGTGATCGCCGACCTCGAATTGCGTTCCCGGCTTGCCGACCGAGACGCTGAAATGGTTCGACCAGAAATGCACCAGCCGCTCCATCAGCGGGGCAGGGCTGGCAACCGCCACGTTGACGCGAGCGGCGATATCGGCGGCGAGCACGCCGCGCGCTTCGGCCAGCTTGGCGCGATATTCGGGTGGCAGTCCGGCGAGCGCCGCCTCGCGCGCATCGCTGCGGGACATTTCAGGGGGCATCCCCGGAGCCATCGCATCAGCCATGCCGCCGGGCATTTCTGCCACCGTCATGGCACGGGTCTGTTCGCGCAAGCCCCGCAGCAGTTCCAGCATTTCGGCAGTATTGCCGCGCGTGCTGGCACGGTTGGCAATCGGCTGCGGCGCGGGATCATAGGCTTCGATCTGGCGCAGCAGCCAGCGACGCGGATCATCGGGCGGGCTCTGTCGGGCGGCAAGGCCGTATCCGAAACGGCTGAGGGCGATACTGGCCGGGGTCATTGCTATGCCTTGTCCGCGTGTTTCGCTTGCATGGGGTCCTCGCATCTGGAGCAGCCGCCGGGATCGCCATGATAGCGCCGCGCTGGTCTGGCTGCACCACATTCAACGCATAGCGCAGCGATCCCCTTCGCGGGGCTGAACGAAATTCGAAAAAGCCGGAGAATCGCTATTTATTCGCCGCGTCCGCGATCACCGCGAGCGCCTCGGCCTCGGAGATGACTTCGGCATATTTGGCCTGAAGGTCGAACAGGTTGGCCTCGTGCGGGGCAGGGTGCCGGTCGGCGCAGGCCTCACGCACCACCAGCGGGACAAAGCCGTATTGCATCGCATCAAGCGCTGAGGCGCGCACGCAGCCGGAGGTCGAATAGCCCGTGATCAGCAGCGTATCGATCCCCTCGGCGCGGAGCGCGTCGGCAAGGCCGGTGCCGAAGAAGGCGCTGGGGTATTGCTTGGTGAACACCTGCTCGTTCGGTTCGGGCCGAAGATCATCGGGAAAAGCACCGAGCGGCGATCCTGCGATAAAGGCCTTCAGCACCGGAGCCTTGCGGTAGAACACCCCGCCGTCCGAACCGTCGGGCTTGTACTGGACATTGGTGAACACCACCGGCACGCAGGCCGCACGTGCCGCCGCCGCGAGCCGGGCATTGCAGTCACGCGCATCAGCGGCGGTTTCCATAAAGAGCGCCGACCCTTCGGTCAGATAGGCCATCACGACATCGACAATCAGCAGGGCGGGGCGGCTGCCGGGCTGGAGCCGCCCTTCATAAACCCCTGCATAATTGTCCGAGGCCGAAGGGCCGGTCATCAGATAATGCCCGCAGCTGCGAGCCGATCGAGCTCGGCCGCGTCGAGGCCCAGCCGCTCGGCGAACACCTCGGCATTGTCCTGACCGGGCGATGCGGGTGCAGGGCGGCGAATGGTGCTGGGGGTTTTCGAGAGCTTGGGGAAGGCATTCTGCATCTTGATCTTGCCCCTGTTCTGCGTCTCGACCTCGATGATTGCCTCGCGTGCGCGGAAATGCGGGTCGGCGAGCATTTCCGGTGCACGATAAACCCGGCCAGCGGGAATCGAGTATTCGGTCATCAGCGCATCGACCTCGTCGACCGTCAGCGTCCCGGTCCAGGCGTTGACCAGCGCATCCAGCTCGTCCTGATGGATGCCGCGCGCGATGTGGGTGGAATAGCGCTCGTCCTGCGCGAGTTCGGGCTGGCCCATTGCCTGACATAGGCGGGCGAAGATCGCATCGCCGTTGCCGCCGATCATGTAGCTGCCGTCCTTGCAGGTGTAGACGTTCGACGGCGCGATGCCCTTGAGCACCGAGCCCGAGCGTTCGCGGATCACGCCGTTGCGGTCATATTCGGGCACAAGGCCCTCCATCACCTGCAACACCGCTTCGTAGAGCGCGGAATCGACCACCTGGCCTTCACCCGTCTTCTCGCGGTGGTGCAGCGCGGCGAGCACCCCCATGCAGCCATAGGTGGCGCAAAGGGTGTCGCCGATCGAGATGCCCATGCGGGAGGGTGGACGGTCAGGCTCGCCGACGATGTAGCGCCAGCCGCCCATCGCCTCGCCGATCCCGCCGAAGCCGGCGCGGTCGCTGTACGGCCCGTCCTGCCCATAGCCCGACATGCGGGCGATGATCAGGCCGGGGTTGTCCTTGTGGAGTTCCGCCGGGCTCATGCCCCAGCGTTCGAGCGTGCCGGGCTTGAAGTTCTCGATCAGCACATCGGCCTCGGCAATCAGCCGTTTGGCCAGCGCCTGACCTTCGGGCACACGCAGGTTGCAGGTGACCGAGCGCTTGTTGCGCGCGATGACTTCCCACTGCACCTTCTCGTCGCCCTGACCCCAGTTGCGCATCGGATCGCCCGCGCCCGGCGGCTCGATCTTGACGACGTCCGCACCCATGTCGCCGAGCAGCTGGCCGCAGAAGGGGCCTGCCAGCAACTGGCCCATTTCGACGACCTTGATCCCTGCAAGAGCGCTCATTCCGCGGCCTCCCGCAAGGCGGTCCAGACCGGCTGGACGGGAGCGGGAAGGCCGGTCTCAGCCTCGCAATTGGCGCGCAGGGCATCGATGCCCGGGCCGTAGTCGAATAGCGGCAACTCGCCCCGGTTGGCCGCCATTTCGGCGCGTAGGGCTTCGGTGGCAGCGGTGTCCACGACGCCCTCGGCATCGGCCACAACACCATAAGCGCGTGCGCCATCCGGGGTGACAAGGCCCTGCCGGATTTCGAGGCCGACCAGTTCCGGATCGCGCGCCAACGGGTCGCCCCAGCCGCCGCCGCCCCAGGTGATGAAGTGCAGCAGATCGCCCGCCTTCACCGCGACGCTTTCAACCTTGTTGCCGACGATTTCGGTGGTGCCATCGGCGCGTTCGAGCACCTTTCTGGCGCGTGCACCGGGGTGCCCGCCATTGACCCCCCACGGCGGTACGAACCAGCGGTCGTCATGGATCGCGATCTCGCCATCGGCGAGGAAGCGGTAGGTCATGTGGATGCCATTGCCGCCGCGATGCAGCCCCGCGCCGCCGCTGTCGGGGGCGGTCGAGTAGCGCTCGATCCGCAGCGGGAAGTAGCGCTCGAGGAACTCGTTGGGGACATTGGTGAAGCCCGGCCACAGCGAATGCCCGTCCGGCCCATCACCCAGCGGACGCCCCGGAATGCCGCCGAAACCGATCTGGAACAGCTGGAACCAGTCGCGGGTGCCGTCCTCGCGGCTGTCCCAGCCCGAGTAGAACAGATGGGGCGAGGAGGAGAACCCGGCGGCGTTGAGGAACTCCGGGGTCTTCTGGCCGAGCAGCCCGCCGAGGATGTCGAAGATGCGGCCCAGCGCATGGGTGCGGCCCGAGAGCGCAGCGGGGAAATGCGGCTTCAGCAGCGAGCCTGACGGAATGCGCACCTCGATCAGATCATAGAACCCGTCATTAAACAGGATCTGCGGATCGAAGACCATGATCATGTAGATGCCGAAGAACATCTTGAACATGTTTTCATTGAGGAAAAAGTTGATCGAGGCCGCCGACTGCGGGTCGGTGCCCTCGAAATCGAGGATCACCTTGTCCCCGTAGCGCCACATGGTGCAGCGGATCTTGTAGGGGCCGTAGCCCTTGCCGTCGTCGCAGATGTAGTCCTCGAAGCTGACGGGTTCTTCCGCCACCGCCATCGCCAGCAGCGCTTTCATCGCGCGGTGGTTGCGCGCCAGAAGTTCCTGCGTGGCGGAGACATAGACATCATCGCCGAAGCGGTCGGCCATTTCGACCACGCGGCGCGCGGCGACGCGGCAGCTGGCGATCAGAGCGTTGAGGTCGGCCTGGCACCAGTCCGGCTTGCGGGTCTGGTGCATCACCAGCTTCATCAGGTCTTCGTTGTATTCGCCCTTCTTCCAGATCTTCACGGGCGGGATGCGTACGCCTTCTTCGAAGATCGAGGACGCGCCGATTGGCATGGAGCCGGGCACGGAACCGCCGATGTCGCTCTGGTGGCCGAACATTGCGGTATAGGCGAGCAGGCGGCCGTCCTTGAACACCGGGAGCAGCACCAGCCAGTCGTTCGAGTGGCTGATCGCCCCGCCGCAGGAATAGGGATCGGACAGGAAGATCATGTCCCCGTCTTCGATCGTGCCCTCGTAGCTTTGCAGGAAGCCGTCGATGAAGCTGCCGAACTGGCCGACGATCATCTTGCCTGCGGGGTCGGAGATCAGCGGGAAGGCGTCGCCCTGTTCGCGGATGCCCGGCGACATGGCGGTGCGAACGAGGGTCGCGTCCATCTCGATGCGCGCATTGCGCAGCGCGTTCTCGATGATGTCGAGGGTCACCGGGTCGATCGCGACCTTGGCAAAGGGGGTGGTGTTGGGTTCGATGATGCGAGCCGGCATGGTCTTAGCCCTCCGTCTTCAAGGTGATGAGAATGTTGCCGACAGCGTCCACGGCGGCGCGGCAATCGTGTTCGACCAGCGTGGTCGAATCCATCTCGGTGATGATCGCCGGGCCTTCGATCACGTCGCCCTGACGCAGCTTGGCGCGGTCGTAGATCACGGCTGGGCGCTCTTCCCCGCCGATCCACATTACGTGATCGCGGATCTTGGCGCCCGAAGGATCACCGTCGCCCTTGGGCAGTTCGGCAGCGGGGAGGGCCGGGGCCTGCCCCTGCGCCACGGCGCGCAGGTTCACGATTTCGTGCGGGGTGTCCATGTTGAAGGTGAAGAGCCTGAGGTGCTCTTCATCGAAACGGGCGAGGATGCCTTCGATCCCGTCCTTCTGGAGAATGTCCTTCGTGATTGTCAGCGGCACCTCAAACGCCTGCCCGGCATAGCGCACGTCGATTTCGAACAACGAGGTGATCTGATCCTCGGGGATGCCGTCTGCCGCAAGCTCGCCGCGGGTCTGGGTTGCCATCTCGTCCAGCACTGCGACCAGATCGGCAATGGTGGTGTCCTTGGCGAGCCGCGAGAAGCTGCGCGCGGTTTCGGTGCGCATCCGGGTGGTGGCATCGCCGAGCGCGCAGAGCACGCCGGGGGAAACCGGCGAGATCGCGGGCCAGCTGCCCATCAGCCGCGCCACGGCATTCACATGCAGCGGGCCAGCCCCGCCAAAGCCCATCAGCGCAAATTCGCGCGGGTCGTAGCCCTGCTGGACCGAGATCATGCGCAGCGCGCCGAACATGTTTTCATTGACGATATCGATGATCCCGCGCGCGGCTTCCATCAGCGTGACGCCCAAGGCATCGGCGATGGTCTGCACCGCCGCCTTGGCACCCTCGCGGTCAAGCTTGAAGCTGCCGCCGAGGAGGTCTTCGGGCAGGTAGCCGAGCACCACATTGGCGTCGGTCACCGTGGGGAGCGTGCCGCCCTTGTTGTAAGCGACCGGGCCGGGCACCGCACCCGCGCTCTCCGGCCCGACGCGCAGCGCGCCGGTCAGCTGCGGCACGTGGGCGATCGAGCCGCCGCCTGCGCCGACCGTCTTCACATCCAATGCCGAAGCGCGCACCGACAGGTGCCCGACTTCGGTGGTGCGCTGGCGGCGCGGCTCCAAGCCCTGGATCAGCGCCACATCGGTCGAGGTGCCGCCGACATCGAGCGTCAGGATGTTTTCAAAGCCCGCATTCTTCGCCACCCACAGCGCGCCGGTAACACCGCCGGCGGGGCCGGACATGAGGATGTTGACGGGATGCTCCTCGGCCTTCTGGCTGCTCATCAGCCCGCCGTCGGAGCGCAACAGCGAGAGGCGGCCCTTCAGCCCCTCGGCCTCCAGCTTGGTGCGCAGGTTGGAAACATACTTGCTCACCACCGGACGCACCGCCGCGTTGGCGACGGTCGAGAGGGTGCGTTCGTATTCCTGCATTTCGGGCAGGACTTCGTGGGAGAGCGACACCGGAATCCCCGGCAGTTCCTCTGCCGCAATTTCCCCGATCCGCGCTTCATGCGCGCCGTTGAGGTAGGCGTTCATCAGGCTGACCGTCAGCGCCTCGATCCCGTCACCCTTCAGCTTGCGCAGGGCGGCGCGCACGGCATCTTCATCCAGCGGGGCAACCTCGCGGCCTTGGGCATCCATGCGGCCGGGCACTTCGACCGTGTGCTCCAGCCGCGCGAGCGGTTGCGGTTTGGGCCACACAATCCATGCCGCGAGGCCGCCGGGAACAAAGGAACGCGCGATCTGCATGATGTCGCGGTAGCCCTGCGTGGTGACGAGGCCGACCTTCGCGCCCTTGCCTTCCAGCACGGCGTTGGTCGCCACTGTGGTCCCGTGGAGGAAATAGCTGATGTCGGCCGCAGTGATCCCCGCCGCTGCTGTGATCGCCTTGACCCCCGTCAGGATGCCTTCGGAGGAATCATGCGGGGTCGAAGGGGTCTTGTGGCGCCAGAAGGCGCCGCTCGCCTCGTCGAACAGCAGCAGGTCGGTGAAAGTCCCGCCCACGTCCACACCCAACCTGTATGTCATGCCGTTTCCTCTTGCTTATGCAGCACGGGCGACCGCCGAGGGGAGTTCCCGCCCCAGCACACCCGCAAACCACTTGTTCGCGGCGATGGCCGCATCGAGATCGATGCCGCTTTCCACTCCGGAACGCGCCATCATATAGATCAGGTCCTCGGTCGCGATGTTGCCCGTCGCGCGCGGCGCAAAGGGGCAGCCGCCGAGGCCACCAAGCGAGGCGTCGAAGATGCGCACGCCCGCCTTGTAGGCCTCCCACGCATTGGCGATTCCGGTGCCGCGGGTGTTGTGGAAGTGGGCGCGCATCGGGATTTTGTCGCCGAGCAGTTCGCCTAGCTTGCCGAACAGTTGGCCCGCTTCCCACGGCGTCCCGACGCCAATGGTGTCGGCCAGCGCGATTTCCTCAGGCGCTTCGGCGGCGAGCTCCTCGGCGATGGCAAGGACGGTCGAATGCTTCACCTCACCTTCGAAGGGGCAGCCGAAGGCTGCGCTGATCGTGACCTGTGCGCGGATACCTTCGGCGCGGGCGAAGCGCAGCATCTCGCGGGTTTCGGCGATGCCTTCCTGAATGGTCTGGCCCTGGTTTTTCTGGCCAAAGGTGTCACTGGCCACCACCACGCAGCCGACCTGATCCACCCCGCGCGCGCCGCCTTCCCGCGTCGCGAGAGCGCGCAGCACCCCGCGTTTGTTGAGCACGAGGCCGACATAGGTGCAATCGGCACGGTCCGGCAGGCCTGCAATCACGGCCTCGGCATCGGCCATCTGCGGAACGCGGGCGGGGTGGACGAAGCTCGCCACCTCCAGCCGCCGCGCCCCGTAGCCGATCATCCGGTTGATCAGGTCGAGCTTGGTGCCGGTGGCAATGATGTCCGGCTCGTTCTGGAGCCCGTCACGCGGGCCGACTTCGACCAGTTCGATATCTCCGCCTGACATGGTGAATCGCCTGCCCCTGCTGTTCGGCCTGTCCGGATCAATTAGCCACTTTGTATACAATTGCAATCATGCGTGCTGTTGCAATCTGTGCCGGAACCGGTCGGTGGTTGCAGCGTTGTTACGGTTCGCCTGCGCTGTTTTCGTTGGCCGCCGGGCCGACCGCACGGACGAAAGTGTGAAACGCGCGGCGCAGGTGGCTGCCCATGACGGCGCGGGCCCAATCGGCATCGCGGGTGCGGAATGCGGCAATCAATTCGTCGTGGTCGCGCGCCGATTGCCGCAGGTCTTCGGGCGAATAGGTACGCGCTGTGCGCAGCACCACCGGCGCCTCCACCAGCTTGGCCAGCATCTGTCCCAGCCGCGGCGAAGCGGCTGCATCTATGATAACTTCGTGGAAGGCGCGGTTGGCATCAAGGAACCGGGCCACATCGGGTGCTGGCTGTTCGATTGCGGCTTTCAGATCGCGATTTAGCGCTTCCAGAGCGGCCATCTGCTCTCGGTTAAGGCGTCGGGCGGCGCGTTCTGCCGCGTGACATTCGAGCATCTGGCGCAGCGCGAACATCTCCTCGATATCGTCACGGCTCCAGTCGGCAACGAACAGCCGCTTGGTGTCGTTGCGCACCAGCAGCAGTTCGTCCTCCAGCCGCCGCACCGCTTCGCGTACAGGGGTGCGGCTGACGCCGGTGATCTGCGCCAGCTGGTCTTCGGTCAGCTGTTCGCCTGCCTTTACCGCGCCGCTCAGCAAATGTTCGCGGATCTTCGCATAGGCCTGTTCGGACGCGCGGCTCATGCGGCAAAAACTTGCTGGCAGGGCAGGGTGCGGGGGATGATCATGCCTTTCTGTGTGTCTTGCAGTGACTTGCCCGTGCAATCCCTGCGGCGACAACACCACACTTGGCAAGGCATGGTTGTCACAATTGCGCAAAGCACTTGACGGGGGTGTTTTGTATACAATAACGACTGCCCATCACGCAACAGGGGTGTGGGCCGTGAACTGCATCAAACCGTTTGTGCCGATTGCCGATGATGTAACCGGGACCGCTTCCGGAATCGGCCATGCTCGACACGCGACAGGTCCAGCAGCCACCTTTTTCTCTGCTCAATGAACGGGGTCCAGGCCTCGCGCGATCCTTTTTTCCCAATTGCCATTTTCAGGAGAGCCGTCCCATGAATGTCCGTCTCGTTCTTGCTTCCGGTGCGGCCCTCGGCGCGATCGCGCTCGCGACACCTGCCGTTGCGCAGGAGGTGTCCGCAAACGATCAAGTCGCGGAAGATGACAACGCAATCATCGTCACTGCCCGCCGCCAGTCCGAAAGCCTTGCCGATGTTCCCGCTGCGGTCACCGTGTTCGGAGCGGAAACCCTCGCCAAGACAGGCGTGCAGCGCGCCGACGATTTCATCCAGCTTACCCCGGGTGTTACCATCGTGACCGGCACCGCCGAGGCGGGCGATACCCAGATCAACATCCGTGGTATCAACGGCGCGCGCGATGCGGAAAGCTCGGTCGCGCTGGTGGTCGATGGCATTCTCAAAACCAACACCGCGCAGTTGAACCAGAACCAGGGCACCTTGCGGCAGGTCGAAATCCTGAAAGGGCCGCAAGGCGCGCTTTACGGGCGCAACGCCGCGGCAGGTGCGATCGTTCTGCAGACGCTCAAGCCGGGCGATCGGCTCGAAGGCGGGGCGATGGTGCGCGTGGCCGAGGACAACACCTATCTCGGCAATGCCTACATCGCGACCCCGATCGGCGACACCGCAGGGCTTGTGGTCTCGGCCAATTACTCGACCAGCGACGGGTTCTTCCGCAACCGTTTCCTCGGCAACTCGAAGACCGTTGACGATCAGGAAGTGTTCGGCATCGACGGGCGGTTGGTGATGGAGCTTGGTCCCGATACCGAGCTTGATGTGAAAGCGCGCTATGCCGACCTGCGCGGCGCTTCGATCAACTTCAACGCCAGCTTCCATTTGCCGAACTTCGCCGCTGTGGACCCGACCTTCTTCGAGGATGTGAACACCCACCCGTTTGGCTACTATTCCAACATTCGCCCCACCAACGACCAGCAGACCTTCGAGACTTCGGCCAAGGTCGAACATGATTTCGAAGGCGCGACGCTGACCGCGTGGGTGCTCTACAGCGATGTCCAGCAATCGCTGACGGCGGACGGCACCTCGGCGGACTTTGCGCGCTTCACTTTCCCCGGCGCGACCCCCGCATCGGTCGCGGCGTCGAATTCGTGCTTCGGGACGACGGCCGCCCTGACCGGCTTTCCGCAGAACCCGCCGACCTTCATCGGCGCGACTCCGGTGCCGTTCATCTTCGATCCCGCGAATGGATCGACCTTCGGCGCCTACAGCCCGACCACCTGCGACGGCACGCAGCTGCAAATCCGCAATCAGGAAGACATCAGCGGCGAAATCCGGCTGGCGTCCAACGGCGATGGCGATGTGAACTGGCAGGTCGGCGCCTATTATCTCCACATCGACCGCGAGGTTGGGGTCAGCCTCGGCGCTGATCTGGGACAAGGTGTGAGCCGCGAACTCTACAACGCCCCCGGCACCAGCAATCCGACCACCCAACTCTATCACGATGCGTTCAAGACCGATGTCTACGCGCTGTTCGCATCGGTCGATGCCGATCTTTCGGATCGCCTGAACCTGAGCGTGGCGGGTCGCTACGATATCGAGGACCGGCAGGTCGCAAGCCTCGTTCCGGCGGTGTTCGATCCGATCACCGGCGGCCCGATCAACCCCGGCCAGCAGGTGCTCAACGGTGTGGTGCAGCCGATCGCGCCGCAATCAGCCACCTTCAAGCAGTTCCAGCCCAAGATCTCGCTGCGGTACGAGCTGACCGACGACATCAATCTTTATGGCAACTGGGGTGTCGGCTTCAAATCGGGCGGCTTCAACAATCAGGGTTCGGCGGCGATCGTCGATCAGTCCTTCAACCAGTTCATCGGTACCAATGTCGATATCGACGACCAATACCGCAAGGAAGTGTCCAGCGCATTCGAAGCCGGGGTCAAAGGCACGCTGCTTGATGGGGCGGTGACCTTCGATCTGGCGGGCTATTACACCAACATCGAAGACATGCAGTTCTTCGAATTCTTTGTCGGCGGGTTCGGTCTGCTGCGCGTGGTGTCGAACATCGACGAGGTCGAGGTTTATGGCGCCGAGCTGAACCTCACGGTCGAGCCGGTCAAGGGCTGGACGCTGTTCGGTTCGGCCAACGTCACCGAAAGCGAGATCATCGAAAACGCCTCGCGCCCGGTGACGGTCGGCAACAAGTCGCCTTATACCGCCGATTACACCCTGAACTTCGGCACCCAGCTTGATCTGCCGGTGAGCAATTCGGTCGATTTCGTCACTCGCGCCGATTACCGCATCACCGGTCCGACCTGGTTCCACACGTTGCAGGACGATACCAATCCGACGCTGTTCAGCGGGTTGCTGCCGATTTCGGCGCTGCAACTGCCGGCCTTCGTGGGTGATGCCGATTATTCGGTGGCACAGCGCGATGCCTTTGGTGTGGTGGACCTGCGCATCGGGTTCGAGGGCGAACAGTGGTCGATCACGGCCTATGCCGAAAACCTCTTCAACGAGAAGTATCTCAACGAAGTGATCACTGCTGTCGAGTTCGGCGGATCGTTTATCTCGCCCGGCGCACGCCAGCGCTTCGGCGTCGAATTCGGCTACAAGTTCTAGAACACAAACAGCCCTTCGGGCGTCGCAAGAACATTGAAGCGTGCGGGGAATGCCTTTCCCGCACGCTTTTTTTCGGATGTCACGGGAGCAAGAGGCTCGTGGAAAACGCTGGCTTGCTGTTCACGACATCCGGGCGAAGTTCGCGACTCCCGATGCGGGGGGGGCGGACCGTTGGGGCAACGTCCTTCGAGGCTTGATGCATCGGTGCCAGTGCGTGAATGGCGGTGTTCACCTGCGTGATCGCGTCTTGGGAGAGCGAATAGAACACCAGCTTCGCGTGCTTGCGGGTGTCCACGAGGCCTGCCTTGCGCAAGACGCCAAGCTGCTGTGACAGCCCGGGTTGGGCGATCCCGGTCGCTGTCTCGATGTCCCCGACATTGCGTTCGCCGGTCGCGAGCGTGCCGAGGATCTTCCAGCGCAGCGGATGGGCCAGCGCCTTGAGCGCCTCGATCAAGTCATCCTCTGCCATCACGATTTTCCTTCGGTATCGCGCAGGAACCAGCCGGTGGCGTCTCCGGCGGCGAAGACTTCATCGAGATCATGGGTCGGCGGTTTAAGCAGCGCTTCGCCCTGCTGCCAGTTGGCCGGAGCCAGTGCACCATTGGCGTCGATGGCCTGAAGACCGTCGAGGATGCGCAGCATCTCCGGCACGGACCGGCCGAGATTGGCCGGATAGCAGGTCATTGCGCGGATCACGCCCTTGGGGTCGATGAAAAAGGTGGTTCGCACGGTCGCGCTGTCGTTGTCCTGCGCGGAAACCATGCCGAAGGCGCGACCGATCACGAGCGTCGGATCCTCGACAATGGGAAAGCGCACTTCAACAGCGAACCGGTCGCGGATCATGCGCAACCACGCGAAGTGCGAGAACAGACTGTCGACCGACAGCGCCATCAGCGCGCAATCGCGGGCCTCGAACGCCGCTGCCTCGCGGGCCAGAGCGACGAATTCGGTGGTGCAGACCGGGGTGAAATCGGCGGGGTGGGAGAACAGCACCAACCAGCGCCCGCGGAATGCCGAAAGGCGGATCGGGCCAATCGTGCTGCGGGCTTCGAAATCGGGCGCAAAATCGCCGATGCGCAGGCCCGCGCACGGGGGAAGGCTTTGGGTAGGCTGGCTCATGCGGCCCTCATATCACTTGACAGGAAGATTGCAATACATATACACAATTTATGAAAGCGAGTTGGAGATACGCCATGACTCAGACGGACAAGGTGCTACAGGTGGCCACCGGGCAGGTGCTTCAGGCAGCGACTGATGCGGCCTTGCGCCCCGAAATTGCGAGCTTTTTCGACCCCGCCACCTTCACGGTCACCTACGTCGTGCATGATCCCGCGACGCTGGAAGCGGCGATTGTCGATTCGGTGCTGGACTTCGATCCCAATTCGGGTCGCACCAGAACGGCCTCCGCGGATCAGGTGATTGATTATGTCAATTCGCATAATCTGAAAGTGATCTGGCTGCTGGAAACCCATGCGCACGCCGATCACTTCTCGGCCGCGCCCTATCTTCAGGAGAAGCTCGGCGGGAAGATCGCGATCGGGGCGGATATCGTCACGGTCCAGAAGGTTTTTGGCAAACTGTTCAACGCCGGCACCGAGTTCGAGCGGGATGGTTCGCAATTCGATGCGCTGTTCAAGGATGGCGACACCTTCACCATCGGCAATCTGCCGGTCACGGTGATGCATGTCCCCGGCCATACCCCGGCCTGCATCGCCTATGTCGTGGGTGAAGCGGTGTTCGTGGGTGATACCATGTTCATGCCCGATTACGGCACGGCCCGCGCCGACTTCCCCGGCGGCGATGCGCGCACGCTGTTCCGTTCGCTGCGCCGCATCCTCTCGCTGCCGCCCGAAACGCGGCTGTTCATGTGCCATGACTACCTGCCCAAGGGCCGCACCGAATATGTGTGGGAGACCACTGTCGCGGCGGAGCGTGAGGGCAACATCCATGCCCATGACGGCGTTACCGAGGACGAGTTCGTCGCCATGCGCGAGGCACGTGATGCCACGCTCGATATGCCGCGCCTGATCCTGCCTTCGGTGCAGGTCAATATGAGGGCAGGTCATCTGCCGCCGCCGGACGACAATGGCGTGACTTACCTCAAGATTCCGGTGAATGCGGTATGATGCTGCCGGGATTTCCCGAAGCCGCTCTGCTTTCCGGGCTGATCGGCGGGGTGCTGATCGGGCTTGCGGCGGCGCTGATGCTGCTGGGGGCGGGGCGCATTGCCGGTGTGTCCGGGATCGCCGCCCGCGCTTTCGGCATTGCCGACAGTTCGATGCCGCGCAGCGGTGCGTGGGCCTTTATCCTCGGGCTGCCGCTGGGGGCATGGCTTGTCACAAGCACGACTGACGCAGCCGCGCCGACGTTTGCCGGTCCGGTCACACTCGCCCTCGCAGGGGTGATCGTCGGGGTCGGAACACGCCTCGGCAGCGGTTGCACCAGCGGGCATGGCGTATGCGGGATGAGCCGCCTGTCACAACGTTCGCTGGTCGCCACTGCCACCTTCATGGTGACCGGATTTGCCACCGTCGTGATCATGAATGCTTTGGGCTTCGAGGTGCTGCCATGAGCCGCAAACTTCTGATCCCGCTTGCATCCGGCACGATTTTCGGTGCCGGGCTCAGCATCGGAGGGATGACCGATCCGGCGCGGGTGCGCGGATTTCTCGATCTGTTCGGCAACTGGGATCCGACCCTGGCCTTCGTCATGGGCGGTGCGGTGCTGGTGATGGCAGCGGCATGGGTGATGCAGCGCAGGATGCTGCGCCCCTTCTTTGCCGAGGGCTTCTCCCTGCCGGACCGTAGCGACATTACACCGCGTCTTGTCGGGGGATCGGCGATGTTCGGGATCGGCTGGGGCATTGCCGGGCTATGTCCCGGTCCCGGCTTCGCAGCTTTGGCGATCGACCCTGCGTCCGCCGCGATCTTCATTGTGGCGATGCTTGGCGGGATGCTCGTCGTGCGCTTCATGGAAGGAAATTCGTAATGGACATCCACCCCGTCGATGCAGGCTTTGCTGTCGCCGCCCAGATGCAGCCGGAAGAACTGGCGGCGCTTGCCGATCAGGGTTTTGCCGCAGTGATCTGCACCCGGCCCGATGGCGAGGAGCCTGGTCAGCCACCGCTTGATGCGATGCGCGAGGCAGCGCAGGGGGCAGGGCTCGCCTTTCACCATATCCCTGTGGCTGGGGGCCAGTTTCCTGCCGCTGCCATCGCTGCCTTTGCTGCGGTCCGGCGCGGAACGCAGGGCAAGGTGCTGGGCTATTGCCGCACCGGAACCCGTGCGGTGACGCTGGATGCGCTCGCCAACATCCGCGGCCTCAGCGCCGCAGACCGGATCGCGAATGCCAAGGCGGCCGGATACGATCTCTCGGCATTGGCCGGGCGGATGGATGACGGCTGCTGACGCGGCGCCGGGGAGGGATCGGACATGAGCACAGCAACACACAGGGTCGTCATCATCGGGGGCGGCGCTGCGGGGATCGCCACAGCCGCCTCGATGCTGAAACGTCGCCCCGGCCTCGACATCGCGATTGTCGAGCCGGCTGACACGCACTCTTACCAACCGGGCTGGACGATGGTTGGCGGCGGAGTGTTCGACGTGGCCACCACCATGCGCCCGATGGGGAGCGTGATGCCCAAGGGTGTCACCTGGGTTCGCCAGGCAGCGGCCAGTTTTCAGCCTGACAATAATCAGGTGACGCTCGCCGATGGCAGCACGCTGATTTATGAAGTGCTGGTGGTTGCGCCCGGCATCCGGCTGGCTTGGGAGAAGATTGCGGGTCTCGAAACGACGCTTGGCCGGAACGGCGTCACATCCAACTACCGCGCCGATCTTGCGCCTTATACCTGGGAGCTGGTGCAGCGCACGAAGTCGGGAAGGGCGATCTTCTCGCAGCCGCCGATGCCGATCAAATGTGCCGGCGCACCGCAGAAATCGATGTATCTCGCTTGCGATTACTGGCTGCGTGCGGGTGTGCTGGGCGACATCGCTGTCGAGTTCCGCAACGCGGGCGCGGTGCTGTTCGGCGTAGCGGACTATGTTCCGGCACTGATGGAGTATGTCGAAAAATACGGCATCCAGCTCGAACTCGGCAGCAACCTGATCGCGGTTGACGGGCCTGCCCGAACGGCGACGTTTGCGACCGCCGAGGGCGAGGAGACCGTCGCCTTCGACATGCTCCATGTCGTTCCTCCGCAGGTCGCGCCGCAGTTTCTGGCGGATAGCCCGTTGGCGGCCGCGAGCGGCTTTACCGATGTGGACCAGCACACGCTCCAGCATGTGCGATATCCGAATGTGTTCGGTCTTGGCGATGCCGGGTCGATGCCCAATGCCAAGACTGCCGCCGCTGCACGCAAGCAGGCGCCGGTGGTGGCGGTCAATGCCTTGCGCCAGCTGGACGGCAAGGGGCCGACCGCGGGCTATGACGGCTACGGATCGTGTCCCCTGACAGTCGAGCGCGGCAAGATCGTGCTGGCCGAGTTCGCCTATGGCGGCAAGCTCGCGCCGAGTTTTCCGACATGGCTGGTGGACGGGACAAAACCGGCGCGCCTGTCATGGATGCTCAAGGCGGATTTGCTCCCGTGGATCTACTGGAACGGGATGCTCAAGGGCCGCGAATGGCTCGCCGGACCGGGCGGGCTGATCGCGCAATAGACCATGCTGCAACGCTATTTCCCGATCCTCGAATGGGGGCGCAACTATGATCGCCCCGCGCTGACCAGCGATCTGATGGCGGCGGTG
This sequence comes from Erythrobacter sp. RANMB8, assembly GCF_056848235.1. Lineage (NCBI taxonomy): Bacteria > Pseudomonadati > Pseudomonadota > Alphaproteobacteria > Sphingomonadales > Erythrobacteraceae > Erythrobacter > Erythrobacter sp. RANMB8. Next base: position 37,739 of record NZ_JBREHG010000004.1, read on the forward strand.
ATCGTCACCATCATGCTGATCCCGCAGAGCCTTGCCTATGCAATGCTGGCGGGCTTGCCGCCGGTGGTGGGCCTCTATGCCTCGATCCTGCCGCTGTTCGCCTATGCCGTGTTCGGCACCAGCCGGACGCTGGCGGTTGGCCCGGTGGCGGTGGTTTCGCTGATGACAGCGAGTGCTGCCGGCGCGGTCGCGGCGCCGGGAACGGCGGAATACTGGGAAGCGGCGATCACGCTTGCGGCGCTTTCGGGCGTGATGCTGGTGGTGCTGGGGCTGCTCCGCCTCGGATTCCTCGCCAATCTGCTGTCGCATCCCGTGATCAGCGGCTTCATCTCGGCCAGCGGCGTGCTGATTGCGACAAGCCAGCTGAAGCACATTCTGGGCGTGAAGGCGGGCGGGGAGACCTGGCCGGAGATGCTTTCCGGCCTCGCAGGGTCGATCACCGCGATCAACCCGGCGACTTTGGCCATCGGCATCCCGGCAACGATCTTCCTGTTCTGGGTACGCAAGGGGTTGAAGCCCGCGCTGCAAAGGCTCGGCATGGCCCCGCGCGCAGCAGACATGACCGCGAAGGCCGGACCGGTGGTCGCGGTGGCGTTGTCGATCCTCGCGGTGATCGGCTTCGGGCTCGAGGCCCGCGGAGTCTCGATCGTCGGGTCCATTCCGCAAGGCCTGCCCCCCTTCATGCTGCCTTCCGCCGACCTCGCGTTGATCGAGGCACTGTGGGTGCCCGCGCTGCTGATTTCGGTGATCGGGTTTGTCGAGAGTGTTTCGGTCGCGCAGACCCTTGCCGCCAAGCGTCGCCAGCGGATTGCGCCGGATCAGGAGTTGATCGGCCTCGGCGCATCGAACATCGCCTCGGCGCTGTCAGGCGGCTATCCGGTCACCGGCGGCTTCGCGCGTTCGGTCGTCAACTTCGATGCCGGCGCGCAAACCCCGGCGGCAGGCGCCTTTACGGCGGTCGGAATTGCCCTGGCGAGTTTGTTCCTCACCCCGCTGCTCTACAATCTGCCCAATGCAACCCTCGCCGCGACCATAATCGTCGCCGTGCTCAGTCTCGTCGATTTCAAGACTCCGCGCCTGCTGTGGGCCTATTCCAAGGCGGACTTTGCCGCTCATGCTGCCACTATCGCCGTCACGCTGGTGGCTGGCGTGGAGATGGGTGTGATCGCCGGCGTGGGCGTTGGGCTGCTGCTCTACCTCTGGCGCGCCAGCCGGCCCCATGCCGCCATCGTCGGCCGGGTGCCTGGCACCGAGCATTTCCGCAATGTCGAACGGCATCAGGTCCTCACCCTGCCGCACCTGCTGACCATCCGCGTCGATGAAAGCCTGACCTATCTCAACGCGCGCTGGCTGGAGGAGTATGTGCTTGAGCAGGTCGCCGAGCGGCCCGCCTTGCGCCACCTCGTGCTGATGTGCAGCGCGGTCAATGCGGTCGATGCGTCCGGGCTGGAGAGCCTGGAGGCGATCAACCACCGCCTGTCCGACGGCGGCATCCGGCTGCACCTCTCGGAAGTCAAAGGTCCGGTGATGGACGGTCTCAAGCGGAGCCATTTCCTCGACGACCTGTCGGGCCGCGTGTTCCTGTCACAGGATCAGGCCTTTGCGCAGCTGGCACTCGATACCGGCGAGGTTCCCCCTTCGCCCGTTGCCGACGAGGCGCGCGGGATGATCTGATCCCCGCGCCCGTCTCCCTGTGCACCGCCGGGCCTCCCCCCCAATCAGCCCGGCGGTGCAACCCTTTGGCCTTCAAACCGTATAGATTGTGCGGGGATTGCAATTGATCACCGCAGCCATGGGATTAGCTGCCGACCATGCTTGAAAACCTCGACGCCCTGCTGCTCGCACGGATCCAGTTCGCCTTCACGGTGAGCTTCCATTTCTTCTTCCCGGCGTTTTCCATCGGGCTGGCGAGCTATCTCGCGGTGCTGGAAGGCCTGTGGCTGAAGACCGGCAAGGCGGTCTATCTCGACCTGTTCAAATACTGGCTCAAGATTTTCGCGATCGCTTTTGCGATGGGTGTCGTCTCCGGAATTGTTATGTCCTACCAGTTCGGCACCAACTGGTCGGTGTTTTCGGACAAGGCAGGGCCGGTGATCGGGCCGCTGATGGCCTATGAGGTGCTGACGGCCTTCTTCCTCGAAGCGGGTTTTCTTGGTGTCATGCTGTTCGGGATGAACAAGGTCGGCAAGAAGCTGCACTTTGCCGCGACGCTGATGGTGGCGCTGGGCACCTTCGTTTCGGCCTTCTGGATCCTCAGCGTCAACAGCTGGATGCAGACGCCGACCGGTTACGAGATCGGCGCAAATGGCCAGTTCCTTCCCGGCCCGAGCTGGTGGGACATCGTGTTCAACCCCAGCTTCCCCTACCGGCTCGTCCACACGGTAATGGCCGCCTATCTGACGACTGCCTTTGTCGTCGGAGCCGTCGGCGCCTGGCACCTGCTCAAGGACCGCGCCAATCCGCATGCGCGCACGATGTTCTCGATGGCGATGTGGATGGCGGCGATTGTCACGCCCTTGCAGATTTTCGCGGGCGACATGCATGGCCTCAACACGCTCGAACACCAGCCCGCCAAGGTCATGGCAATGGAGGGCCATTTCCAGAGCCACCCCGAAGGCGCACCGCTGATCCTGTTCGGCATCCCCGACAGCGAGGCGAAGACGGTGCGTTATGCCATCGAAATCCCCAAGGCGTCCTCGCTGATCCTCAAGCATGATCTCGACGCGCCGCTGGCAGGGCTGGACACCATTCCCGATGACGAGGAACCGCCGGTCGGCATGGTGTTCTGGTCGTTCCGCATCATGGTCGGCATCGGCTTTGCGATGCTGGGGATCGGGCTGTGGAGCCTGTGGGGCAGGGTGCGCGGGCGGCTTTACGATATGCCGTGGCTGCACCGCGCCGCCGTGCTGATGGGGCCGAGCGGTTTCGCCGCCGTGCTTGCCGGGTGGATCACCACCGAAGTCGGCCGCCAGCCCTATGTGATCTATGGCCTGCTGCGCACTGCAGATGCCGCGAGCCCGCTCGATGCTCCGGCGGTGGCGGCCTCGTTGCTGGCCTTCATTCTGGTCTATTTCACCGTGTTCGGCATCGGCGTGTGGTACATCCTGAAGCTGATGGGCAAGCCGCCGCACGCGGGCGAGTACGGCGTCAAGCGCGGCGATGTCGGCCCGATCCGCACCGCCGGGATCACTCCGGGACCGACGCAGAATCCGGGGGGCGAGGAAACCCTGCCTTCCGCCAAGCCCGAAAAGGAGCCGGTGTGATGGATCTCACCGTCATCTGGGCCTTCATCATCGCCTTTGCGGTCTTTGCCTATGTGGTGATGGACGGGTTCGACCTTGGCATCGGCATCCTGTTCCCGACCTTTGCGCCGGGACGCGAGCGGGACCGGGCGATGAATTCCATCGCGCCGGTGTGGGACGGGAACGAGACCTGGCTGGTGCTGGGCGGGGGCGGGCTGTTTGCCGCCTTCCCGCTGGCCTATGCGGTGATCCTGCCCGCAACCTATCCGCTGATCATTGCGATGCTGCTGGGCCTTGTGTTTCGCGGGGTCGCCTTCGAATACCGCTGGCGCGATCCGGCGCACCAGAAGTTCTGGGACATGGCCTTTACCGGCGGAAGCTTTGCCGCGGCGCTGGCACAGGGGATGACGCTGGGCGCGCTGTTGCAGGGGATCGAGGTGGTGGACCGCGCCTATGCCGGCAGCTGGTGGGATTGGCTCACGCCCTATACCCTGCTGACCGGCCTAGGCACTGTCGCCGGTTATGCCCTGCTGGGGAGCACCTGGCTGATCTGGAAACTTGATGGCGCGGAGCAGGATCATGCCCGCAAGCTGGCGATCCGGGCGGGCGGGGCGACGATTGCGCTGATGGGCGCAGTCAGCCTTTATAACATCGGTCTGACGCCCGAATATGCCACCCGCTGGCTGTCAGCACCCGAAATCTACTGGGTGGCGCCGGTGCCGATCGTGACGGCGGCGGTCTCGCTCTCGTTGCTGCACAGCATTCTGAAAGCGCGCAATTCCAAGCCGTTCTGGCTGTCGCTGGCACTGTTCTTCCTCGGCATGAGCGGGCTGGGGGTGACAATCTGGCCCTATGTCGTCCCGCCCGGCCTCACCATCTGGGATGCCGCCGCGCCGGAACGCAGCCAGATCTTCATGCTGGTCGGCGTTGCGCTGACGATGCCGCTGATCATCGGCTACACCGCCTGGGCTTACTGGGTGTTCCGCGGCAAGGTGGCGGACGAGGGGTATCACTGATGCTGATGCCGCCGGAGATAGAGCCCGAAAAGCCGCTCTGGCAGCGCCTCGCGTGGATGGCGGGGATCTGGGCGGCGAGCGTTGCGGTGCTGGGCGCGGTGGCTTACGTCATCCGCCTGTGGATCGCACCCTGATGGTGAAGGTCTGGTATGATGGCGCCTGCCCGCTGTGCCTGCGCGAGATCGCGCTGATGCGGCGGCTCGACCGGCGCGGGCGCATCACCTTTGTCGATGTCGCCGCCGGGAGCGATCCCTCCTGCCCGATTGACCGTGTCACGCTGCTCGCCCGTTTCCATGCCGAGGAAAACGGCGTCGTGCATTCGGGCGCGGCGGCCTTTGCCGCTATGTGGCGCGCCATTCCGCTGCTGCGCCCGCTGGGGCTGCTGGCGAGGAACGCGCTTGTGCTGCGGGTGCTGGAGGCGGCCTATGTCCGGTTCCTGCGCCTGCGCCCCCGGTTGCAACGCTTCTTCTAGCCTTTTGATGTCGCATCGCCTGAGCGGAAAACCGGTGCCCACTTTTCCGCGCGATGCTCCGGAAAACCCCTTGCCCTGACGGCCCGCTTCGGCTGATCTGACCGCCAGATACAACGGGAGAGAACAGCCGCCATGAGCAATTTCGGCGCGATGCAGAACGAAATCTACAATGCCGGATTGCGCGGCATCCTGCCCACCTTCCCGGTCGATTTCGCTACCCTCGAAAAGCGCGCGCACGAAGCGCTGGGGCCGAGCCTCACCAATTATGTCGCTGGCGGCTGCGGAGACGAGCATACGCAGGATCAGAACGCGGCGGCCTTCCACCACTGGGGCATGGTGCCGCGCATGATGGTCGATTGCAGCACCCGCGACCTGTCGATCGAACTGTTCGGCCACCGCTACCCGACCCCGCTGTTTATGGCCCCCATCGGCCTCAACGGAGAGGCCTCGCAGGACCGCCACGGCGATATGGCCGCCGCCCGTGCTTCGGCGCTGACTGGCGTGCCGTTCTGCGCCTCGACCCTCGCCAACGATCCGCTGGAGGATGTGAAGACGGCCTGCGGTGAGACGCCCGCGTGGTTCCAGCTTTACACGCCGAAGAACAAGGAACTGGCGACCAGCCTGATCCGCCGCGCAGAAAACGCCGGATACAAGGCGCTGGTGGTCACGCTCGACACCTGGGTGACGGGCTGGCGTCCGCGGGACCTGAACGCCTCGAACTTCCCGCAGCTGCGCGGCAAGGTGCTGCAGAACTACTTCACCGATCCGGTGTTCCGATCACTGCTGGCCAAGCCCCCCGAGGAAGATCCGGCCGCCGCGATCTTCACCTGGGCAGCGACCTTCGGGCAGGTGCTGACCTGGGACGACATGGCGTGGTTCAAGTCGGTGACGAAGTTGCCGATTGTGCTCAAGGGCATCTGCCACCCCGATGATGCCCGCCGCGCCGTCGATACCGGGGCGGACGCGATCTATTGCTCGAACCACGGCGGACGGCAGGCCAATGGAGGGATCGCGACCATCGACCTGCTGGAAGATGTGGTGAAGGCGGCGGGCGATGTGCCGGTGCTGTTTGACAGCGGAATCCGTTCCGGCACCGATGCTGTCAAGGCGCTGGCGCTGGGCGCAAGAGCGGTCGGCGTGGGGCGGCCTTACACCTATGGCCTCGCGCTCGGCGGGGCGGAGGGGGCAGCGTGGGTGCTGCGATCGATCCTTGCCGAAGCCGATCTGCTGATGGCGGTTAACGGCTATCCGACTCTCGCCGATGTCCGCGCTGCCGGCGCGCGGCGCACCGATCGGTGAGGTGAGGGCGGCGCAAGACCGTTAACCATATTCGATCTGTGTTTTCCACAGGATTGCTGTTAAAATCGATTGCAGAACACAGCGAATCGGGAACGCGATCGATGGCAAGACCAACTATCTGGTCCAGCGGGCCAGATCCCATGCGCCGCACTGTCTGCATTCAGGACGAACATTCGCGCCGGGCGCGTTACGGCCGGATACAGCCGATGGAGCAGCGACGCTCGCTGCTTGGCCGGATTGTCAGCCTGATCGGGTGATCCTTGCGGGTCAGGGCGGCGTTCAGCCGCCCGCCTTCGCCAGAATGACCAGCTTGGTATCGGTGAAGGCGAGATAGCCTTCCTCGCCCCCTTCCGATCCGAACCCGCTGTCACCCACCCCGCCGAACGGGGTTTCGGGTGACGAGACGATCAGCTGGTTGATCCCCACCATCCCGGCACGCAGCGCCTTGCCGAGGTAATGCGCCTCGTCGAGATCGCGCGAAAAGGCATAGGCGGCAAGGCCGTAGCGCAGCGAATTGGCGATCCGCACGGCATCCTCGATCCGCTCGAACGGCACGATCCCCGCTATGGGTCCGAACGGTTCCTCGGTCATGAAACGGCTGTCGGGCGCGGGGTTGGCGATCACGGTGGGTTCGAAGAAGAACCCGCTGCTGCCGAACGCCTTGCCGCCGGTCACCACCTCGCCGCGGTTGCCCCCTGCGTCGGCTACAACTGCCTCCATGGCGGCAATCCGGCGCCCGTGGGCGAGCGGACCCATTTCGACACTGTCATCCGCGCCCGGATCGCCGACCTTGAGCTTGCCGGCCCGTTCGGCAAATTCGGCGACGAAGCGGTCGTAGATTTCGCGTGCGACCAGAAAGCGGGTGGGCGAGACGCAGACCTGCCCCGCATTGCGGAACTTGGTCGCCGCGCACATCGCCACCGCCCGGTCGATGTCGGCGTGCTTGCTGACAATCACCGGCGCATGGCCGCCCAGCTCCGGGGTGAAGCGCTTCATGTGCTGCGCGGCGAGTGCGCCCAGTTGCTTGCCCACCGCGGTCGATCCGGTGAAGCTGACCTTGCGGGTGACGGGCGATGCGGTCAGGTGTTCGGACACCATGCCGGGATCGCCGTAGACGAGGTTCAGCACCCCCGCCGGCAGGCCTGCATCCATAAAGCATTCGACCAGCATCTGCGCCGAGGCCGGCGTGTTTTCGGCAGGCTTCAGGATCGCGCTGCACCCTGCGGCGAGCGCGCCCGCGACCTTCTTGGCGGGCAGGTGGACGGGGAAGTTCCACGGGGTCAGCAGCACGCTGGGGCCGACCGGCTCGTGGGTCACGGTCTGGGTGATGACACTGGCGCTGCGGGCCGGAATCAACCGGCCGCCGCGCCGCTTGGCCTCTTCACCGAGGAAGTCGATCAGATCGCAGGTGCCGGTGACTTCGCCGATCGCCTGTGCGCGGGGCTTGCCCATTTCGGCGGTGATGATGCTGGCGATCTCCGGCGCACGCTGGCGCAGCAGTTCGGCGGCACGGCGCAGGACCGCGTGGCGTTCTGCGCCCGGCGTGCGGCTCCAGCGGGCAAAGCCGTCTTCCGCTGCGGCGAGCGCCGCGTCGAGCTGCGCGGCGGAGGCCTTGGGGCAGTGCCCGATCACTGCGCCGGTGGCGGGATTCGCCACCTCCATCGAACCGGCTTCGCCCGCAGCGATCCATGCGCCGTTGATGAGCATTTTCACGGTGGGATAGGCGGTCACGGGCACGCTCCTTGTTTGCAATCGACCTTGCGCGTTCTTGAAATTTTATTACGCCTCCTTTAGCGATGTTTGCACGTCATCGCGAGGAGAGAATCATGCTGGTCGGCGTTCCCAAGGAAATCAAGCCGAGCGAGTTCCGCGTCGGCCTCACCCCCGAAGCGGTGCGCGAATATGTCGCCACCGGGCACCGTGTGATCGTCGAGACCGGAGCCGGTCTCGGCATCGACAAGGGCGATGACATCTATCGCAAGGCGGGCGCCGAGGTGGTCGATACCGCCGCTGAAGTCTTCGCCCGCGCCGACATGGTCGTGAAGGTGAAGGAACCGCAGCCGTCCGAATGGGTCCAGCTTCGCGAAGGGCAGATCCTGTTCACCTATCTCCACCTCGCCCCCGATCCCGATCAGGCGAAGGGGCTGATGGCCTCAGGCGTATCGGCGGTCGCCTATGAAACCGTGACCGCGCCGGGTGGCGGCCTGCCTTTGCTCGCCCCTATGAGCGAGGTGGCGGGCAGGCTCGCGATCGAGGCGGGCGCGCTGGCGCTGCGGGCCAATACCGGCGGGCGCGGCACGCTGATGGGCGGGGTGCCGGGCGTGCTCCCGGCCCGCGTGGTGATCCTGGGCGGCGGCGTGGTCGGCACGCAGGCGGCGCGCATGGCGGTGGGGCTGGGGGCGAGTGTCGAGATTTTCGACCGTTCGCTGCCCCGCCTGCGACAGCTCGACGAGATGTTCCAGGGCCGCGCCATTACCCGCTTTTCTACCGCCGGCACGATCGAGCAGGCGGTGCAGATGGCCGACGTGGTGATCGGTGCCGTCCTGATCCCCGGGGCCAGCGCGCCGCACCTTGTCACCCGTGCCATGCTGGGCGAAATGAAGCGGCGGGCGGTGCTGGTGGATGTCGCGATCGATCAGGGCGGGTGCTTTGAAACCTCGCACGCCACCACCCACGAAAACCCGACTTACGAGGTCGACGGCATCATCCACTATTGCGTTGCCAACATGCCCGGCGCGGTGCCGCTGACGAGTTCCTACGCGCTCAACAACGCCACCCTGCCGTTCGGCCTGGCGCTGGCTAACAAGGGGCTGAAGGCCTGCGAGGATGACCCGCATCTTGCCCCCGGCCTCAACGTCCATCAGGGCCGGATCGTCAACGCCGCCGTGGCGGAAAGCCTTGGCTTTGCTGCCTGAAATGTTTCACGTGAAACATCGGCAAAATGCACCGAAAAGGGGCCTAAACAGGGTCTAGAGGGGGTCTAGACGGGTCTAGACCCCTTCAGGATTGCCCTACACCGCCACCACGGTCTGTTCGATCGCGCCGAAGATCGAATGGTTGTGATCGTCGCGCATTTCGATCCGCACCGTGTCGCCTGCCTGCATGAAGGGGGTGACCGGCGCTCCGCCCGCGATTGTTTCGATCATGCGGATTTCGGCGATGCAGGAATAGCCCGCGCCGCCTTCGGCCACCGGCTTGCCCGCGCCGCCATCGGCACCCTTGTTGGAAACCGTGCCGGTGCCGATGATCGTGCCTGCCGACAGATTGCGGGTCTTGGCCGCGTGCGCCACCAGCTGTGCAAGGTTGAAGGTCGCGTCCACCCCGGCATTGGCGCGGCCGAAGGGCTGGCCGTTCAGATCCACCATCAGCGGCAGATGGATCAGCGCATCTTTCCACGCATCGCCCAACTCGTCGGGCGTCACCGCCACGGGCGAGAAGGCGCTGGCGGGCTTGGACTGGAAGAAGCCGAAGCCCTTTTCCAGCTCTGCCGGGATCAGACCGCGCAGGGACACATCATTGACCAGCATCAGCAGGCGGATGTGGCTGGCCGCATCCTCGACCGAAACGCCCATCGGCACATCGCCGGTGATGCAGGCGATCTCGCCCTCCATGTCGCAGCCCCATGCCGGATCGCCCAGCGGGATCGCTTCACGCGGGCGCAGGAAGGAATCGGAGCCGCCCTGATACATCAGCGGATCGTGATAGAAGCTGTCGGGAACCTTGGCCCCGCGCGCCTGCCGCACCAGTTCGACATGGTTGATATAGGCGCTGCCATCGGCCCATTGATAGGCACGCGGCAGGGGGGAGTGGGCCTGCCTTTCGTGAAAGCGTTCGCACGGCACGGTTTCATGTTCGACATCGCGGGCCAGCACTTCGAGTTCGGGCGCCACGCGGTCCCAGTTGTCGAGCGCGGCCTGCATCGTCGGCGCGATGTAGCCTGCGGCGCAGCAGCGGGTGAGGTCTTTCGATACGACCACCAGCATCCCGTCGCGGGTGCCGTTGTCGAGGGTGGCGAGTTTCATGCGGGTTCCTCTCCCTTGTTATGCGTCGGGTTGGTTATCGGGGTGCGCCGCGACGAAGGCGGGCAGGGCGCAGCAGGCGGCCTCGATCCGGGTCATGTGTGGCGAGCCGGACAGGTCGTAATCGAACCGCCGGGCATTGGCGAGCTGCGGGATCAGCACGATCTCGAACAGGCCGGGCGCATCGCCGTGGAGGAAATCGCCGGTTTCCAGCTGCGCCAGCCGCGCTTCGACCGGATCGAGCGTGCGCTTCAGCCAGTGGCGATACCAGATATCGATTTCGTCCTGCGAGTGGCCGAGCGGGTTTTTGAGATATTTCAGCACCGGCAGATTGTTGACCGCGTGAATCTCGGTCGCGATCCCGTAAGCGAGTTCGCGCACGGTATAGCGCGCCTCGGTGTCCTTGGGCAGGAACGCCGGATCGGGGTAGGCCTCGTCCAGCCATTCGAGCAGCGCCATCGATTGGGCGCGGTCGCGACCGTCGGCTTCGAGCATGGGGAGCGAGCCGAAGGGATTGCGCTGCGTGAAGGCCGCGTCCTTGTTCGCACCGGTGCGCAGATCGACCGGGATGTTCTCGTAGGCGAGGCCTTTGAGGCCGAGCGCGATCCGGAGGCGGTAGGAGGTCGAGGAGCGGAAGTAGCCGTAGAGTTTCATGGTGCTCATGCCCCAGCCATCGCAGGCTTGCTGCGGCGGGGCAAGAGCGGTGCGCCGGCCTTACGCAGGCGCCAGCACCCGGCTGACCGCGCCCAGCAGATCGGCGGGCGGGCAGGGCTTGGCGAGCATGGTCGCGCGCGGGAAACGCTGCGCCAGCGCGGCCGCTTCGGCACGATCGGAATGGAGGATCACCGGCACGTTGTCGTCGATCAGCTTCTGCGCCAGTTCGTAGGTCAGCCCGTCCGCCAGCTCGATATCGAGGATCGCCAGATCGGGCCTCGCCTTCTGACAGGCGAGCATCGCCGAGGAGATTCCGGCATGCGGCCCTTCGACCTCGTAGCCGGCCTCTTCAAAGGTATCGCACAGGTCGAAGGCGGCAACGAATTCGTCTTCGGCCACCAGAATGCGCAAGGCCATGCGTTGTCTCCCCGTCGTTACGACTCCCCAAGGAAGGAATGTAACACGGATTGGACGTCAGGCTTGTGCGATATTATCCATTCTTGCCGAATTTGTCGGTGAAACCGGCCTCGTCGCCTGTTGCCAGCAGTTTGGCCTGTTCGATCCACTGGTCGCGGGTGATGCGACCGGCGAAGCGGCCGAGCTGCGCGTCGATGCGGGTGACATCGGCTTCGGACCACGCGGCGATCTGCGCGAAGGACGTGACGCCGAGCTCGCCCAGCAATGCCACCAGTTTGGGGCCGATGCCCTTGATGCGCGACAGATCGTCGGCGGATGCGGGGACCGAGGCCGGAGCCGGAGCCGGAGCGGGGGCCGGGGCGGGTGCGGGGGCTTCTGCTACCGGTTCGGGCGCGGGTTCGGGCGCGGGCGCTTCGGGTTGCGGGGCGGGGGCGGCGACAGCGGGTGCGGCATCGATCAGCGCCTGATTGCGCGGGGCACGTTCTGCCCCTTCGGCCAGCACATCGCGGGCGAGCGGCGCGGCACTGTCGTCGCGGATCACCTTCGCCTTGCGCGTGGCGCGCGACAGCACCCACACCGCCACGACCAGCAGCACCAGACCCAGCACGATCAGCGGCAGATAGGACGACATTTCGGCGGACATTTCCGGGTATCTCCCAAGGGAATCGCAGGTTGCGGGCGCCCTTTAGCAGCGCCCGCCCGCTTTGCCCAATAGCCCTGCGACCTGTGCGGTCAGCCGCCCTTCATGCTGCCCGCCAGCGCATTCAGCCGCAGGAATTCCTGCCGCCAGAAATTGTCCTGCTTGCTGGCAAGCGCGCCGATATCGCCGAAGGTAAAGCCCATCATCAGCTCGTCCCCGCGCAGCACCTGTCCGAACGCGGCGACCGCAGCGGCGAAGGCGAAATCGCCGGCGGGGGCAGCGGCGGTCCTGAGCGCGGCGGAAGGCACCACCCGATCGATCAGCTTCGAGGTATCGCCCGTCGGCAGCTTGTAGCGCAGCTTGACCGTCGCGGCCTCGGCCAATTGCGCCTGCGCGGCGGCGGCGGGGGCGTCTTCATACTTGCGCGGGGCGATCCAGCCCTTGCCGCCTGCGGGGACGACTTCGTAGATCGCGGTCACCTGATGGCCCGCGCCGATTTCGCCCGCGTCGACCAGATCATTGTCGAAATCTTCCTCGCGCAAGCTGCGGTTCTCGTAACCCACAAGCCGGTACTGGCTGATCACCGCGGGGTTGAATTCGACCTGGATCTTCACATCCTTGGCGATGGTGAACAGGGTCGAGGCCATCTCCTCGCCCAGCACCTTTTTCGCTTCCAGCGCGCTGTCGATATAGGCGTAGTTGCCGTTCCCCTTGTTGGCGACCTGCTCCATCATCGCCTCGTTGTAATTGCCCTGCCCGAAGCCCAGCGTGGTCAGCGTGATGCCGGTATCGCGCTTTTTCTCGATCAGTTCGATCAGCGCCTTGGTGTTCGAGATGCCGACATTGAAATCGCCGTCGGTGGCAAGGATCACGCGGTTGACGCCGTCCTTGATGAAATTGTCCTCGGCGATGCGGTAGGCGAGTTCGATCCCGGCCCCGCCTGCGGTCGATCCGCCCGCGGCAAGACTGTCCAATGCGCGGCGGATCTTGGCGGTGTCACTGGTGGGTTCGAGCACCAGCCCCGCAGCGCCCGCATAGACCACGATCGAAACCTTGTCCTTCGGCGAAAGCTCGCCCGCCAGACCCGACAGCGCGGTCTTGACCAACGGCAGCTTGTCGGGATCGTTCATCGAGCCGGAAACATCCATCAGGAACACGAGATTGGCAGGCGGGCGTTCGGCACGGTCGATGTCATAGCCGCGCAGCCCGATCCGCATCAGATAGGTGCCGGGGTTCCACGGGCTTTTCGCCACATCGGTCGTGACAGTGAACGGCTGGCTGCGGTCTTTGGGCGCGGGATAATCATAGCGGAAATAGTTGATCATCTCCTCGGTCCGCACTGCGCCCTGTGGGGGTAGCTGGCCCTGTGTCAGGAACCGGCGGGTATTGGCATAGGCGCCGGTATCGACATCCACCGCGAAGGTGGAGACCGGCTCGGCGCTGGTGAGTTTGACGGGGGAGACCTCCTTGCCGTCATACTGTTCGCGGCCCGGATCGGTGGCGACGAACACCGGCGGAACGGAATAGCCCGGCATGGCCGCTTCGCTTCTGCGCGCAGCAGTGACCGCCAGCACCTGTGAAGGCGCATAGGCAGGCGGCGGGGGCGGAGGCGGAGGCGGAGGCGGGGGAGGAGGCGGCGGCGCGGGGACGCCTGCGGGCGGGGGAGCAGCCAGCTGTTCGGGCGCCTGTTTCGAACAGCCTGCCATCACGGCGCACACTGCCAGCGCCGCCAAAACCCGTGTCCCTCGCATCACCGTATTCTCCCCGCGTGATTGACGCAGGCGAAAATCCGGCGCGGGCGGTGAACAGCGACTGAATGCCCTAGAGCAGTTTCCGGCCATTCCGAACCGCCTTGACGGAGCCGATTTTGGCTCAGCGCCAGGAGCGACGAGCGAGCCATGCCTGAGCATAGTGAGCGAGGAGGGACGCCGCGCTGGGCCAAAATCGGCCCGCCCCGCAGGGGTCGTGACAGGCCGCTCGCTGGCTTCGTCACACCACTTGCAGGGGCAACCAGCCCCTGCTGCGCGTCGTTCCTGTCCAGCGAACGTCCTGTCACGATCAGGGCGGTTCAGAATGGCCGGAAACTGCTCTAAGCCGGCGACGAAGCGTCCCCGTCGGGCACGACATTCTTGCGGAACAGCACCTTGTCGCCATCGTCGAACCCGCGGTTCCAGATCACCCAGGCATAGGTGGCGAGCACGGCGGGGATGCCGACAATCAGCTCCATCCATTCGGGCAGCCAGGTGAAGACATAGCCCACCACCACCGCAGGCGCGGCGGCATAGACCAGCGCCCAGCGCCAGTTCGATACCGGAGCCTTGAGCAGGTGTTTGAGCAGCAGCGCCTTGATCAGAGAGGATACCGCCAGCGCCACCAGCAGCGCGCCCGCTGCGCCCGCGGCCTGAAACCCGCGGCCCAGTTCCAGATGGTCGGCCAGCCGGATGAAGATGATCGTCAGCACCGCCTGAAGCGCGATGATGCCGACCGAAATCGCCAGATTGCGCTTGCGGGCGATGTAGACCAGCACGCTTTCGGACACGACCGCCATCGAGGCGGCGACTTCGGCGGCGAGCAGGAAGGCGAGCGCCGCCGTGCCTGCGACATAATCCGGCCCCCACAGGCCCATCACCGCCTCGCCCGGCACCCCCAGCACCAGCGCGATACCCAGCTGCACCGCGATGATCCAGAAGCCCACCTGCCGCACCTGCGCGGCGATGGCTTCCATATTGCCGATCCGCAGGTTCTTGGTGATCACCGGCGACAGGATCGGCTCGAAGCTGGTTTTCAGCTTCTGCGGCAGCGAGGCGATTTGCTGCGCGGCGTAGTAGATGCCCACCGCCTGCGGCGGGGCGAACAGTCCGAGGATAAAGATATCGAGCAACCGCGTCCCGCGCTCGATCGCATCCGCGCCGACGATGGGGAAGGCCCGCGCCGACATTGCCAGCATGGCCCGGCCCTGCGGCTGCCATCCCCTGGGCAGGCCGTAAGTTCTCAGGAACGGCCACAAGGCGGTCAGCAATCCGGCATAGATCGAGGCGATGAAGGCCAGCGCCAGCCCGCTGTCGCGCGTGGCGGGGATGAAGAAGAACACGCCAGCGCCGATCGAAATCGTCCATGGTTCCACAACTGCCCGCGTGCGCACCGTGGTGGCGATGTCATAGCGATAGGCCTGCGCGGCGAGCAGGATCTCGGTCACCGCAAAGGCGGGGATGGTCGCCACCAGCCAGATATCCAGCGGGCCATTGGTGCCGTTGGGGAACATCGGTTCGGGGAAGGCCAGCAGCAGCACAGCGGCAACCGCCGAATAGGCGAGCGCCAGCAGGATGCCGTCATAGACGAGGTTGGTTTCCGCTGCCCGGTTCTCGCCCGCGCCTTCGGACAGGCGCTGCGCCAGCCCGCGCTTTTCGCCCAGCGAACACAGCAAGGCGACAATTTCGATCAGCACCAGTGCCGAAGCGAAGCGGCCAAGCGCCTCCGCGCCATAGAGGCGGGTGGCGATAACGAGGAAGGGGATGCGCGCCACCAGCCGGATGACAAAGCCCATGGTGTTGGTGCGCCCGCCCTTGGCGAGCGTGGCGAGGTCTTCGTCCGGCGTCTTGGTGGCAGGTGCGCTCACGCCTGCAAATCCTTCGCGTCGCTTTCCAGCTCGGCCCGCAGCGGGCGCGACAGCAGATCGGCGACCACGGCGCGCGCGCTCTGGCCGGCAAGAATGGCATTGACCGCCTCGACAATCGGCATGGCAATGCCGCGCTGTGCGGCGAGGTCTGCCAGCACCGGCGCGGTGTGCGCGCCTTCGGCCACGGTGCGGCGGTCGGCCATCAGATCGGCAGCCGCAGCGCCTTCGCCCAGCGCCTTGCCAAGGCTGAAATTGCGGCTGGCGGTGCTGGAACAGGTCAGCACCAGATCGCCCAGCCCGCACAGGCCCGCCAGCGTCTCGCCCTCGGCCCCCAGCGCCTCGCCGAAGCGCAGCATTTCGGCATAGCCCCTCGCGATCAGCGCGGCGCGGGCGTTCTGGCCGAGGCCCAGCCCTTCCACCACGCCGCAGGCAATCGCGAGCACGTTCTTGACCGCGCCGCCGATCTCCGCGCCGGTTACATCGTCGCTGTAATAGGGGCGGAAGGCGGGGCGGGCGATGGCGGGGGCAAGGCGTTCCCACTGTTCGCGCCCGCCGCTGCACGCCAGCGTCACGGCGGTCGGCAGGCCGGCGGCGACTTCATGCGCGAAGGTCGGGCCCGACAGCACGGCAATGGCGCTGTCCGGCGATGCCTCGCGGGCGACATCGTTCATCAACCGGCCGGTGCCGGCCTCGATCCCCTTGGAACACAGGACGAGATCGCGCGGGGGCTTGGCGAGGCCCCCCAGCACCCGTCCCAGCACCTGCGCGGGGGTGACGACCAGCACGGTTTCGATCGCGACGAAATCGGCCAGATCGCAGGTGGCGCGGATGGTCGGCGCAAGGCTGGCCGATGGCAGGTAAAGCGGGTTGCGGCTCTGGGTGTTGATCGCCTCTGCCACTTCGGGTTCATAGGCCCACAGCAACACATTGCGCCCGTCGCCCGCCAGCATCTGCGCCAGCGCCGTGCCCCATGCGCCCGCGCCGATCACACCAAGGGCCACTTCGATGGTCATGCCTTCACTCCTGCGCCGCGTGCCGCCTCTGCCGCCGGATCGAGCGGCCAGCGCGGGCGGGCCTGAAAATCGAGGGGGTCGCCGGTGAAGCCTTCACCGGCCAGCGCCAGCCGCTCTGCCCCTGCCCAGGCGATCATCGCGGCATTATCGGTGCACAGGGCCAGCGGCGGCGCGGTGAAGCGCATCGCGTGTGTGTCGGCGAAGGCTTCCAGCGCGGCGCGCACGGTCTTGTTGGCGGCGACCCCGCCTGCCACCACCAGTGCAGGGAAGGGGCCTGCGCTATCGAGCGCGCGTTCCAGCCGGTCAATCAGGCATTCGACCGCCGCCTGCTGGAAACTCGCGGCAATATCGGCGTCCGAATGCGCGCCGCTGTCCTTCGCGCGCAGCACCGCGCTTTTGAGGCCTGCGAAGGAGAAATGCGGTTCTGCCGAACCCTTCAGCGGGCGGGGCAGGGGCACGGCTTTGGGATCGCCCTGCAAGGCCAGCCGCTCCACCGCAGGGCCGCCCGGATAGCCGAGGCCCATGAGCTTGGCGGTCTTGTCGAACGCCTCGCCCAGCGCATCGTCGATGGTGGTGGCAAGGCGGCGGTATCGGCCCACGCCCTCCACGGCGAGGATCTGGCAATGCCCGCCCGACACCAGCAGCAGCAGATAGGGAAAGGCAAGGCCCGCATCGGCGAGGCGCGGGGACAGGGCGTGGCCTTCAAGGTGGTTGATCGCCAGCAGCGGCTTGTCTGCCGCCATCGCCAGCGCCTTGGCGCTCACCAGCCCGACCATCACCCCGCCGATCAGCCCCGGCCCGGCGGTGGCGGCAATCGCATCGACATCGGCAAGGCCAAGCCCTGCATCCGCCATCACCGCTTCGATCATCGGGGCAAGCCGTTCGGCATGGGCGCGGGCGGCGATTTCGGGGACGACGCCGCCATAGGGCGCGTGCTCGGCTTCCTGGCTGGCGATCCGCTGCGCCACGATCGTCCGGTCGCCGCGCACCAGCGCCACGGCGGTTTCATCGCAGCTCGATTCGATGCCCAGAACGAGCAGTGGCTCAGAGGTGTGCGTTGCCGATCCCATCCGGCTTCCATCTAGTCGCTATGACCGCTAGGGCAAGGCCAGCATGACCGAAGCATCCAATCCCGCGCCGAGATTACGTCTCGGCACCCGCAATTCCCCGCTCGCGATGGCGCAGGCCCACGAGACCCGCGACCGGCTTTGCGTCGCGCATGGCTGGGCCGAGGACGCGATCGAGATCGTCCCCGTGCTGGCAAGCGGCGACAAGGTGCTCGACCGGCCCCTGTCCGAAATCGGCGGCAAGGCGCTGTGGACCAAGGAGCTCGACCAGTGGCTCGGCGAAGGGCGGATCGACCTTTCGGTCCACTCGGCCAAGGATGTCGAGACGATCCGGCCGGCGGAATTCCACTTCGCCGCCTTCCTGCCGCGTGCGGACCGGCGCGATTGTCTGGTGGGCGCTTCGAGCATCGCCGCGATCCCCCAAGGCGCGGTGGTGGGGACGAGCGCACCGCGCCGCGCCTCGCAGCTGCTCAACCTGCGCCCCGATTGCAAGGTCGTGACCTTCCGCGGCAATGTCGCCACGCGGCTGAAGAAGCTGGCCGAGGGCGAGGCGGATGTGACCTTCCTTGCCGCCGCAGGGCTCGAACGGCTGGGGCAGAGCGAGGTTGGCGCGCCGCTCGAAAGCAGCGAATGGATTCCGGCCGCAGCGCAGGGCGTGATCGCGATCGAATGTCGCGCCGGTGATGCCGCCACCACCGCGCTGCTCGCTGCGATCGACCATGCGCCGACGCGGGCCGAACTTGAGGCGGAGCGCGCCCTGCTCGCCGAACTCGGCGGCACCTGCCATTCGCCGGTCGCGGTGCTGTGCGAGACGCGGGCGGGCGAACTCGCCATGCGCGCCGCACTGTTCAGCCCCGATGGCGCGGAACGGATCGAAGGCATGGCCAGCTTCGCGCCCGGCGATCACGCCCCGGTGCGGGCGCTGGCGGCTGATCTGCTCTCCCGCGCCACGCCCGGCATCGCCCTGCATTTCCGAAAGGGCGCATGACCCTGCGCCTTATCGCCCTGCGGCCCGAACCGGGGCTGTCAGCGACGCTGGACAAGGCCCGCGCCATGGGCCTTGCCATCGACGGGGTGGCGCTGTCAGACATCCGCGCCGTGGACTGGGATTGCCCCGATCCCGCGCAGTTCGATGGCTTGCTGATCGGCAGCGCCAATGCCTTCCTCCACGGCGGGCCGCAGCTTGCGCTGCTCAAAGGCAAGCCCGCCTATGTCGTCGGTGCGGCGACCGCCGATGCGGCGCGGGCGGCGGGGTTTGCCGTGGCGATGACCGGCAGCGGCGGGTTGCAAGGCGTGCTCGATGCGATTGCGCCGCCCGCCCGCCTGCTGCGCATCGCGGGGGAGGAGCATATCCCGCTCACCGCGCCTGCCGGGGTGTGCTTCACCGAAGTCATCGCCTATCGCGGCGTTACCCTGCCGCTCGATCCCGCTGCGCCCTTGCTGGCGGAGGGAGACGCGCTGGTGCTGCTCCATTCGGCGGCCACGGCGCGCCATTTTGCGCAGGAATGCGAAAGGCTTGCGCTCGACCTGTCGAACATCACGCTCGCCGCGCTCGGACCGCGTATCGCGGCGGCAGCAGGAGATGGCTGGCGCGCTGTCCACACCGCAGCCCGTCCCGATGAAGCCGCCTTGTTGGCAATGGCGCGCGAACTGTGCAAATAGTCGCACGCAGCAGGGTGGCAAGAAGCGGATAGGCATGGCAACACAAGCTGGCGCATCACAATATGGCAGCCGCCGCAAACCCTCCTCGGGGCGCGGGCTGTTCCTTGCCGCGCTGCTGTCCTTCGTGATTGGCGGCGCCCTGGCCGGATGGGTGGTGTGGTACAACCTCAAGGATAATCGCGCCGATGCACCGCTCGCGGCGGCCTCTGCGCCTGCCGATGCCAGCCCAGCCGCAGAGCCGGGCAGCGCCCTGCCGGGCGAGGCCGCGGCGCTGGCGGATGCGCAGCAGGCCGAACAGGCGGTGGAGCGCGTGGCCGAACAGCAGGGCGGGCTCGACCAGCGGCTGGCTGCTGCCGAACAGCGCCTGACCCAGCTCGATCTTCAGGCGCAGGCCGCCGCGGGCAATGCGGCGCGGGCGGAAAGCCTGCTGATCGCCTTTGCCACCCGCCGCGCAGTCGAACGCGGGGCCGAGCTTGGCTACCTCGCCGATCAGTTGCGCCTGCGCTTTGGCGACCAGTGGCCCAATGCGGTCGGCACGATCATCGAATTTTCGCGCAAGCCGATCCGGCTGGACGGGCTGGTGGCGCGGCTCGAAGGCTTGGGGCCGCAGCTTAACGAAAGCAGCGAGGGGCCATCATGGGCGGCGTTCCAGCGCGAGATCGGCCAGCTGTTCGTGGTGCGCCGCGAAAGCACGCCTTCGCCGCAG
The DNA here is from genome assembly GCF_056848235.1 of Erythrobacter sp. RANMB8. Classification (NCBI taxonomy): domain Bacteria; kingdom Pseudomonadati; phylum Pseudomonadota; class Alphaproteobacteria; order Sphingomonadales; family Erythrobacteraceae; genus Erythrobacter; species Erythrobacter sp. RANMB8. The sequence continues at coordinate 57,562 of NZ_JBREHG010000004.1, forward strand.
CCGCAACGACGGCTGGAACGGGCGCGCTGGGCGCTTGAACAGGGCCGCTATCAGGCCGCGATCGACGAGGTGAAGGGCATGCCCGGCGCCGCCAAGGCCGAGGCATGGATTGCCGATGCCGAACGCTACAAGAAGGCGATGGACGCGCTGGAAGTGATCGAAACCGCCGCCGTGCTCGACCAGCGGGGCCTGCGCGACGGGGCGGGCAATCCGGTGCGGCAGCTGAACAGCCCGCTGGTTTTACCTTAGTTTGACATACCATTTGGCGCGCAATGCGGGCGGGTGCCCACCCCGCTGCGACTAGGCGTGCCTGCGGCCCGCCAAGTCTCGCTCCCCTCCCGCTTGCGGGAGGGGTCGGGGGTGGGAATGCGACGCATCACCCCCGCAGCAATTCCGGCAGATCGCCCGAAACCCCGCGCGCTTCGTCCATGAAGAACTGCTTGAGCAGCGGCGTGCGCTGCACGGCGGCCATGCCAAGGCGCCGCACCGCGCTTGCGGTCTTGCCCGGAACGCCGAACAGGCGCGTCAGCCCGTCGGTCGCCAGCGCGACCATGAAGCTGTCGAGCCCGCGCCAGTTCTCGTAGCGCTTCAAAAGCTCCGGATCGCCCGGATCAAGGCCGAGCCGCGCCCCGTCTGCCAGCACCTCGACCAGCGCGCCGACATCGCGCAGGCCGAGGTTCAGGCCCTGTCCGGCAATCGGGTGGATGCCGTGCCCCGCATCGCCGATCAGCGCGAGGCGTTCTGCCGTGATCTTGGCCGTGTGGTGGAAGCCCAGCGGATAGGACGAACGGTGGCCGACGGTCAAAACCTTGCCCAGCACGCCGCCCATGCGCTTTTCGACCTCGGCAAGGAAAGCGCGATCGCCCAGCTTGGTGACGCCCGCCGCGTCGCTTTCCGACACGGTCCACACCAGCGAGCAGCGGTGGGTGCCGTCGGCATCGTCGTTCAGGGGCAGCAGCGCGAAGGGGCCGGCGGGGTAGAAGATTTCCCACGCGACATTGCCGTGCGGCTTTTCATGGGTGAGTCCGCAGATGATCGCGCGGTGCTGGTAATCCCACTTGGCGATGGTGATGCCTGCCGCATCGCGGGTGGGCGACTGGCGGCCTTCGGCGGCGACCATCAACCGGCCCTTGAACTTGCGCCCGTCGGCCAGCACCGCGGCAACGCCGTATTCGCTGCGCTGGCGCTCGGTGACGTTGGCCTTGGCGATCCAGTTGACGAGTGGCTCCCTGGCCGCCGCCTCGAACAGCGCGAGGCGGAGCCGGCGGTTGGGGAACATCCGCCCCAGCGTGCCGTCACCCTCGCCGGGGACGAAATCGAGCCGGCCGGGCTTGTTCTGGTCGGTGACGGCGATGGAGGCGATGTCGCAGGCGAATTGCTCCAGCCCCTCGGCAATCCCAATATTCTCGAAGAGGTGCCAGCTCGCGGTCGAGATCGCGGTGGCGCGGTCGTCGAAACCTTCGGCGGTGAGCTCTGCCGGATCGGCGCGGTCGATCACGTGGCTCGACAGGCCCTTTTTCGCCGCAGCCAGCGCCAGCGTCATGCCGACCAGCCCTCCGCCGAGGATCACCAGATCGCGGGTTTCGTCCGAGGCTTGTGTCACGCGTGTCGCTCCGATTGCGAAGTGTTGCTGCCACGCCTAGAGGGTTGGCCGTGTCCCGCGCAAGAACCTTCCCGCACCAGGTCCGTCAATTGCTTGCATGCTGGCTTGCGCTGATCGCAAGCGTGATGCTGGCGGGCGCGGCGTGGGCGCAGCAGGTGCCTGCCAAAGCACGCTATGGCGACGAGAGGATCGCGGTCGCTCTATTTGCCGATGGCGCTCCGCAAGCGGGCAAGACATGGATGCTGGCGCTGCGCTTTACCCCGAGCGCGCCCGAATGGCATGGCTACTGGTCGAACCCCGGCGATGCGGGGCAGGGGATGCGGCTGGCGCTGAACCTGCCCGCTGGCTGGGAGGCGGGGGAGCCGCTGTATCCCGTGCCCAAGCGGCTGGTGATCAGCGGGCTGATGAACCACATCTACGAAGGCGGCTATGCGGTGCTCGTGCCGGTGAGCGTGCCTGCGGGGGCCGATGTGGCAGCGGCCTCGCGGCTGACCGGCCATGTCGAATATCTCGCCTGCACCGACACAATCTGCGTGCCGCAGGATGCGCTGCTGGAGGCCAGGGCGGGGGGCGATTTTGCGCGCTGGCGGGCGGAGGTCGCGCCGCTGCTGGATGCCGGGGCGCGCTTCGCGATTGCGGGCCAGACCTTGCGCGTGGCGATCCCGCTGCCCGAAAGCGTCGCCCTGCCTGATCCGCACGTGTTTGTCGGCAACCCGCGCCTTGCCGCCTATGCCGCGCCGCAGACCTTCCGGCGGGCGGGCGATGTGCTGGTGGCCGAAATCCCGCTCGACCCCTATGGCGAGGGGAAAGCGGGCGCGCTGGGCGGCATTCTGGCCTTTGGCGACGGGATCGGCGTGCGCTTTGCTGCCGCACCCGGCGATGTCCCCACCGGCGGCGAGGTGATCGCAGGGCCGCAAGGCGCAGCCGTCCCGCCGCTGTGGACGCTGATCCTCGGCGCGCTCGCCGGCGGCCTGCTGCTCAACATCATGCCCTGCGTCTTCCCGATCCTGAGCCTGAAGGCGCTGACGCTGGCCCGCGCGGGCGAGAGCGAGGCGCGGGCGCGGGCCGAGGGGCTGGCCTATACCGCCGGCGTGGTGCTCGCCTGCGTGGCGCTGGGCGGCGTGATGCTGGCGCTGCGCGCGGCCGGGGAGCAGGTCGGCTGGGCGTTCCAGTTGCAGGAGCCGGGCGTGGTCGTCGTGCTGCTGGTGCTGGCCGCCGCGATCACCGCAAATTTCGCCGGATTGTTCGAACTGCCTGCGGTGTCGGTGAATATGGGGGGCGAGCGCACGGGGGCTTTCGCCACCGGACTGCTTGCCGCCTTCGTCGCCACGCCCTGCACCGGCCCGTTTATGGCGGCGGCCCTTGGCGCGGCACTGCTGCTGCCGACCGCGCAGGCGCTGCTGCTGTTCGCCTGCCTCGGGCTGGGGCTGGCGCTGCCGTTCCTGCTGCTGGGCTTTGTTCCCCCCTTGCGCCGGATGCTGCCCAGGCCCGGTGCGTGGATGGAGCGGTTCCGGCGGATCATGGCGATCCCGATGGGGCTGACCGCGCTGGCGCTGCTGTGGCTGACCGTGCAACTGGGCGGGCGCCCCTTCGGGCTGATCGCGCTGGTGCTGGTGGCGGGCGTGCTGCTCGGCCTGTTTGCGACCGGCAGGCTGCAACAGCGCGGCAAACTGGCGTGGCCCGCCTTCGGCCTCGTCGCTGCGCCCTTCATCGCCTTTGCCGCGATCGGCCTGCCATCGGTCTATGCGGCCAAGGTCAGCGAAGCCCGGACAAGCATCCACAATCCGCAAACCTTCTCCCGCGCCGCGCTGGCCGAGGCACGCGAGCAAGGGAGACTTGGCGGCAAGCCGGTGTTCGTGTGGTTCACCGCCGACTGGTGCGTGACCTGCAAGGTCAACGAAGCCGCCGCGATCGAGCGCGAGAGCGTGCGCGCAGCCTTCGAGGACGCGGGCGTGATCACGATGGTGGGCGACTGGACCGTGCGCGACGAGGCGATCACCGCCTTCCTGACAGAGCAGGGCGCGGCGGGCGTGCCGCTGTACCTGTGGTATGCGCCGGGAGCGTCAGCGCCCGAACAATTGCCGCAAGTGCTTACACCGGATCTGCTGGCAGAACGGGCGGCGCAGGCGGCTCGCTAACAGGCTCGGCATCCCCCCGGCACGCCTCGACCAGTTGCATCGGCAGCGGACCGGGGTTGAGCTTCACCAGCCCTGCGCCCGGGACGGTCACCGTCGCCTCGCGCTCGGGCTTCAGCGCGTCCCATCCCGGTGCGAGCGCGCTCGCTTCGCCTTGCCACACCAGCTTGTCGCCCAGCGGGGTCGCATCGACTTCGAAGCGCCCGATCCGCCCGTTGCCGATCAGCGCCAGCAGAGCGCCCGCGCCGCTATCGGCAGGGGCGTGGCGGGTGATCCGGATGCGGGCCTGCGGTGATTGCGGAGCGAGGCATTCCAGCGCCAGCAGCACCGGCTTTCCCGGCACGCCGTAAACCAGCCGCAGCGGGCTGCGACCCTGTGCCCAGATCGCGCCGGTGGTGTCGGGTGAGGGCAGGGGCGCAGACGGCCCGCCCGCCGCCTCCAGCAGCGAGACCCGCGCCACCGCCTCGTCGGTCGGCGGCGGCTTGCACCCTGTCATCACGCCCGCCAGCACCATGCCGGCAAGCAGCCCAGCCTGCCTCATCGTGCGCGGATGAAGGCGCGGATATCGGCGCTGAGCTTCGCCCGGTCCTCGTCGCGGATATACATCATGTGGCCCGCGTCGTAGTAAGCCCAGGTGATCCGGTCCTGCGGGATGCCGGTGCGCTTCAGCGAATATTCCGCGCCGAAGAACGGCGTGGCGAAATCATACCACCCTTGCGCATTGAACACCCGAAGGCCGCTGTTCTGGCGCATCGCCTTGCCGATCAGCGGGGCGATGTTGAGATAGGCGTTGCGTCCCCAGCCGCTGCCCAAAGACCAGTCCCACTGCCCGCCGACATTGCCGATCGACTGGTACTGCCGGTCGGTCTGGTAACCCAGCGTCTCGCGCGCCCACTGGTTGATCGCGGCGGTGTAGCCCGCATCGATCCCGTAGAAGCTGGGATCGGCATCGGGGGTTTCGCCCGCATTGTCGAAATCGGTGCCGGTGTAGCGCGCATCGAGCCGCCCGATGGTGAGCCCGCGATCGCGCAGCAGTTCCTTGTAGAACCGCTGGTCGGTGACGCGCAGGTTGGCCTGTTCGAGATATTCCTCCGAAAGGCCGGTGAGGCGCGACAATTCCTTGCGCACGGCGGCGCGTTCTGCGGCGGGCAGGTCCTGCCCCTTCAGCAATGCCGAGGCAAACGGCCCGATGGCGAACTGGCGCGCTTCCTCGGCAATGGCCTCGACCGAGGGGGCCTCAACCTTGCCGTGATAATACGCCGCCGCCGCCATATTCGGCAGGGTGACGACATAGGCGAGTTCATTGCCCGGCGTCGGCTCGCGCCCGGCGAAATCGAGGATGGTGGAAATCAGGATCAGCCCGTTGAGGCCGACATCGTTGTAGGTGCCGCCTTCCAGCTCATCCACCACCATCGCGGTGCGGCTGGTGCCGTAGCTTTCCCCGCCGAGATATTTGGGGCTGGACCAGCGGCCATTATCGTTGATCCAGCGCCGGATCACATCGGCCACGGCGCGGCCATCCTGCCTGAGGCCATAATATTTCTTGGGATCGGTGCCCTGCGTCAGGTGGCTGAAGCCGGTGCCGGGCGGGTCGATGAAGACGAGATCGGCAACGTCGAGCAGGCTGTCGGGGTTATCGAGCAGCGGATAGGGCGGCGCGCCGTCGTCCTTCGCGTCGGAGGGGATCGCGACGCGCTTCGGCCCGAAGGCACCCATCTGGAGCCACACCGAGCCCGAGCCCGGCCCGCCGTTGTAGATGAAGAACACCGGGCGCGAGGCGTCCACCGGGGTCTTCACATAGGAGGTGGTGACAATCACCGCCTCGGCCTTGCCGGCATCGTCCGAAAGGATCGTGTCGGCGATAGTGGCGCGATAGGCGATCCGCTGCCCGCCAAAGGTCCCGGCAAGATCGCGGGTGCGGACTTGCGGCGCAGGCGAGGCAGGCTTGGCCGCGCCTTCCGCTTTGGGCGCATCCTGCGCGGTGGTGGGCACAGCAAGGGCGAGAGCGCTGGCGGTGGCGAGCGCGGCAATGAATCGGGTTTTCATGGACGCAAGGCGTGGCAGGCTTGCGCTGGCGGTTCAAGGGGCGGGAGGAGGCTTTCCCGCCTGTCTTGCACGGCGGCGTCAGGCGGCGCGGGGTGTGATCCGGTCCAATTCACCATTCAGCGCGCGCTTGGCCGTGCGCAGTTCGCAATCGATCTGCAATCCCATAAAGAAGCCGTCCGACATGCGGAAGTAGCGCGCCAGCCGAAGATCGAGTTCACCGTCTATGCGCCGTGCTCCATCAATCACCGCCTGAAGACGCGCTGGGTCAACCGCGATGGCCTTGGCCAAGGCGGTGGTGTCCATCGCGTAAGGCTCCATGAATTCCGACCAAAGCAGTTCGCCCGCGTGCGGAATGTGCAGCCAGTCCGAGGTATCAATGGTAGTCGACGATTTCGACACCGTGTGCGTCTCCGTTTTCGAACACGAAGCATATACGCCATTGCATGTTTATGGAAACAGAATGCTGCCCTGCGCGGTCACCGGTCAGGAGATGGAGACGGTTGGACGGGGGGTTGCGCAGGTCATCGATTGACTTGACGCGGTTGAGCAAAGCCAGCTTCGCGAGCGCCCGCTGCTGGATGTCCGCAGGCAGCTTGCGACTAGCGCGGCCATGCCAGATGCGTTCGGTTTCCTTGCAGGCGAAAGAGCGGATCATGGGCTGCCTCGTTTAAATGCAGCCCCCCATTAATCGGATGGTTTTGATTCCAACAAGCACGGACTTTTAAAAAAAGTGAAAATATTCTGTTGATTTACTCGCCTCAAGGCTTCCCACCCATCTTCTTGTAGCGCGTCTTGCCATAGCGGGTCTTCCGCGTCCCCGGCTTGCCCTCGTTCGAGCGCCCCACGATAGGTGCGCGTCTTGGTTGGCCTACCGCTCCGCTACTTGAGGCCCCGTCCGGCAAACCCAGTTCATCCGCTTCCAGCCGCCGGATTTCGTCGCGCAGGCGTCCGGCTTCCTCGAACTCCAGATTGGCCGCCGCGTCACGCATGCGCTTTTCGAGGTCTTCGATGTAGCTGCGCAAGTTGTGGCCGACGAGGTTGTTGCGCTCGTCATCGCCGGTGTCGACCAGCACGCTATCCTGCGCCGCGGTGTGCGCGACGATGTCGTGGATGTTGCGCTTGATCGTCTGGGGCGTGATCCCGTGTTCCTCGTTATAGGCCTGCTGCTTGGCGCGGCGGCGGTCGGTTTCGGCGAGGGCGCGTTCCATGCTGCCGGTGATGCGGTCGGCGTAGAGGATCACGCGCCCATCGACATTGCGCGCGGCGCGGCCGATGGTCTGGATCAGCGAGGTCTCGGAGCGCAGGAAGCCTTCCTTGTCGGCGTCAAGGATGCACACGAGGCCGCATTCGGGAATGTCGAGGCCCTCGCGCAGCAGGTTGATGCCGACCAGCACGTCATAGACCCCGAGCCGCAAGTCGCGGATCAGCTCGATGCGCTCCAGCGTCTCGACGTCCGAGTGCATGTAGCGCACCCGCACGCCCGCCTCGTGCATGAATTCGGTGAGGTCTTCGGCCATGCGCTTGGTAAGGGTGGTGACCAGCGTGCGGTAGCCGAGCGCAGCGGTCGCCTTGCACTCGGTGATGCAGTCCTGCACCTGGTCCTCGACCGGGCGGATGGTAACCGGCGGGTCGATCAGGCCGGTGGGGCGGATCACCTGTTCGGCGAAGACCCCGCCGGTCTGCTCCATCTCCCAGCTTCCCGGCGTGGCGCTGACCGCAAAGGTCTGCGGGCGCATCGCGTCCCATTCGTTGAACCGTAAAGGGCGGTTGTCGATGCAGCTCGGCAGGCGGAAGCCGTATTCGGCCAGCGTCAGCTTGCGCCGGTGGTCCCCGCGCGCCATCGCGCCGATCTGCGGCACGGTCTGGTGGCTTTCATCGACGAACAGCAGGGCGTTTTCGGGGAGGTATTCGAACAGAGTCGGCGGCGGTTCGCCGGGCAGGCGGCCGGTGAGGAAGCGCGAATAGTTCTCGATCCCCGCGCAACTGCCGGTCGCTGCGATCATCTCAAGGTCGAAATGGGTGCGCTGTTCCAGCCTTTGCCGCTCCAGCAGCTTGCCTTCCGCCTCCAGTTCCTTGAGCCGCTCTTCCAGCTCGAACTTGATCGCATCGGCCGCCTGTTTCATCGTCGGGCCGGGCGTGACGTAGTGCGAATTGGCATAGACCCGCACCTTTTCGAGTGCAGCGCCCTTGGTGCCGGTGAGGGGGTCGAATTCGCTGATCGCCTCGATCTCGTCCCCGAAGAAGCTGACGCGCCACGCCATGTCTTCGTAGTGCGAGGGGAAAATCTCCAGGCTGTCCCCGCGCACCCGGAAACAGCCGCGGGTGAAGGCGGCGTCATTGCGCTTGTATTGCAGCGCGACGAGCTTGCGGATCAGCTCGCGCTGGTCGACGCTTTCCCCCACCTTGATGTCGAAGATCATCGCCGAATAGGTCTCGACCGAGCCGATACCGTAAAGGCACGAAACCGAGGCGACGATGATCACATCGTCGCGCTCCAGCAGCGCACGGGTGGCCGAGTGGCGCATCCGGTCGATCGCCTCGTTCACGCTCGATTCCTTCTCGATGTAGGTATCGGAGCGCGGGACATAGGCTTCGGGCTGGTAGTAATCGTAGTAGGAGACGAAATACTCGACCGCGTTTTCGGGGAAGAAGCTCTTGAATTCGCCGTAAAGCTGTGCGGCGAGGATCTTGTTGGGAGCAAGGATCAGCGCGGGGCGTTGCAGCGTCTCGATCACCTTGGCCATGGTGAAGGTCTTGCCGCTCCCGGTGACGCCGAGCAGCACCTGCGTCTTCTCGCCCGCCAGCGCGCCTTCCACCAGTTCGGCAATCGCGGTCGGCTGGTCGCCTGCGGGCTCATAGTCCGACACCAGCTTGAACGGGATGCCGCCCATCGACTTGTCGGGGCGGGCGGGGCGGTGCGGGACGAAATCGGCGCCCGTTTCGGGCTCGTCCAGTCCGCGGCGGATCACGAGTTCGGCCATGGGGGGCATATGCGGTGTGCAGGGCTGCTTGTGAAGGGCTGCGCGGGCAGGCAATGTGCAGTATGATGGCAGGCACACCGGCGGGTGCAAAAGGGGGCTTGGGGGAATGAGGCAGATTGGTCTGGCGCTTGCCGCTGCGGCGCTGGTGGCGGTTCCGGCCCGGGCGCAGCAGGCGCCGCCCGCACTTGGCGGCGCGACAGCCGAGGCTCTGGCACAAAGCATCGCCACACCCGGCATCGATGCGGACGAGGCGGCGGTAATCCTCAAGGCGCTGCTGGCGACCCGCAACGCGTATGGCGGCCCCGTGATCCCCGACGAAGGCAAGGCCCTGATCGAGCGGCTGTCGCAAGCATCGGCGCCGGTCGATGTCATGCTTGATGGCAAACCGCAGAAAGTGGGGCCGCTGCTGCCCGATGGCAGGCGGTTCCTGCAACTGGCGATCATCGGGGGGCCGCCGGAACTCAACCTGTGGCAATCGACCAATCCCGAAATCCGGCTGCACATGGTGCGGATCTACGCGCTGGATGTGCCGGCATCGAACAACGGGGTCAGGGCGATGGTCTATCAGGACATGATGGCGGCCTGGAGCAACAGCACTGTCGGCAATTCCTACGAGCCGCTGAGAAAGAGCATCGGCGATGCCATCCGCCTGCTCGACACCACCACGCCCGCCAACCGCAAGGCGGGACGCGCGCTGATCGTCGATGCCATGAAATGGGTCGACCAGACCACCAGCGATGCCGTGCCCGATTATCTCTACAACTGGGTTGCCGAATAAGTGCCCGTGACGGGCTGGCGCGCATTTTTCTGCCCGCGGCGCCGTGTGATAGGATATGCTGCGGATAACGGGCCTCAGGCAAACCCCGGACAGGAGAATGGCAGCATGAAGCGGATGATCATGGCAATGGCTGGCGCGGCGCTGGTGGCGGGCTGTTCGGGCGGGGGTGACGCCGATGCCGACGGCAGCGGCGATGTCAGCCTTGAAGAGGCGGCGAAGCAGGCCGAGGCCAGCGGGCTGAAGCCCGAAGCCGGGTTTTACAAGGCCACCATTACCATGACCGGCATCGAAATCCCCGGCATGCCCGCCGAAATGGAAGGCCACGGCGCGGGGATGACCACCACGACCGAATATTGCCTGACGCAGGCAGAGGTCGACAAGGGCTTCGAAGAAATGATGAAGCGCGGACAGAACGGGGAATGTTCCTATGAACGCTTCAACCTCGATGGCGGCGATCTGGATGCGGTGATGGTGTGCAAGACCCCGCAGGGCGATGCGCGGATGGAAATGACCGGCACCGCCACGCCGACAACCTCGGATTTCACCGCAACCATGGCGATGAACTTCGACGGCATGGGCGAAGGCACGATGAAATTCGCCGCAAAGCATGAACGGGTGGGCGACTGTCCGGCGAAGTAACGGGCGAAAAAGTCTGTGACGGATTTGTTACGTCCGTGACACTTCATTGAACATTCAGGCGCGATGTGCGTTTAGGGGGCATGGCCCAACCGCGCTTCGTTTCCGAACTGCCGCGTTTCTCCGCTCCGCTGGTGGCAGCGGCTGCTGCTGCGCGGGCGGAGGCGGCGCAGGCCTATGCTGCCAGCGAGCTGGCCCGCCGCGTGGCGCTGGCCCGCGAGGTCATCCCCGCAGAGCATCAGGCCGGCAAGCCGCGGCTGGTGCGGATGCTGCGCGAGGCCGACATCCTGCTCGAACCGCTGCGCCGCCCGCGCCGCAAGCTCGCCATACCGGCCAGCGCCAGTCCGCAGGCCATCCTGATCCTCCCCGGCTTCGGCACCCGCCCGGCGCGGATGCGCTATCTGGCGCGCCAGCTGGAGGCGGCCGGCCATGTCACCAAGGGGTGGGGGCTGGGCCGCAACTGGGGGCCGAAGCCCGAAACCTTCGACCATGTCGAGGCGCGCCTGCTCGATTTTCACGCCCGCGAGGGGCGCCCTGTGGTGCTGATCGGCTGGAGCCTCGGCGGCTTGTTCGCGCGCGAGCTGGCCAAGCGTCAGCCCCATGCCGTGGCCAAGGTGATCACCATGGGATCGCCCTTTTCCGGCAGCCCGCGGGCCAACAATGTCTGGCGCGCCTACCAGTTCATCACCGGTCATTCGGTCGATGCGCCGCCGGTCGAGGCCGATCTCGCCGCCAAGCCGCCGGTCGAGACTGTCGCGCTGTGGAGCGCCAATGACGGCGCCATCGCCCCGCGCTGCGCCGCGGGCCGCCCGGGCGAGCGTGACCGCGCGATTGCGGTGCGCTGCACCCACATGGGCTTTACCTATGATCCGCAGGTGGTCTCCACGCTGCTGGCGGAACTCGAAATCACCCGCTGAGCACGCTCCTGCGCGCAAAAATGTTGCGCTGCACCAAGCAAACGCTTTCCTTTTGCAAAAGCGCGGCTAACCTGCCCCTTGTTCCTAAGCTTTTTCGCGGGGGTCGATGCAGGGGCAAGGCAGCACGTTTGACGAGATGTTCGATAGCGAAGGGCGCACGCGCCCTGCCTATGCCGAATATTGCAAGTGGTATGGCGAACAGCCGCCCGAACTGATGCGCCGCAAGAACCGCGAGGCGGATGACACCTTCCGCCGCACCGGCATCACCTTCAACGTCTATGGCGAGAACGAGGCCGAGGAACGCCTGATCCCGTTCGATATGGTGCCGCGCATCATCACCGCGGCCGAATGGCGCCGCCTGTCGCGCGGGATCGAACAGCGGGTGCGGGCGCTCAACTCCTTCCTCTATGATCTTTACCACCGGCAGGAAATCGTGCGCGCGGGGCGCCTGCCCGGACGGTTTCTGCGCGGCAACGACGCGTGGCTGGCGAACATGGTCGGCTTCACGCCGCCCGGCGGGATCTACACCCATATCGTCGGCATCGATCTGGTGCGCACCGGGCCGGACGAGTTTTTCGTGCTGGAAGACAATGCCCGCACCCCGTCGGGCGTCTCCTACATGCTGGAAAACCGCGAGACGATGATGGGGATGTTCCCCGATCTGTTCAGCCGCGTGGCGGTGGAGAGCGTGTCGAACTATCCGCGCCGCCTTGCCCGGAGCCTTGCCGCCTGCGTTCCGTCCGCCTTCACCGGCGGCAAACCGACCGTGGCAGTGCTGACGCCGGGGATCTACAACTCGGCCTATTTCGAACACGCCTTCCTTGCCGACCAGATGGGGGCGGAGCTGGTCGAGGGGAGCGATCTGCGCGTCGTCGAGGGGCGCGTGCAGATGCGCACCACGCGCGGCTACAAGCCGATCGATGTGCTCTATCGCCGGGTGGACGACGATTTCCTCGATCCGCTGACTTTCAATCCCGAAAGCGCGCTGGGCGTGCCGGGGATCATGGATGTCTATCGCGCTGGCGGCATCACCATCGCCAATGCGCCGGGCACCGGCGTGGCGGACGACAAGGCGATCTACAGCTTCATGCCGGAGATCGTCGAGTTCTACACCGGCGAAAAGCCCTTGCTGCCCAACGTCCAGACCTGGCGCTGTGCGGACAAGGATAGCCTTGCCTACGTCCTCGACAATCTCGCCGAACTGGTCGTGAAGGAAGTGCACGGATCGGGCGGTTATGGCATGCTGATCGGGCCGACATCGTCGAAGCGCGAGATTGCGGCGTTCCGCGAGAAACTGCTCGCCAAGCCCGAAAACTACATCGCCCAGCCCACGCTCGCGCTGTCGACCTGCCCGATCTACACATCCAAGGGCCTCAGCCCCCGCCACCTCGACTTGAGGCCCTTCGTGCTGGTCAGTCCCGAGGGGATCGACATCACGCCGGGAGGCCTCACGCGGGTGGCGCTGAAGAAGGGTTCGCTGGTGGTCAACTCCAGTCAGGGAGGCGGCACCAAGGACACCTGGGTGCTGAAGGATTAGGATGCTGCAGACGAATCGCCTCTCGCACGTTCCCCTCCCGCTTGCCCCCGGCTCGTGGACCGGGGCAGGTATCGGGGTTAGGGGTGGGCAAGTGCCGCGTCTGTGCTTGCGGGCATGCCCACCCCCCGGCCCCCTCCCGCAAGCGGGAGGGGGAGTATGCTAGGCCGCACCGCCAACAGCCTGTTCTGGATGTTCCGTTACCTCGAACGGGCCGAGAATACCGCGCGCCTGCTCGAAGCGGCGCTGCGCATGGCGCTGACCCGCGATCTGGTGACGGCGGAGGCGGAATGGCGCTCGGTCATCGCGACGCTTGGCCTCAGCCATGCCTACGAGACCGCGCATGACGGCTATGACGGGCTGTCGGTCTGGAACTTCGTGCTGCGCGGGCCTTCCAACCCCGGCAATGTCCGCCAGATGTTCGGCGCGGTGCGCAGCAATGCGCGGGCGGCGCGGATCAACATCTCGTCCGACGTGTGGGAGGCGGTCAACGAAAACTGGATGAAGCTCGATGCGCTGCTCGCCCGGCCGGTGGGGCAGAATGCGGTGGGCGAGGTGCTGGCCGCGATCCGGCGCGCCGGTACGCAGGTGCACGGCGCCTTCGACGGATCGATCCTGCGCGACGAGGGCTATCACTTCAGCCGGGCGGGCACCTTCATCGAACGCGCCGACAGCACGGCGCGCATTCTCGACATGAAGTATTTCCTGCTGCTGCCGTCGCTGTCTTATGTCGGATCCAGCCTCGATACCGGGCAGTGGGAACAGGTGCTGCGCTCGGTCGCGGGGGCGCGGGTCTATGCCTGGCTCAATGCCGGTCAGATCGAGGCGCGCGGGATCGTCGAATTCGTGGTGCTCGACGAACGCTTCCCGCGCAGCCTTGCCTTCTGCCGCAATGCCTTGCGCGAATGCGTGGCGGCGCTGGCGCGGATGCACGGCGAGGAGGGGCGGGCGATTGCGCTGATGCGCGACTCCGACACCCGCATCAGCCATCTCAATGTCGACCAGATCTTCGAGCAGGGGCTGCACGAATTCCTCGTCGATTTCCTCGCCCGCAACGCCGCGATCAGTCAGGCGATCGCCGAAGATTACCGGTTCCTCGCATGAGCAAGCTGACTCTCTCGATCCGGCACACCACCCACTACGCCTTTGCCGAACCGGTGGTGCACGCGCTCCAGCGGCTGCGGCTCAGGCCCAAGGAAACGCAGGGTCAGCGCATCATCGACTGGCAGATGCACTTCGACAATGCCCATGCCGAGCTGGAATATGACGACCAGCATTTCAATCACGTCACCCTGATCGGGGTGAACCCCGGCGCGCGCGAGGTGACGGTGACCTGCACCGGCACGGTCGAGACCGAGGACAATGCCGGTGTGATCGGCCGCCATTCGGGGCACCTGCCCTTGTGGAGTTTCCTGCGCCAGACCCCGCTGACCCGGCCGGGCACGAAGCTGCGCGGATTGCTGCGCGAGGTTCCGGCGGTGGTGGATGGTGCGCCGCTGGATTTCCTCCATGCGCTTTCGGGCTTGATCCGCGAACGGATCGCCTATGAAACCGGCCGCACCCACGCCGCGACCACTGCCGAGGAAGCGGTCGGGCACGGTTATGGCGTGTGTCAGGACCACGCCCACATCTTCATCGGCGCGGCGCGGGCGAGCGGGATTCCGGCGCGCTATGTCAGCGGCTATCTGATGATGGACGACCGCATCGAACAGGAAGCCACCCATGCCTGGGCCGAAGCCCATGTCGAAGGGCTGGGCTGGGTCGGTTTCGATGTGTCGAATGGCATCTGCCCCGATCCGCGCTATGTCCGCGTGGCGACGGGCAGCGATTACCGCGAGGCCGCGCCGGTCACCGGCATCAGCACCGGCACTGCGGACGAGGTGCTGACCGTGGGCGTCGCGGTGGAGGCCCATCCCCCGTCGACGCAGACCCAGTCGCAGACCCAGTCCACCCAGTAACCCGTCGGCTGGCGCTACGCCCTTTGCACCCGCCCCGACTTCGGGCTAGGGCGCGGGAAAGACGGCCAGCGGAGAGAGAATTTCACAATGACCTATTGCGTTGGCATGGTGCTGGAAAAGGGGCTGGTGCTGATGAGCGACACCCGCACCAATTCGGGCGTCGACAATATCTCCACCTTCCGCAAGCTGTTCCACTGGAGCGTGCCGGGCGAACGCATGATCGCGGTGATGACGGCGGGCAACCTTGCCACCACGCAGGCGGTGATCAGCCAGCTGGAAGAACGCACGAAGGCCCCTTCCGAACGCGACAACACGCTGCTCAAAGGGCCGACCATGTTCCAGGTCGCGACCGAAATCGGGCGCCTGCTGCGCAGCACCATCGAAGAGGCGCAGCGCGTCAACGGTGACGATGGCAAGGGCCGCTTTACCGCCACCATGATCGTGGCCGGACAGATCGCGGGGATGCAGCCGCGCCTGTTCATGATCTATCCCGAAGGCAATTTCATCGAAGCGAGCTGGGACACCCCGTTCTTCCAGATCGGCGAGACCAAGTATGGCCGCCCGATCCTGATCCGCGGCTATGATCGCGGCATGAGTTTCGAAGATGCGGTGAAGCTGCTGATGGTCAGTTTCGATTCCACGCTGAAAGCCAACCTGTCGGTCGGCCTGCCGCTCGATCTGCTGGTGATCGGCAAAGACAGCTTCGCGCCGACCCACGAACACCGCGTCACGGCGGAAGATCCCTATTTCGACACGATTTCATCGGGATGGGGCAATGCACTGAAATCGGCGTTCCATTCGCTGCCACCCTACCGTTTTGCCGATAACGGGTGAATCCGTAAGGCAAAATCAAACTCCGATCTGGAGAGAATTACCTAGGTATTTTCAAGGCATTGATGCTTTCCGGATATGGTAAATCCTCCGGATTGGCGGCGCTCTTGCGTGTAACCCTGACCCAAGTGTTCCAGACACTTAGGCATGACACGCAAAGCCACTCTCCACTTCATCGATTCGTGCAGCCGCCAGCGCGCCGAACTGGCGCGGGTCGGTTTTTCCCTCGGCCACCACAGCGAGGTTTACGGCGATCTGTCCGAACTCGCGGTGCACCCGCCGCGCGAAGGGATCATCATCGCCCGCGATACGCCCGAAGAAGGCGGGGTGGACATGATCCTCGACCGGCTGGGCCGGCTGGGCATCTGGTTGCCGATGATTGCGGTCGATGTGCAGCCGCGCCCCAATCGCATCGTCGAGGCGATCAAGGCAGGGGCGCTCGATTACCTCGCCCTGCCGCTCGATCCCGAACGCTTCACCCGCTGCCTGATGCGGATCGAGAAAGAGGCCGAACAGTTCGGCGCCGCCCGCCGCCGCATGATCGAAGCGCGTGACCGCATCTCGACCCTGTCGGTGCGTGAACGCGAGGTGCTCGACTGGCTGGCCGAAGGCAGCAGCAACAAGGCCATCGCCCGCGAGCTCGACATCAGCCCGCGCACGGTGGAGATCCACCGCGCCAACATGATGACCAAACTGGGTGCGCGCCATGCGGCCGAAGCGGTGCGGCTGAAGCTGGAAGCCAAGCTGGAACCGCGGATGTCCGCGTAACCCGCGAGGCTCTGGCCCTCACCGCGATAATGGTCCAACCCCCTGGCGGCCCTGGCGCGTCCTTGTGACTGCGCCGGGGCCTCCGCATGTTCAGCGGCAGAACTTGCCGCCGCTGCCGCCGTCTTCGAGGTGGAAGTGATCTTCGTGCGCGGCGTTGTATTCCGGGCCGAGCACGGTGCCGAAACGCTTGCACGCGCTTTTCTGCACCACCCGCAAAAACTCCCGTGTCGCAGCATCGCCGCCCTGCCAGTCGCGCTTCAGCACGATCCGGCGTCCGTCAGCCAGCACGAAGCCCGAAACGTCGATCGCATCGGCGCGGGCATGGGCGGAACGCACTTCGGTGCCTGCGACATTGCGGCAATTGTAGCTGCCCATCGTCTCGATCTGCGCGACCGGACTGCCGAGCAGCTGGCGCGCGGCGCGATCAACGCCGAAGCGCGCCCAGTCGCCAAAGGCCTTGGCCGTGCCGCAGCGCACCGGCCCGAGATTGCTGACGCTGAGCGGTGCACGGTCGCCCGCCAGCGCCATCAGCTGCACTGTGCCCAGCTTGTTGCACCCCGGCGCGGCATAGCTGTCGGGCAGCGGGTTGAACCGCGCGCCGCTCGCACCGAGATCGGACAGGCAGCTGCGGTCTTCGGGACGCGGCGCAAAGCTCTGCGGGGCCGAGCTGACGCTGGTCGCCGGACGTGCCGGAGCGCGGGCGATCGGGCCCGGCAAGGATTTGCCGGCGCTGCTTGCCGCACCGGGTGCCGCGCCGCCATTACCGCCGGGGATCAGCGAGCCGCAGCCCGCCAGAGCCAGAGCACTCGCCAGCACAAAACCGGCGCGCAAGGGGATGAGTCTGTCCATGGCTACGGACTATGCCGCAGCGATAGTTAACCCATCCGGAAAGGTTTGGGTTAATGAAACCTTGCACGGTTACTCCGTAAGGTTACCCGAATGTGACCGCTGTGCCGGCACAGCCTGCGGCAAAATCATGCCGGGGTGTCGTCAACCTGTTCCCACAATTCGATTTTCACACCATCGGGATCGAGCAGCCATGCGAACTTGCCGTAACCCTCGTCGGCCTCGCCCAGAATTGCGATGCCCTTGGCCTTAAGCATGGCAACAAATCCGTCGAGGTCATCGACCCTGAGGTTGATCATGAAGCCGCCGGTGCCGGGATTGATGTAGTCGTGATCGGCGAAGTGGCTGATCAGCGAATAGGGATGGGTGCGCGGCTCGTCAGCCCAGGCCATTTGCGGGCCATACTCGCCATCGATGCCCAGCACCTCGCGATACCATGCGCGGGTCGCGGCCGGATCCTTGACGACGTAGAACACCCCGCCAAGGCCGGTCACGCGGGGTGTTGTGCTGCCGGTGCTCATGCCGCGGCAGCGTTGGCGGGGCGGCGGGTGAGGGCGCTGACGATGATGATCGCGACCAGCGCCGCGGCAAAGCCGGGGACGATCTCGTAGAGGCCGGGGCCGCCCAGCAGCGCCTTGTTCCAGCCCAGCGCGATCCAGCCTGCCACAACGCCTGCGCCGGTCACCATGCCGGCCACTGCGCCTGCACCGGTCATGCCCGGCCATGTCAGCGCCAGCAGAATCAGCGGGCCGAAAGCCGCGCCGAAGCCTGCCCATGCATTGGCGACGAGGCCCAGCACCTGGCTTTCCGGATCGGCGGCAATCACCATCCCCGCTGCCGCCACCAGCGCAACGCTCACCCGCCCGATATTCACCGCCTCGCGCTCGGACGCATTGCGGCGCAGGAACAGGCGGTAGAAATCCTCGGTCAGCGAGGAGGAGGACACCAGCAGCTGCGATGAAATCGTGCTCATGATCGCCGCCAGCAGCGCGGCGTAGAGAAATCCGGTCACGGCGGGGTGGAACAGCAGGTTGGCGAGCACGATGAAGATCGTTTCGGGATCGTCCACCACCAGCCCGTTGCGCTCGACATAGGCGCGGCCCGCCAGCCCCATGACCACCGCACCGGCGAGCGAGATCACCATCCAGCCCATGCCGATGATCCCGGCGCGACGGACATTCTCCACCCGGTCGATCGCCATGAAGCGCACGATGATGTGCGGCTGCCCGAAATAGCCCAGACCCCATGTCACCGCGCTGATCACCCCGATCAGCGTTGCCCCTTGCGTCAGGCTGAGGAAGCCTTCCTGCGGCACGGCGGCGATGCTGCCGCCCGCGCTGCCGCCGGGGCCGAACATGATCACCAGCGGCATGATCACCAGCGCGACCATCATGATCAGCCCCTGCACGAAATCGGTGAGGCTTACCGCCAGAAAGCCGCCGATCATGGTGTAGACCAGCACGATGCCCGCGGTGATGACGATGCCGAGCATGTAATCGGACAGGCCCGTATCGGGCAGCATTCCGGCAAAAGCGGTCACGAACAGCTTGCCCCCGCCGACCATGCCCGATGCGGTATAGACCGTGAAGAAGGCGACAATGATCACCGCCGACGTCACCCGCAGCACGGTGCCGCTTTCGGGAAAGCGGTTGGCGAGGAATTGCGGGATCGTCAGCGCATTGCCGATGCGTTCGGTCTGATCGCGCAGGCGCGGTGCGACCACGATCCAGTTGACCGCCGCGCCCACCGTCAGGCCGATGGCGATCCACGCCTCCACCAGCCCGCTGGCATAAAGCGCGCCGGGCAGGCCCAGCAGCAGCCAGCCCGACATGTCCGACGCGCCCGCCGAAAGCGCCGCTACCGATGGTGGAAGATTGCGCCCGGCCAGCAGGTATCCCGCGCTGTCACCGGTCGATTTGCGCCAGGCATAAAGCCCGATGGCGAGCATCAGGGCGAAATAGGCGGCAAGCGATGCGAGGGTGTAAGCATTCATGGCCGCGAGGGGTAACAACCCTCGCGCCCATTGGCCACCGCTGGCGGGGAGTTTTTCCCGTCAGCTTGGGATCAATCGTCCTTCTTGCGCTTCGCCTTCTTGCGCTCGTGCGGGCACAGCAGGGCCTTGCGCAGGCGGATCGACTGCGGCGTCACCTCGACCATTTCATCATCGTCGATATAGGCGATGGCCTGTTCGAGGCTCATGCGGCGCGGCGGGGTGAGGCGGATCGCGTCATCCTTGCCGCTGGAACGGATGTTGGTGAGCTGCTTGGCCTTGAGCGGATTGACTTCGAGATCGTCGGGCTTGGCGTTCTCGCCGATCACCATGCCTTCATAGACCTTCATCTGCGGACTGATGAACAGGGTGCCGCGCTCTTCCAGCGAGTTGAGGGCATAGGCCACCGCCTCGCCATCGCCGTTGGAGATCAGCACGCCGTTGATCCGGCCTTCGATCGGGCCCTTGTAAGCATCATACTTTTCGAACAATCGGTTCATGATCCCGGTGCCGCGCGTGTCGGACAGGAATTCGCCGTGGTAACCGATCAACCCGCGCGACGGGGCCGAGAAGGTGATGCGGGTCTTGCCGAGGCCGGACGGGCGCATTTCCACCAGATCGGCCTTGCGGCGCTGCATCTTCTCGACGACCGTGCCCGAGTGCTCGTCATCGACATCGATCACGACGGTTTCGTAAGGCTCGGTCCGCTTGCCGTTCTCTTCGCGGAACAGCACACGCGGGCGGCTGATGCCGAGTTCGAAGCCTTCGCGGCGCATGGTTTCGATCAGCACGCCGAGCTGCAATTCGCCGCGCCCGGCGACTTCGAAGCTGTCCTTGTCCTCGCTTTCGGTGACGCGGATCGCGACGTTGGTTTCCGCTTCGCGCAGCAGGCGGTCGCGGATCATGCGGCTGGTCACCTTGCTGCCCTCGCGCCCGGCCAGCGGGCTGTCATTGACCGAAAAGCGCATCGCCAGGGTCGGCGGGTCGATCGGCTGGGCGGCGATCGGATCGGTTACGCTGGGATCGCAGATGGTGTTGGCCACCGTGGCCTTTTCCAGCCCTGCGAGCGCGATGATGTCGCCCGCACGGGCGATGTCCACGGGGACGCGCTCCAGCCCGTCAAAGCTCATCAGCTTGGTGGCGCGGCCGGTTTCGATCACCTTGCCGTCCATGTCGATGGCGTGGATCGGATCGTTGACGCGGATCGTGCCCGATTGCACGCGGCCCGTCAGCACGCGGCCCATGAAGTTGTCGCGGTCAAGCAGCGTGGCGAGGAAGGCAAACTTGGCATCCGGATCAAGGCCGGGGGCGGGCACGTGCTCGATCACCTTGTTGAACAGCGGCGCGAGCGTGCCGCTGCGGGCGTCGGCATCCTCGCTGGCATAGCCTTCGCGTCCCGAAGCGTAGAGCACGGGAAAATCGAGCTGTTCGTCATTGGCATCGAGGCTGACGAACAGGTCGAACACCTCGTCGAGCACTTCCTGCGGGCGGCCATCGGGGCGGTCGATCTTGTTGACGACGACGATCGGCTTCAAACCCAGCGCCAGCGCCTTGCCGGTGACGAACTTGGTCTGCGGCATCGCGCCTTCCGCGCTGTCGACCAGCAGGATCACGCCATCGACCATGCTGAGAATGCGCTCCACCTCGGCGCCGAAGTCGGCGTGGCCGGGGGTATCGACGATGTTGATGCGCGTGGTCTGGCCGTCATGCTCCCATTCGACGCTGGTGCACTTGGCGAGAATGGTGATCCCGCGTTCCTTTTCGAGATCACCCGAATCCATCGCGCGTTCTTCCACCCGCTGGTTGTCGCGGAAGGTGCCCGACTGGCGGAACAACTGGTCGACCAGCGTGGTCTTGCCGTGGTCAACGTGGGCGATGATCGCGATATTTCGGAGGGCGGACGACATTCGGGAAACTTCCGGTGAAAAGCCGGACATGGTGGTGTCCGGGACATGGGGCAGGGGCAGCGCGCCGTGAGCGCGGAGCCTTAGGTGGTGTTCGTGGCGGATTAGCGACAGACCGCGACGCTACGGCATGGGCCGCAGGTGCGCGATGTGCTGCGTTGCAACATCGGCGCGCCGCCTAGCAGGGGCGGGGCTGCGGGGCAAGCTTCGAGGCTGTGCAGAGCGTCGCAACAAGGGTTTGCCTGTGTGACTCTTGCGCAACATTTCGCCTTCAGCGCCGGGAAAAGCGGGGGTCTGCGGCTTGTGGCTGGCGCAACACTGGCTTATCACTCGCCCTGTTCGACCACGGGAGAGACCGCATCCGAAGATGCGGGCCAGCACTGGCGCCGGGGTCGCGGGATTGTAGGAGAGGAGCTTTCATGCGTTCGACCATGACCGGCACTGCCGGCACGTACCGATTCACCCTGCTGGCAGGGGCGGCCGCTTTCGCGCTGGCTACTCCGGGCGTGGCCTTCGCCCAGGACGAAGAGCCCGAAGCGCCGGAAAGCAGCAACGTCATCATCGTCACCGCGTCCAAGCGCGAGCAGACGCTGCAGGAAACCCCGATCTCGGTGTCGGTGACCAGCGGCGAGACGCTTGAAAACGCCCAGATCCGCGACGTGCTCGATCTCCAGACCGTCACGCCCTCGCTGCGCGTCAGCCAGCTGCAGAACGCATCGGCCACCACTTTCATCATCCGCGGCTTCGGCAACGGCGACAACAACTTCGGGATCGAGCCTTCGGTCGGCGTGTTCCGTTCGCGCTCGGCTGCCGCCCTGTCCGACCTCAACATGGTCAGCCGCATCGAAGTGCTGAACGGGCCGCAATCGACCCTGTTCGGCAAGAACGCTTCGGCCGGTGTGATCTCGGTCGTCACCAAGGAGCCGCAGTATGAATTCGGCGGCATGGTCGAAGCCAGCTACGGCAATTACAACGCCTTCATCCTCAAGGGTGAAGTGACCGGCCCGATCAGCGAAAACGTCGCCTTCTCGCTCGACGGCAGCTACAACCGCCGCGATGGTTATGCCACGATCGTCAACCTCGACGAAGACCTGTCGGACCGCAACCGCTGGACCGCGCGCGGTCAGTTGCTGATCGAGCCGACGGCGGACTTCAAGATCCGCATGATCGCCGATTACGGCAAGATCGACGAAGTGTGCTGTCAGGTCTCGACCCTCGTGGCCGGCCCCAGCGCGCCCGCAGTCTTCGCCGTGGGCGGTGCGCTGGATACCGATTTCTTCAGCTACGAAACCTTCCTCAGCCAGGTGCCGCGCAACACCGTCGACAACTACGGCGGCTCGGTTCAGGCTGACTGGAGCACCGGTGCGCTGACCTTCACCTCGATCACCGCCTATCGCGAACTGAAGAACTTCCTCGATCAGGATGTCGACTTCACCAGCGCCGACGTGGTGTCCGAAACCCGCGACCAGGAGGTCAAGACCTTCACCCAGGAATTCCGGGTCACCTCGGATTTCGATGGTCCGATCAACTTCCTGCTCGGCGGTTTCTACTTCGACGAGAAGATTTCGCAGGATAGCCGCCTGACGTCCGGTGCCGATGCGCGTCCGTTCTTCAGCCTGCTGGCGGGCAACCCGAACGTGTTCAACGGCGTTGAAGCCGCGCTCGGCTTCCCGCAGGGCTCGATCTTCTCGGCCGGCCCGCTGACCGCCGAACAGTTCTCGATGTCGAACGAGGCATGGTCGGTGTTCGGCACCGTGGATTTCGAGCCGGTTGACGGCCTCGTGTTCACCGCCGGGTTCAACTACACCGACGACAGCAAGCGTTTCGCGCTTGCCCAGCAGTCGTTCGACGAGCTGTCGAACACCAACCTGGTGGATGCCTTCATCACCGGTGCGACCTTGCAGAATCCGGGCATCCCCGATGTCTTCACCCGTGCGCAGTTCCAGGCTCTGCCCGGCGCGGTGCAGCAGGGCTTGCTTGCCGTCGCAACCAACCCGTGCACTCCGACGAGCGTGGCGGGGACCTGCAACCCGCTGCTCGGCCTCACCCCGTTCCAGTTCCAGCCGCCGTTCTTGACCATTCCGAACGCGGTCGAGCCGGGCCGGACTGCGGATGACCAGTTCACCTATCTGCTGCGCGCCGCGTACCAGATCTCGAACGAAGTCAACATCTACGCCAGCTACGCCACCGGCTTCAAGGCAAGCTCGATCAACCTGTCGCGCGATAGCCGTCCGGTGTTCGGCGATTACATTCCGGGTCCGGGCCGTTCGTCGTTCGCGGCGCCTGCCTCGCCGATCACCAATGCCGGGCTGGGCGTGGCCAACCTCAATACCGGTTCGCGTTTTGCCGGACCGGAAGAAGCGGAAGTCTATGAACTGGGCCTCAAGGCGCAGTGGCCGGGCTTCGGCTTCAACCTCGCGCTGTTCGACCAGACCATTCAGGGCTTCCAGAGCTTCCTGTTCACCGGCACCGGCTTCCAGCTGAACAACGCCGGTGAGCAGTCGGTGCGCGGCTTCGAACTCGATGCCACGATCAACCCGACCGATGGTCTGGTGTTCACCTTTGCTGCGACCCATCTCGATGCGCTGTATGACAGCTTCACCGCCAGCCCGGTGGGTGACCTGTCGGGCCAGCGTCCGGGCGGCATTCCTTCGTGGAGCCTCGCTACCTCGGCGACCTACACCCACGAATTCGCCGGCAGCGGCAACAAGCTGGTGACGCGTCTCGATTATTCCCACGAAAGCAACACCGCGATCAACAACGGTCTGCCGGCCTTCAACGGACCGATCGGTGCGCGCCGCGATCCGCGGATCTTCCAGCGTGAAGTGAACCTCGTGAACGGCTCGATGATCTTCCAGATGGAAAACGGTCTGGAACTCGGCATCTGGGCGCGCAACCTGCTTGACGACCAGTACATCATCACGGTGTTCGACGGCGTTGCGCAGGCCGGCACGGTTTCGGGCTACCCGAACCAGCCGCGCACCTACGGCGCTCTGGCGCGCTTCCGCTTCTAAGCGGACGCTCCGGCAACCGGGAAAAGGGCCTCGCGCAGCAATGCGCGGGGCCTTTTTCATTTGCCTTGGCGCGGCAATTATGGTGCCTTGTGAAGGCGTTGAAAGCGCAATTGCTTGAGGGGGATCACGCACATGGAATGGATGATTTTGCCGTTCAAACGGTATGTCGATTTTGAAGGCCGATCGCGGCGCAAGGAGTTCTGGATGTTCCAGCTCCTCAATCTGCTGGTCGCACTGGTTCTCGCCGGGCCGTTTTTCGTGACCTTGATGGGGGCCAGCATTGCCAATGCCGGCGATCCGATGGCGCAGGAAGCGGCGATGGCAGCGATGTTCGAAGGTGGCGGGGGCATCCTGTCGATGGTCGGCCTGGGCATCTATGCGCTCTACGCGCTGGTCGCCTTTCTGCCTTCGATTGCGGTGACGGTGCGCCGTTTCCACGATCGCGACATGTCGGGTTGGTGGTATCTCGGTCTGACGGTGGCGGGGATCATTCCGCTGGTCGGCTTCCTCGCCAGCATCGCGCTGCTGGTGTTCATGGTTCTGCCGGGCACGCCGGGCAGCAACCGCTTTGGCGCCGATCCCAAGGACCCCTACGCCGAAGACGTTTTCGCATAGGCTTGACCCGCGGGCGCCTGCGGCGAGCCTTACAGCTCCCGCAGCGCCCGCGCCGGTTTGGCCCGCAGCAACGGCAGCGATCCGGCCAGCGCAAAGCCCAGCACCAGCGCCACGCCGAGGCCGAGCACGCCCAGCACCTGCCCCCAATCGGGCAGCCAGTCGAATTCGAACACCTGCGTGATCACGATCCACGCAAGGCCTCCGCCCAGCGCCAGCGCCACCAGTGCCAGCACGCCCGCCAGCAGGCCATATTCCGCCAGTTGCAGCAGCAGGATCTGCCGCCGGCTTGCGCCCAGCACCCGCAGCATCACCGTATCATAGGTGCGCGCCGCCCGCGCCGCTGCAATCGCGCCCATCAGCACCGCCAGCCCTGCCAGCACCGTGACCGCAGCTGCCGCCAGCGTCGCCAGGCTCACCTGCTGGAGGATATTGCGCGCCTCGACCAGAATGCCGCCCACCTCGATCACCGAGCTTGACGGCATCTCCTTCACCAGCCCCCGCAGCAGGCGCCCGCGGGCCTCGCTGTCGGCGCCTTCGGGCAGGTCGATGGTGGCCGAAAGGTTGTGCGGCGCATCGGCAATCGCATTCCGGCTGAACACCAGCAGGAAATTGAACCCCATGCTTTCCCAGTCGATCTCGCGCAGATTGGCGATCCGTGCCGTGCGCTCGACGCCGAGGATGCCGACGGTGATATAATCGCCGACCTTCAGCCCCGCCGCCTTGGCCAGTTCCGCATCGACCGACACCAGCGGTTCGCCCTTGTGGAACGGGCTCCACCATTCGCCCGCGACCACGCGGTTGCCCTGCGGGATGGTGTCGGCATAGGTCAGACCGCGCTCGCCGCGCAGGCCCCATGCGCCCTCGGGCAGTTCCTTGAGATCGGCAACGCGGATCATCTTGTCCTTCGGCCCGTAGGCCAGCACAGCGCCGCGCATGGTCGGCACGGTGCGGATTCCGGCCTTGGGAAACTCGCTCTGGATCAGTTCGAAGAAGCGCGGTTCCTTGTCGCGCGGCACGTCGAGCACGAAGTAATCGGGCGCCTCGCGCGGGACACGGCTCTGGATATTGCCGTCAATCGCGCTCTGCACGGCGGCGAGCAGCACGAAGGCGGCAAGGCCGAAGCCGAGCGCCGTCACCAGCGCGCCGGTGGGCGCTCCGGGGCGGTGGATATTGGCCAGCGCGCTGCGCAGCAAGGGATTGCGCGGGCGCGGCAGGCGGCGGGCGAGGGTCTGGATCGTCCAGCCAAGCCCCGCCAGCAGCACCAAAGCGCCGCCTGCGCCGATCAGGAACCCGCCCGACAGGCGCGGCTGCGCGGTTGTCAGCAGCGCCAGCGCACAGATCGCCGCGAGGCCGAGACCGGTGGCAATCAGCGCCCGCTTGTCGCGGGACAGCGGCACCACGCCTGATCGCATCAGCGCCATCGCCGGAAAGGTCCGGGCGCGCAGCAAGGGTGCAGCGGCAAAGGCAAAGGCGACCAGCAGACCGTAAGCCGCTGCCAGCGCCAGCGGGGCAGGGGCGATGATGAACCCGCTTTGGACCGGCAGCAGCCCTTGCAGCGCCGCGCCGAGCAGCGGGGTGATCAGCACGCCGACGATCAGCCCGGCGATGCTGCCCGCCAGCGCCGCCACGCCGATCTGCAGGGCATAGATGCGCACAATGTCGCCCGATGTGGCCCCCAGCACCTTCAGCGTCGCGATGCTGCCGCGCCGCTGGTCGAGATAGGAGGACACCCCGCCCGCAATCCCGATCCCCGCAATCACCAGCGCGGCAAGGCCGACCAGCGTCAGAAAATCGCTCATCTGTCGCACGAAGCGGTCAGCGCCGGGCGAGGCGCGGTCGCGGGTGCGGATGTCGAACCCGTCATTGGGATAGGCCTTGGTCAGCGCCTCCTCGACCGCCTCGGGATCGCGCGAGGGATCGGCAAAGGCGATGCGGTGCTTGCTCTGGTAGAGCGCGCCCGGTTGCAGCAGGCCGGCAGCGGCGGGCACATCCTGCGCCACGATCACCGTCGGGCCAAGCTGGAAGCCTTCCGACAGGCGATCCGGCTCGCCCTCGATCACGCCTGCCGCGGTCAGGGTCACGGTGCCGACGGTGAAGCTGTCACCCACCTTGATGCCAAGCCGTTCGAGCGCGCTCTGGGCGATCCACGCGTCATTGCCGGACGGCGCGCCGACCTTCCGGCCATCGGCGAGGGTCAGCGTGCCGAACATCGGCCATTTCGCGTCCACCGCCTTCAATTCGATCGGCGCAGCAGCATCGGGCGTGCTGGCCATGGCTTGCAGCCGGAACCCGCTGGAGACGGTGCCATAGGCTTCGAGCGCCTTGCGCTGGTCATCCGAAAGGTCGCGTTGCCACACCTCGACCTCCAGATCCCCGCCGAGCAGTTCCTGCCCGCTGGATGCCAATTCCTGCTCGATCGCGGCGGTCAGCGTGCCGATCGCCGCCAGTGCCGCCGTGCCGAGGAAGATGCACACCAGCAGCAGGCGCAGACCCTTGAAGCGGGCATTGAGATCGCGCCGGGCAATCGCCCATGCGGCAGACAAGGGCAGGCTCATTGCGGGTTGGCCGTGTCGGACACGATCACCCCGTCGGCCATGGTCAGCACCCGCTCGCAGCGGGCGGCCAGCGCGGCATCATGGGTGATGATCAGCAGGGTCGCGCCGGTTTCGGCGCGGCGGGCGAACAGCAGCTTGATGATCTCCTCACCGGTGGCCGCATCGAGGTTGCCGGTGGGTTCGTCGGCAAAGATCAGATCGGGGCGCGGCGCGGTGGCGCGGGCGATGGCGACGCGCTGCTGCTCGCCGCCCGAAAGCTGGGTGGGGTAATGGCCGGTGCGATGGCCGAGACCGACCGCTTCAAGCTCGGCCAGTGCGCGCGGGGCGGCTTCGGGCATTCCGGCGAGTTCCATCGGGGTGGCGACGTTTTCGGCCGCGGTCATGGTGGGCAGCAGGTGGAAGGCCTGCAACACGATCCCGATCCGGCCCCGGCGGGCAGCCGCAAGGCCATCTTCATCCAGCGCCGCGAAATCCGCGCCCGCCACGCTGAGGCTCCCGCCGCTGGCACGCTCAAGCCCCGAAAGCACCGCCATCAGCGAGCTTTTGCCCGAACCCGAAGGGCCAAGCAGCGCAACCACCTCGCCCCGCGCAATGTCGAGATCGATCCCGCGCAGGATCGTGACCGGCGCGGCATTGCTGCCGAGGGTGAGGGCAAGGTTGCGGGCGCTGATTGCGAGAGAGGGGCTTGTCACGTGGTTCCGATGGCATAGGTGAGAGAGGTCAACAAGCTACAGCTAGGGAAGGCTCGCGGATGCACAAGCGCGGTTGGTCGAAAATTGGCGTTGCCGGGGCGCTTGCGCTCGCTCTTGCGGCGTGCGGCGGGGAGGCGAATGAGGCCGTCCCTGCAAGCGAAGTGGCCGCCGATGGTGCCGCCGCGCTACGGGCGATCCCGGTGATGGGGCCGGAGCGCCGCATCCTCGCCTTCGGAGACAGCCTGTTTGCCGGTTACGGCCTCGATCCTGCACAAAGCTATCCGGCGCGGCTGGAGGCGGCCTTGCGGGCCAAGGGGGTGAACGCGCTGGTCGCCAATGCCGGGGTGTCGGGCGATACCACCGCGGCGGGGCTTCAGCGGTTGGCCTTCACGCTGGATGCACAGGCGCGAAAGCCCGATCTGTTTATCCTCGAGTTGGGTGGCAATGATCTGCTGCGCGGCCTTTCGCCGGAAGAGACGAAGGCGAACCTCGGCACAATGCTGGCCGAACTCAAGGCGCGCGATATTCCGGTGCTGCTGATGGGGATGCGCGCGCCCCCCAATTACGGGCCGGAATATCAGGCGCAGTTCGATGCGCTCTATGCCGCGCTGGCGAAAGAGTATGGCGCGGCCCTGATCCCGTTCTGGCTGGAGGATATCTACCGCGAGCCTGAGCTGTTCCAGGCCGACAAGATCCACCCCACCGCCGAAGGGATCGAGCGGCTGGTGGCATCGACGCTGGGCGAGGTCGAGGGCGCGCTGCCGCCGCCGGAATAAACCCCGTTCGCCTCGAGCGTAGTCGAGAGGCCAAGCGAAAGTGTCTCGACTGCGCTCGACACGAACGGATTGCTTTACAGCCGCTCCACATTCCCGCCGCTGACCCGCCAGATCGCCGCCTCGCCGCGGATGGCATCGAAGGGGGCAAGCTCGGTGCCGGTCATCCACACCTGCGCCGTGCCTTCGCGCAGGCGGCGGAACAATTCGGTGCGGCGCACCGGATCGAGGTGCGCGGCGACCTCGTCCAGCAGCAGCACGCTCGGCCGTCCTGCCGAGGCAAGGATGCCGTGGGCCAGCGTTATCGCGATCAGCATCGCCTTCTGTTCACCGGTGGAACATGACGCGGCAGGCTGGCGGGTGCTGGCCATGGCGACTTCGAGCTCGTCGCGCTGCGGGCCTGCGAGAGCGCGGCCCGCCGCCCGGTCTCGCGGACGGGATTTGGCGAGTTCGGCGCGCAGGGCAGTCTCGTCCACCGGGCCGCCGGGGCGGTAGGCGAGGGCTGGCCTTGCAAAGGGTTCGGGCGGCAGGGCGGACAGCTCGTCCACCAATCGTGCCACCAGCGCGGCGCGGGTGCGGGCGACGCTGGCGCCGTGATCGGCCGCCTGCGCCTCGATCGCATCAAGCCAGCGCGGATCACCGCCCTGTTCCAGCAACCTTCCGCGTTCGCGCAAGGCTGTCTCAAGCGCATTGACCCGCCGCGCATGATCGGGCGCGATGGCCAGCGCCATGCGGTCCATGAACCGCCGCCGTGCCCCAGCGCTGTCGGTGAACAGCCCGTCCATCGCCGGGGTCAGCCAGGACAGCGCCATCCATTCGGCAAGGCTCGCCGCGCTCGCCGCCGCGCCATTCACGCGCACCAGCCTGCGGCCGGGCTGCCCTGCCTCGGTATAGGTGCCGAGCCGTGCGGAGACCGTCCCTGCCTCGGTCAGGCTCGCGCCGATGGCAAAGGGCAGGGGAGCATCGCCGGGCGCCGCCTTGCGCGCCAGATCGCCGAGGTTGGCACGCCGCAGCCCGCGACCGGGGCCAAGCAGCGAGAGCGCCTCCAGCAGATTGGTCTTTCCCGCCCCGTTTTCGCCCACCAGCAGGTTGAAATGCGCGGTTTCGGCCAGCGTCGTTGCCGCATGGTTGCGGAAGTTTTCGAGGGTGATCCGGCTGAGGCCCATGGCATTGCCGCGGGTAGCGAGAGGCGCGGGATTTGGCCAGAGCGCCGCATCGGAATTCGCCGATGCCAACCCTTGGGAAATTTTACCAACCTTTCGCTTCGCTGAATGGGCTGTTTGCGCGGCGACAGCTTCGAAACGGCGGAAATCCGCCATTTTTCGAGTTTGGCACGCCCCATGCAAAGTATCCGGCATCCCCGGGATGGTCCCGGAACACAGTGAAAAACACCAAAGGAGACACACCAATGTTCGCCATCGAAACTTCGAACCGCCTGTTCGCCGCCGCTTTCTCGGTCGTGCTTTCGGCAGCTTTCTTCGCCTACGCGATCATCCCCGCCAGCCCGACCCTTGTGGCCTGATCCGGCCCGCCAACCCAACAGAAGGACCAAGACCATGTTCGGCCAAGACCACACCGCCCGTTTTGCCTCGGCTGCCTTTGCTGTCATCCTGACCGTTGCCAGCTTCGCCTACGCCATCATCCCTGCCAGCCCCGGCATGATCGCCTGATCACCAACCACCCATACGGAGTTTGACTGACATGAACGACGTGACCCGCAATTCCGGTGGCAAGCCGCCCCGCGCCGGCTTCCGCCTCGACAAGACCAACGCCAAGGTCTTTGGCGTGTGTGCCGGGATTGCCGATTACTTCGGGATCGATGCGATGCTGGTGCGGATCGGCTTTGTCGCCGGCACGCTGTTCGGCTTCGGCAGCTTTATCCTGATCTACCTCGCGATCGCCCTGATCGCGGATTGACCCCGACCCAACGGGCGGTGCGCCACCAGACGGACTTGAAGTGTCCGCAAGGGCGACCGCCCGCCGGCCGCAAGGCCGCCCCCTCGGCAGGCAATCGCGCAGCGATTTGCCGCGAGAGCAAAGACACTACATCGCGGAAATGCCGCCATCCAGCTTGAGCTCGGCGCCCGTCATGAACCGGCTTTCATCGCTCGCCAGATAGACCACCGCATTGGCGATATCGTTGGGTTCGCCCACGAATTTGAGCGGGATCTGCCGCGCCAGCTTTTCCAGCAGCACATCCTTGTCGAGCTGCGCCGAGCGCGCCGTGCCATCAAGGATCGGGGTATCCACAAAGGTCGGGTGCACGGAATTGCAGCGGATATTCATGCTCTTCTTGGCGCAGTGCAGCGCAATCGACTTCGACAGCATCCACACTGCCGCCTTGCTGGCGTTGTAGGCGGGCATGGTGTCGCTCGCGATCAGTCCCGCGATCGAGGAGATGTTGATGATCGACCCCGGCGCGTGTTCGCGCATCAGCGGCAGCGCCTTCTGGCAGCCGTGGAAAATCGAATTGACGTTGATGTCGAAGCAGCGCTGCCAGTCTTCGAAAGTGCAGGCTTCGATGTTCCCCGGAACGCCGATCCCGGCATTGTTGACCAGCACGTTCAGACCGCCGAGCTTTTCGCGGGCGGCATCAATGGCGGCTTCCCACTGCGCGGGGTCGGTCACATCATGCGCCATGCCGAAGGCGGTGCCTTCGCCCATTTCTGCGTTGATGATCGCGGCGGTTTCTTCGGCGCCCGCACCATTGATGTCGGTCGCCAGCACCCGCGCACCTTCCTGCGCCAGCCGGATGCAATGCGCCCGCCCGAGCCCCTGCGCGCCGCCGGTGACAAGGGCCATCTTGCCCGCAACTCTGCCTGCCATAAGTCAATCCTCTCCCAGGTATTCCGGTGTCAAAAGCATGGCGATGCGCACATCGACCGCGTGGCCGGCGCGCCGCCATTCGGCCACGAAGCGCGAAAGATCGCGCAGGGCCACGCGGTGGACGGTGATGTTCTCGCCCTCGGTCCCGCCGCCCTCGCTGACCCGCTCGAGGCCCGTCGCCTTGAGCAGCGTGAAGCATTCGGAGACCATGCCGGGCGAGGAATAGAATTCGCCCAGCACCCGCATCTGCCGCGCGCGGTAGCCGGTTTCCTCCTCCAGCTCGCGCATCGCGGCGGCGGTGGCGTCCTCGCCCTCGGCTCCGGCATCGTCACCCACGAGGCCCGCGGGAATTTCGAGGCTGAAGCGGCCCAGCGGCACGCGATACTGGCTGACGAGGATCACGTGGGCCGTGCCGTCGGCATCATGGTCCAGCGCGATGATCGCCGCCGCCCTGATCCCGCGCGCACGCCCGACATACTCCCAGCGTCCGCGCTGTTTGGCGGTGATGAAGCGGCCTTCCCACATGATCTGTTCGGGCAGGTCGGCGTCGCGGTCTTTGATCAAGGATCGGCTCCGTGGCGAAAGCTGGGCTCGCCCTTCGACAGGCTCAGGGGCAACGGGTCAAGAGCTAAACCTCGATCAGCCGGTCCGGCAGTTCGTTTGCATCATCTTCCCCCCGCGGGAAGTGCTGCGCGAGCACGAAGCCGACATCGCGGATGCCTGCCGCCAGCCCTTCGGCAATGGCTCCCTTGCGGATGTGGACGAGCATGTCGCCCATCGCCTCGCCCCAGACTTCGGCAGGGACAATCGCCGCGATGCTTTCGTCGGCGACGATTTCGGCGCGGTGTTCGCGCATTGACAGGTAGATCAGCACGCCGGTGTGCCCGGTGGTGCGGCCTCGCGCGCCGACCTTGAACTGGCGCACCGCCTGATCGTGCACGCGGATGGTCTTGGTGGGGGCAGGGATCAGCGCGAATTTCAGCGGCTCCCACTGCTGCACCAGCATCACGGCGAGGAATTTCAGCAGGCCCAGCGCGATCACCATGCTGGCCAGCTCCCCGCTGGTCCATTGATGGCCCCAGCTGCCCGTGACCCAGTCCCAAGTGTCGAGAAAGGGCTGGGGCATCGCTGCAAACACGCTCATCGCGGTAAAGGCCGCGCCTGCCGCCCACAGCAGGGCCACGTCGGTGTAACCGTCGGAGCGGTCAGCCAGCACGGTCACGATCTCGCCCGAGGTCTGCGCCTCGGCCGCGGTTACCGCCTCGCTCACCAGCTGGCGTCCGGCATCGTCGAGCCAGGCCATTTCTACCATCCCCCCGAGGCGCCGCCGCCACCGGAACTGCCGCCGCCAAAGCCGCCGAAACCACCGCCGCCGCCGAAACCACCGCCGCCGCCAAAGCCGCCGCCTCCGCCCCAGCCATCATCGTCGCTGCGCCCGGAGAGCGCGCCGCGCAAAATCGCGCTGCCCACTTCCCACAGGATGATGTCGCGGGCGGTATCGCCCATGTCGCGACCGCGATCGCCCCACGGGCCGGTGCCGCTGGCGCGGTATTTGCGCCGCCGGTTGCGTCCGCTCATCAGGGGCAGGACGAAGAAGAAGAACATGAAGGCGAGCCAGATCAGCACGCCGAAGGGAAAGCCGCCGTCGCTGCGGCTCTTCTGCGCCTCGGCGGCCTGCGCCGCTTCCTCGATGGCGATGGCATCCTCGGGCGCCTTGGCGAGGTGGGCGAGGATCGCCGCAACCCCGTCGGTTACACCCGCATCGAAATTGCCCTCCTTGAAGCGCGGCGTGATCACATCATTGATCACGCGCCCTGCCATGATCCCGCCGAAATATCCGTGCAGGCCATAGCCGACCTCGATCCGCAATTTGCGGTCATCGCGCGCGACCAGCAGCAGCAGCCCCATGTCGCGCTTTTCCCCGCCGATGCCCCAGTCGGAAAACAGCGCGGTGGCATAGGTTTCGATGCTGGCCCCGCCGAGGCTCGGCACAGTGGCGACGATGATCGCCCGGCCGGTCTCGGCGTTATAGGCGCGCAGCTGCGTGTCGAGCTGTGCCTCGGTCTCGGGCGAGAGGATGTCGGCCCCGTCATAGACCGGGCCATCGGGGCGGGGGGGATAATCCTGCGCCTGCGCCGTTGCTCCCAGCCCCGCAAGGCAGGCGATCAGCAGCAGGGCATGGCGCAGGAAGGCAAGGGGGCGGTTCACCTCAGTTGGTGGCCCCGCCGGTGATCGCGCTCATATCGACCTTGGGATTGGCCTTGGCCGCTTCGTCCGCCTGGAAATACTGGAGCGGCTGGGCGCCGTGCACCACGTTCGCGCCGATGCTGGAGGGGAAGGTGCGGATTTCGGTGTTATAATCCCGTGCCAGATCGTTGTAGCGCACCCGTTCGGTGTTGATCTGGTTGTTCGCCTCGTCGATCGCGACCATCAGATCGCCGAAGCGCGGCTGGCTGGCGAGCTGGGGGTAGTTTTCCACCACGGTGCGCAGCTGGCCCAGTGCCTGGGTCAACTGGTTTTGCGCATCGTTGAATTTCTTGAATTCCTCGGGGTTCGACAGGTCATCGGTGGTGATGTTGATCGATGTCGCGCGGGCGCGGGCGTCGATCACGCCTTGCAGGATGTCCTTTTCCGAAATGGCAGCGGCCTGCACCACGGCGACGAGGTTGGGGATCTTGTCCGAACGGTTCTGCAACGCGCTTTCGACATTGCCCCATTGCGCCTTGGCGGCTTCTTCCTTGGCCGGCACGGTGTTGATCCCGCAGGCGGCAAGGCTGAGCGCGGCGACGGCGGCAAAGGCGCCGCGCAGCATGGTGGTGAACTTCATCTGTGGGTCCCTCCTGAAAGCGCGGGGTCGGCCCGGCTGGCATTCTGTATTGCGGATATAGCACACCCCTTTCGCCGTTCAAGCGCACCGCGGGCAGGAAATGCCGCTTGGCAGACCGCTGCGGGAGTGCCAGAACATGGTTAACAGCAAGCAGGAGGGATCATTATGCTGTCGGAATTCAAGGCTTTCATCGCCAAGGGCAATGTCATGGACCTCGCCGTGGGTGTGATCATCGGGGCGGCGTTCGGGGCGATCGTCAAGTCGCTGACGGATGAAATCATCATGCCGGTTGTGGGGGCAATCTTCGGCAATATCGACTTTTCGGACCGCTATCTCGTGCTCTCGGGCGATGTCGCGCCGGGCACGCCGCTCGCGGCCGCGCGCGAGGCGGGGGCCAATGTGCTGGGGCTGGGCGCCTTTGTTTCGGTGGTGATCAATTTCCTGATCCTCGCCTTCATCATCTTCCTGATGGTGCGTTACGTGAACAAGGTGTCCGCGCAGTTCTCCAAGCCTGAAGAAGCCGCACCTGCCGGCCCGACCGAGGTCGAACTGCTGACCGAAATCCGCGATGCGCTGAAGAAGTAAAGTTCGGGCCAAAGGTCCGCGCCAAACGGCCCGAAGGGGCGCGCACAAACAAAGGCTCATCCACTTCACATTCAGCTTTGCCGCGCTATATGGGTCGGTGCCGGTTTCGACCGGCTATGACGATAAATTGCTGCGTGCAATAGATGCAACGGACCCGGGGGCAGTACCCGGCGGCTCCACCAGAAGCGGCGTTTCGGCGCAACTCCTGACGGGGCCGAACCAGGATCGACGTGTGTTGAAAAGCGTAGTTTTCGTCCGGGCTGAGTAACCCGTATAAGGCTCAAAACCCATAAGTGCCAACGACAACGAAGCACTTGCTCTCGCTGCGTAATGTGACGGCCTAACGGCCTGAATTTACAAAGCCCAGAGCACGGTTCGGACCGAACCGGGTAACAGAATCGGAAACCGGGCGCCCGGGGGAGCGTAGCAACAGAATCCCCCACCCTTGCCGACATTTTCGGGCAAGCTATCCGGTCAGTGCATTGATCACTGTCAGCGCGACCGCAGCCATCAGCCCCGAAGCCATCGCCATCAGCCATGATCGAGCCGCGCCTCTGATGTGGAGCGTGATTGCACCCGTCACCGAAACTGCCAGAAGCGCAGGATAGAGCCATGCCTCCCGCCGCTTGATCGCGTCGCAGGCCAGCATTTCGGGGCTGCCGTTACGCGGCAGGCATTCGCTGATCGCGAGGAACAGATAGACCAAGGCTGCAAGACCCAGCCCGATAAGCAGAGAAAACCCGAAACCTGCATGGCGCCACAGGCGGGAGCGGGGCTGCTCCGGCGATGCGATCACTCGCTGTCTTGCCCCACCGTCTCATCCCGCTGCGCCCGCAATTCGGCCACTTCCTTCTCCAGACGGATCGCGTCGAGGATTTTCGCCCCGCCAAGGAACACCGCGCCGGTGGTGGCAAGATACAGCAGCTGGCCGCCAAAGCCCGGATATTGCACGAGATAGGCGCTGCCCCGCGCTGTCGCTCCCAGCGCCAGCGCATAGATGATCAGGAACGCCTCGAACCGCGTCTTGATGATGAACAGCCGTTTGAGCTTGCCCAGCATGGCGTCTCCCGAACCCTTGCGACTTTCGGCGACCGCAGCCGCCTTGTTACAGGTGTAACACTAGGCCTGATTCGGGATTTCCTGCAAACGCGTTAACCAAGTCGTCCCAGATCGAGCGCCTCCAGCAAGGCCAGTCTTGCGGCGATAACGCTCTCGGCCAGCGTCATTGTCCCGATATCGGACGGGTCGATCTGCTCCGGCCAGTGCGTGGCAATGATGCGTTCGATCAGGTCGGCTTTGGCTTCATCCAGAAGGAAGCGCGGATCGACCGTGGCCGGATCGCACACCACCCTGAGGCGCAGGCAGGCCGGCCCGCCGCCGTTCGCCATGGATTGCTTCACATCGACCGGGATTACCTGCCGGATCGGGCCGTTCCCGGCGAGCATCGCCTGCGCCCAGCCCCACACCGCCGGGCTTTCGCGGCATTCGGTCGGCACGATCAGCGCCATTTCGCCCGAAGGCAAGGTGAGGAGCTGCGCGTTGAACAGATAGGTGCGGATCGCCTCGGCCAGCGACACCGCGGAAGACGGCACCTCGACCACCTCCAGCGCGGGGAAGGCGGCGCGGATCGCGTCGTAGGCCCCTTGGCTGTCGGCAAAGGCCTCGGCATGGGTGAACAGCACGCGCCCGTTGGCGACGGCCACCACATCATTGTGAAACGCACCTGCGGCAATCGCTTCGGGGTTCTGTTCGATGAACACGGTGCGGGCCGGATCAAGCCCGTGGGCCCTCGCGACGAGGCGGCTGGCCTGTTCGTGCTGGCGTGCGGGGAAGCGGCCGCCGGTCTTGCCATAAACGAACACCTCGACACCGGGCGCCTCGTGGCTTTCGCACAGGCGCATGTGGTTGGCCGCGCCTTCATCGCCGAAGGTCGGCGGCACGGCATCGTGGATCGCGAAGTGGTTGGCGTCACCGAACGCGATTTCCAGTTGCCGCTTGGTATCGGGCCATTCCTGCGCGCGGTGGAGCATGGTGACGAGGTTGGCGGGCGTCAGATGGCAGCGCCCGTCGGCGGTATCGGGCGCAGGGGAAACGGTGGCGGCATTGGCGGTCCACATCGAGCTGGCCGACCACGGCGCGGCGCGCAATTGCGGCGGCTCGCTCCCGTCGAGCGCGAGCGCGGCTTGCAGCGCGGTGTTGGGGCGGGGCAGGGGCAAAAGGAAGCCCTGCACGCCCAATCGCGCCAAATTGCCGCGCATCTTGGCGAGCCCCTGCAACGCCGCCGCGCGCGGGTAGGACGGATCGCCCGCATGGCTCGCGCTGGCGATATTGCCGAGGCTGAGGCCGGCGTAATTGTGGCTGGGGCCAACGATCCCGTCGAAATTGATTTCGGTGAGCATGGTCACTTCCGTTCGGTTCGAGCGAAGTCGAGAACCCCGTGGCTGGCCGTGTCTCGACTTCGCTCGACACGAACGGGTTGGGGGTGGCTTTACCGCCCCACGCTCCACACGCTGTCGCCCTCGCGCACGTCGAGCAGATCGGCGCTGGCGCTGTCGATCGCGATGCCGCCGTCTCCGTCCAGCACCCGCGCCCCGAAGCACGCCCGGAAGGTGCCGAGGCGGCCGGTGGCAAGGATCGCCTTTTCGCCCTCGGGTGCTGACACGGCGGTGACCTTCGCCGCCACGGCGTTCTTCACGCTGGTGACCAGATCGGTGTGCGCGGTCATGGTCGGGCCGCCGTCGAAGATGTCGACATAGCCATCGTGGCGGAAGCCTTCGTGCTCCAGCATCCGCATCGCGGCGCGGCCCGTGGGGTGGGGGACACCGATCACACTGCGGGCGTCATCATCCAGCATGGCGATATAGACCGGATGCTTGGGCATCAGGTCGGCGATGAACTGGTTGCCGTTGATCGCGTTGAAATAGTCCGCATCCTGAAAGCTCATCCCGAAAAAGCGGCCCGCAACCCCGTCCCAGAAGGGGGATCCGCCGCGCTCGTCGATGATCCCGCGCAGCTCTGCCAGAATGCGGTCGGCAAAGCGGGGGCGGTGCATCGCCACGAACATGTAACGCGACCGGGCGAGCAACAGGCCGAGCCCGCCGGCGCGTTCATTGGGGTGGAGGAACAGCCCGCCGACCTCGCTCGATCCTTCCAGATCGGTGACCAGGCTGAGCAGTTCGGCGCGCACCGTGCGGTCCAGTTCCTGCGAATACTGGGTCAGGGTGTTGAGGCGGTAGGAATAGAACGGCCAGCGCTGGCCGACCTTGGTCATCAGCTGGCAGGTGCCGCGCACCGCGCCTGTGCGGGCGTTTTCGAGCACCAGGACGAATTGCTCGTCGGCCAGGGTATCGTCGTCCCGCGCAAAGGCGGCCTCGGCGCGTTCCAGCTTGGCTTTCAGCGCAGCGCGATCGGGCGGCAGGTTGGTGAAGCCCCCGCCGGTCAGCTTGGCCATTTCGTAAAGCGCCTCAAGATCGGCGGGGCGGGCGGCGCGAAGGCGGAAGGTCACTGGATGGCTCCCTGAGCAAGACGCTCGATGACGCGGGCGGAAAGCGCTGCGCGTTCGGTGAGGCTGGGGACGATGAGATATTCCTGCGGCGAATGGATCGCGCCGCCGCGCACGCCCATGGTATCGACCACGGGGACACCGCAGGCGGCGATGTTGTTGCCGTCGCACACGCCGCCGGTGGATT
The DNA here is from genome assembly GCF_056848235.1 of Erythrobacter sp. RANMB8. Classification (NCBI taxonomy): domain Bacteria; kingdom Pseudomonadati; phylum Pseudomonadota; class Alphaproteobacteria; order Sphingomonadales; family Erythrobacteraceae; genus Erythrobacter; species Erythrobacter sp. RANMB8. The sequence continues at coordinate 96,065 of NZ_JBREHG010000004.1, forward strand.
GCCAGCGGATGTCCTGCCCCAGCTCGGCGCCGCATTGGCGTACCAGATCGAACAGTTTCTGGGCCTGCGCATCGACCTGTTTGGGCGGGCGGGTGACGCCGCCGTGGCGATGGGTGGCGACTTCGTGCGCGGCCTCAATGCTGCGCAGCAAAGCGTTGAGGTTGCTGTCAAACCCCTCCATCGCGGCGGTCGATTTGGGGCGGATGTTGAAGCGCAGCACGGCGTGGTCCGGCACGACGTTGTTGGCCGCGCCGCCTTCCAGCTTGGCCGGGTTAATGGTCAGATCAGCGCTCTCCAGCGCCTTGAGTCGCAGGATCAGATCGGCCGCGGCGACAATCGCGTTGCGCCCTTCGTGCGGATTGCGGCCGGCATGGGCGCTCCTGCCGGTGAAGGTGATCGAATAATTGCCCGTGCCCCCGCGTTCATGCGCCAGCGTGCCATCGGGCAGGGCTGCGGGTTCATAGGTCAGCGCGGCAAGCTTGTCCGCCGCAAGCTGCGCGATCAGCGCATTGCTGGCGAGCGAGCCGGTCTCCTCGTCCGAATTGATCAGCACATCATAACCCAGCGCCGCCGCATGGCCGCTCGCCTCGAAGGCTAGCAAGGCGTGGAGCATCACTGCGATCCCGCCTTTCATGTCGGCCACGCCCGGCCCGTTCAGCGTCTCGCCGTCGAGCCAGGTCTGGCGCTGGAAGGCGTGATCGGCCGGGAACACCGTGTCCATGTGCCCGGTCAGCAGGATGCGCCGGTTGGCCTGCGGGCGCACGCGCACCACCAGATGCTGGCCGTGCGGCTTGTCGAAGGCGCTGCCATCGGCGGCAATCGCGGTGACCGGCGCGGGATCGACCAGTTCGACCGTGCCGGGCAGCGCGCCGAATGCCTCTGCCAGCGCGCCCGCCTGCTCGGCCAGCCCGGCCAGATTGGCGGTGCCGGTGTTGATCGCGCTCCACGCCTGAACCTGCGCCAGAATGGCGGCGGCATCGAAATCGGCAGGGGTGACAGGCGCTTTCATACCGCCACCTCTAGCCGCGCGAGCGCGCCAGTCCAACCCGTTGCAATCCATCGTCCCCTGCGCCATAGGCGACCCGTCCTCTCCTCCCCGGGCCCTGACAACCCATGAGGACACTGATGACTGACATGACCACCCGCGCCGGTATCGCGATTGACGCTGGCCTCGCGAGCTTTCTCGAAAACGAGGTTCTGGCACCGCTGGGGCGTGATTCGGCGGCATTCTGGGAAGGCTTCGCCGCGCTGCTGGCCGCATTCGCACCGCGTAACCGCGCTCTGCTGGAAAAGCGCGAGAGCCTTCAGTCGCAGATCGACGCATGGCATAGCGAACGCGCCGGCAAGCCGCACGATGCGAACGGCTACAAGGCGTTCCTGACCGACATCGGCTACCTCGTCCCCGAACCGGGCGACTTCCTGATCGGCACGCAGAACGTCGATCCCGAAATCGCCACCATGGCCGGCCCGCAGCTGGTGGTGCCGATCCTCAACGCGCGCTTCCTGCTGAATGCGGCGAACGCGCGCTGGGGGAGCCTCTATGATGCCTTCTACGGCACCGATGCGCTCGATGCGCCGCCCGCCAAGGCCGGCGGCTATGACGCTGAGCGCGGCGCGGCGGTGATTGCGCGCGGGCGGCAGTTTCTCGATGCCACCTTCCCGCTGGCGGGCGGCGCAAGCTGGGCCGATCTGGCGGGTCGTGAAGCCATCACGCTGGCCGAACCGGCGCAAGCTGTCGGCACCACCGACAAGGGTATTCTCCTCAAAAACAACGGCCTGCATGTCGAAGTCGTATTCGATGCGAGCACGCCGGTGGGCGCGACCGACCTTGCGGGCATTGCCGACATCATGGTCGAAGCCGCGCTCACCACCATCGCCGATTGCGAGGATTCGGTCGCGGCGGTCGATGCCGGGGACAAGCTCCTGGCCTATACCAACTGGCTCGGCATCATCCGCGGTGATCTGTCGGAGAGTTTCGAGAAGGGCGGCAAGACCCTCACCCGCACGCTGGCGAGCGACAAGACCTATACCGCCCCCGACGGCACCGCCCGCACCCTCAAGGGCCGCAGCCTGATGTTCGTGCGCAATGTCGGCCACCTGATGACCAACCCCGCGATCCGTCTCGCGGATGGCTCGGAAATCCCCGAAGGCATCATGGACGCGGTCTTCACCTCGGCGATCTCCACGCTCGATGTCGAGGGCCACGGGCGCTTCGGCAACTCGGCTTGCGGTTCGATCTACATCGTGAAGCCCAAGATGCACGGGCCCGAAGAATGCAAGTTCACCAATGACCTGTTCGACGCGGTGGAAGACCTGCTTGGCCTCCCGCGCCACACGATCAAGGTCGGCGTGATGGACGAGGAACGCCGCACCAGCGCCAACCTTGCCGCCTGCATCCATGCCGTGCGTGACCGGATCGTGTTCATCAACACCGGCTTCCTCGATCGCACGGGCGATGAAATCCACACCTCGATGCGGGCAGGGCCGATGCTCCGCAAGGGCGCGATGAAGGGGAGCGACTGGCTGAAGTCCTACGAGGCGCGCAATGTCGCCATCGGGCTCAAGCATGGCCTCTCGGGCAAGGCGCAGATCGGCAAGGGCATGTGGGCCGCGCCTGATCTGATGGGGCAGATGATGGTCGAGAAGATCGGCCACTTGAAGGCCGGCGCGAACACCGCGTGGGTGCCGTCGCCCACCGCGGCGACGCTCCACGCGCTGCATTACCACCAGATCAACGTCTTCGCGGTGCAGAAGGCGCTCCCTGAACCGATGGGTCTCGACGCGCTGCTGGCGATCCCGCTGGCAGACGGCACGAACTGGTCGGAAGCTGAAATCGCCGAGGAGCTCGACAATAATTGTCAGGGCCTGCTCGGCTATGTGGTGCGCTGGGTGGATCAGGGCGTGGGCTGCTCCAAGGTGCCCGACATCAACGATGTGGGCCTGATGGAAGACCGCGCGACGCTGCGCATCTCCTCGCAGCACATCGCCAACTGGCTGCTGCACGGGGTGATCACCGAAGCGCAGGTGATGGACTCGCTCACCCGCATGGCGGCGAAGGTCGACGCGCAGAACGCGGGCGATCCGCTGTATGTGCCGCTGACAGGCAACGAGAACGGCGCGGCCTTCAGCGCGGCGAAGGACCTGATCTTCAAGGGGGTCGAGCAGCCGAGCGGCTACACCGAACCGCTGCTGCACGCGTGGCGCTTGCGCAAGAAGGCGGGCTAGCCGAGCGCCCGCGCCACGCTGACGAATTCTTCGACGCTCACCGTTTCCGCCCGCCGCGTCTCGTCGATGCCGAGGCTTGCGAGCGCCTCCAGCGCGCCCGGCACACCCTTCAAACTCTGGCGCAGCATCTTGCGGCGCTGGCCGAAGGCGGCTTCGGTGAGGCGCTCGAGGGTGCGGGCCGATACGCCTTCCGGCATGGGGGCGGGGGTCACGTGGACGATCGCGCTCATCACCTTGGGCGGCGGGGTGAAGGCGCTGCGGTGGACTTTCATCGCGAGCTTCGCCTCGGCCCGCCACTGCGCGAGAACGGCGAGGCGGCCATAGGCGTCATCCCCCGCGCTCGCCACGATCCGGTCGGCAACCTCGCGCTGGAACATCAGGGTGAGCGACTGCCACAGCGGCGGCCAGCTTTCCCCGCCCAGCCAGCGCACGAACAGCGCGGTGCCGACATTGTAAGGCAGGTTCGAGAGCACGTGGAACGGCTCAGGTCTGCCGTCTTTGGCCATCAGCGCATTGTGATCCAGCTTGAGCGCATCGCCCTCGATCACGGTCAGCTGGCCCGGAAAAGCCTCGCCCAGCTCAGCCAGCGCAGGCAGGCAGCGGCGGTCCATCTCGATCGCGGTGACCTTCGCGCCTGCACGCAGCAAGGCGCGGGTGAGGCCGCCGGGGCCGGGGCCGACTTCGAGCACCTGTTGCCCCGAAAGATCGCCCGGCAGCGCGGCAATGCGGGCGAGCAGCTGTTCATCGAGCAGGAAGTTCTGCCCCAGCGCCTTGGACGCGGCGAGGCCGTGCTTCTGGATGACTTCGCGGATGGGAGGGAGGGTCGTCATGTGCCCACCCCCAACCCCTCCCGCAAGCGGGAGGGGAGCGAGACTTGGCGGCTTTGCCGCCTAGTCGCAGCGGGGTGGGCCTGCGCCTCAGCCACGCGCTTCCGCCATTTGCGCCGCCATCACAATCGCCGCCGCCATCGCGCCGGGATCGGCCTTGCCTTGCCCCGCAATGTCGAAGGCAGTGCCGTGATCGGGCGAGGTGCGGATGATGGGAAGGCCGAGGGTGACGTTGACCCCTTCGTCAAACTCCAGCGCCTTCAGCGGGATCAGCGCCTGATCGTGATACATGCACAGCGCCGCGTCGTAGGTGGTGCGGGCGCGCGGGGTAAACAGCGCGTCGCCGGGGACCGGGCCGAAAGCGGCGATGCCTTCGGCCTGAAGCGCGGCGATGGCAGGCGCGATCACCGCTGCTTCCTCGTTCCCGAACTGCCCGCCTTCGCCTGCGTGCGGGTTGAGCGCGGCAATCGCGAGGCGGGGGCTTGCCACCCCGAAATCGCGGGAGAGGCCGGCGGCAACAATACGCGCCTTGTGCACGATCAGATCGGCCGAAAGCAGCCCCGGCACCTCGGACAGGGCGACATGGACCGTCAGCGGCACGGTGCGCAAGGAGGGCCCCGCCAGCATCATCACCGCATCGCGATAGGGCGCTCCGCAGGCGTCGGCGAGGAATTCGGTCTGGCCGGGGTAGTCCCAGCCGATCGCCGCGAGCGCGCCCTTGGCCACCGGCGCGGTCACCAGCCCCGCCGCGAGGCCGGAGAGCGCGAACTTCGTCCCCCATTGCAGCGAGGCGAGCGCGAGGCGGGCGCCCTCTGCCGAGGGGCTGCCGGGGGTCAGCGGGGCATCAAGCCCGGCCATGACCGGCAATCCGGCGGCAGCGGCAAACAGCGCCTCGGCAGGCTCTGCAATCGGGACAACCGGGCAGTCGAGCCCCATCCGTTCGGCCACCTTGCGCAGCAGTTCCGGCCCGCCGACCACAAAGGCGGGCGGGGCGCGGCGCTGCGCCTTCAGACGCGCCCACGCGCCGAGGATCACCTCCGGCCCGACGCCCGCCGGATCGCCGAGCGTGATCGCGAGAGGTGCGGCCTGCGGCGTCAATTGTATTCGATGTAGGCGTCGTTGCGCAGATCGCGCAGGTAACGCTGGGCGCGCTTGTTGACGCGCTCTTCCTCGATCTGGTCCATCACCGCCGCAAAGGTCGGCGCGCCCGCATCCTTGGGATCATCGCGCCCGCACAGCATCAGCACGCGCACGCCTTCCTGCACCCCGCCGAACGGGGGCGTGGCCTGCCCGATCTGGAGGTTGAGCAGGATCGCACGCAGCTGTTCGGGCAGGTTGGCGGCCTTGATCTGGTCGTTGGTGACGACTTCGGCCCCGATCTTCGCTGCGCCCGCATCGGCATCGGCGCAGCCGCGCAGGCCATTGAGGAAGCCGTTGAATTCGGCCACCCGCGCTTCGGCCTGGGCCTGGGTGATGCCGGGTTCGAAGCTGATCGAGATCTGCTTCAGGCTCAGCACCGCCTCGTTCGGGTCGGCCATCAGCACCTGCCGCTTGTTGATCAGGTAGATGATCGAAAAACCGCCCGGAATCTCGATCGGTCCCTGCAACTGGCCGGCCTGCATCTCGCGCACGGCAGCGGCTATCTGCGGCGGCAGCTGGCCCAGCCGCACCCAGCCCAGATCGCCGCCGACGATCGAGTGCGAGGCTTCCGAAAACTGGCGGGCATAGGCGACAAAGCTGCCGCCCTGCTGCAATTGCTGCACAATCGCCTGCGCATTGGCGAGCACGGCGGCGCGGTTTTCGGTGGTGGCCGAAAGGTAGATTTCGCCCAGCCGGTATTCATCGGTGCCGCGCGCCTCGTTCATGCGCTTGAGCACATCGTTCACTTCTTCGGCCGAGACATTGACGAAGGGCATGACCTTGCGGCGCAGCAGGTTTTCCCATGCCACTTCGCCTTCGATCTGGCGCTTCAGCGAGGCTGGGGAGGAACCGATGGAGCGCAGATATTCGTCCATCTTCTTCGGATCGCCGCCGAAATTCTGTCCGGCCAGCTGCGCATAGGTCTGTTCAACCTCTTCGCGCTTCACTTCCATCTCGTCGGCAGCGGCGGCCTGGATCTTGAGCGTTTCGTCGATCAGGTTGCGCAGCACCTGCACCCTGAGGCGCAGCATCTCGTCTTCCGGGATCGGCGCTTCCGAAGCCGAGGTGACGAGCGCCACGCGCTGGTCGATATCGGTGCCGGTGATGACGAAGCCGTTGACCACGGCAGTGGCGGTGCGGCGGTCGGGATCGGCCTTGCCGAACAGGGTGATATCTTCCGGCAGGCCGAAGGGGTTGTCAGCCGTGGGCACAGCGACAGTCTGCGCCGTTGCAGCCACCGGCGCCATCACAAGGCCGATCATGCCGGCGGCCGCCAGCGCGGTTCCGGCCCGGGTCAGGAGCATTCTGGAAAACAGCTTCACACTCACGCGTTCATTCCCGCCTTATGGTCGATCCGTTGTGCACGATCCCTCGCGCATGGCCAGCCGTTTACCTGATCCGGCTGAATGGAAGCTGAGCCTTGCCCGATCCCGAAGGCGCTGCCCGCTTTGCCCTGCGCTGCCCCTTAGCCCCAATTATCGCCCCTGCCAATTCGCAGGCGTCACCGGAACCCCAGATTGCGCGCCGGTAATTACCGGAACCCGAGGTTCCGCAGGGCGAAGAACAGCTGGAAGGCATTGCCGCGCCGGGCATCGCCCGCATCGATGAAGTCGCGCCGCCAGGTCGCGCCGAATTCGATGCAGTCGTCCTGATAGGCCACCCCCAGCCGCGTGCGGATCGGTTCGAACCCGTCGGGCAGGAACACCGGGTCTTCATCGGCGTCGGTCAGGTTGAACACCCCCGATCCGAACACCGACCACTTGCGCCCGATGGCAATGCGGGCCGCAGCGCGCAGTTCCTCGCGGTCGCGCAGGTCCTCGACTGTGGCGATATCGCGGTTGAGCCGCAGGTAGCCCACTTCGAGATAGGTGCGGCGCGAGCCGATGGTCGCGTCGATTTCGTTGCGGCGGACGGCGAAATTGTCCTTGTCGAGCCGGAAGCGGTGGGTGAGGTTGACGAGATTGCGGAACCGCACTTCGGTGCGGCCGACGAAATCGGACACCCGCTCCGACAGGCCGGTGCCATCGGGGAAGATCGGATCGCGCGGCGCTTCGAGCCGGAAGGACTGGCCGATGGTCGATTTGATCCGCCAGCCGGGGCGCTGCAATTCCCAGTCCACGCCCCAGGTCATGCGGCTGCCGTCCTCGACGCGGTCGTAACCGGGGAAGCGGTTGAGGGCGAAGAGGTTGGAATCCTCCAGATCGATGGCGCGGGCATCCTCGTTGGGCACGGCGAGGTTGCGGATCTTGGGGCTGGCGACGAATTGCACGCGCGGCTTGAACACCTGCGTTCCGCCGAAAGCCTCGCCCACGAAGGGCCATTCGATATCGAGCGCAGCGGTGGCGATCCCGCGTGTGGTCCAGCCGTCTGTGCCGCGATAGCTGAGCGTGGTGGTCGCACCGATATTGTTGGTGTTGTAGATATCGCCCCGCGCCAGCGCGGTCAGGGTGACGACCTGCCCCATGCCGGTCAGGCGCTTCATGTCCCACTGCACCCCGGCAAAGGCGCGCTGGGTGTCCTGCCCGTCGTTGCGCAGCAGGGCGAGGCTGTTGGCCTGGAACTGCACCCGCCCGCCGAGCACCGGATTGGCGAGTTTCTGGCGATAGTCGATCGCGGGCAGGGCCAGCGGCACCTGCCCCTGATCGGCGTTGAGCCGCAGCGTCTGCGTCGCCCAGCCGGCGATCGAGAGGTAGGACAGATCGGTGATGCGTTCGAGGTCGATGGTCGAACGCAGGCGGTCGTCACGGCTGAGATCGTAGCGCCGCAGGAAGGTGCGGTCGGATGCGAGGCGGATCGATCCCGTCAGGCTCCAGTCGGGCGAGAACTGGAAACGGCCATTGGCATCAAGGTAACCGCGCGGATCGCTCTGGAAGCTGTCGGCGCCGGTAAAATCGGTCAGGCGGTCGCTGAAGGTGGCATAGCCGGTGATCTGGTAGGCGCCCTTTTCGGTCAGATGCCGCCACTTCGCGCTCGCCATCGGGGCGACGTTGGAAAAGACATAGGCCCCCAGCGTCAGATCGGCATTTTCCGCCACGCGCAGGTAGTATTCGCCTGAAAGCTCCAGCCCGTTGACCTGGGTGATGCGGATATCGGGCACCAGAAAGCCGCTTTCGGCCTTGCCATCGGTGCGGATCGCAAGGCCGGGCAGGGGCAGGATGCGGGCGCCGAACAGTTCCAGCACCGCGCCTTCGAACCGCACCCGGCTTTCGGTCTGGTCGTAGATCACGCGGTCGGCGGTGACGCGCCAGCTGGGGTTTTCGGCGCAGCCTTCGGGGCTGACGACCGGGCAGGCGGTGTAGGCGGCATCGGTCAGGACCGCGTTGCCATCCGCCCCGCGTTCGGCCGAACGGGCCGCCAGCCGCCCGCCTGCGCGCAGGGCGATCAGCAGCTCGCTCATTGCCCCGGTATCGAATTCTTCCGTCAGTTCGACCTGATCGGTGAACAGCTGGTTGCCCGCCTCGTCCACCAGCCGGATGTTGCCGCTGGCGATGATCCGGCCGGATTTGCGATCCCACGTCACCTCGTCGGCGCGGACCGAGCGGTCTTCCGATCGCAGGATCACATTGCCGCGTGCGGTGACGCTGTCGGTCTGGTTGTCATAGGCGATCTCGGTCGCCTCGAAATCGATCCGGCGCGCGGCAGCGGTGGCTGATTCCTCGGGCAGGGGAACCGACTCCTGCGCGGCGAGGGCGGCGGGGGTGGCGAGCAGTGCCAGCGCAAGTGCCAGACGCGACACAGCACCCTGCGACGGCACGCGCAGGTCATGGCACACGGCTTCCCGCGATCCGTCTGGCGAGCCTCCCGACATGGCCTTGCCTATTGCACCGCTCGCGCCTAATCGCAATCGGCATTGCGCCCGCGCCCGGCGCGGTTTGTCGCAAGCGTGCGGCACCCTGCCAGCGGCCCGGCCACAGCATCTTCGGAGAACCCATGCAGATCCTTTTCACCGCCACCCCGCCTTCCGATGTCCGCCTGCACGCCCGCGTGGTCAATCAGGGTGCGGCGCTTGCCGGGATTGATGCGGCGCTGGTCGAAGGGGCGGCCGCCTCGCGCTTCACAGGCCGCGCCGGGCAGCTGTTCGAAGGCTTCTCCGGCAGCGGCGGCGCGGTGAAGCGCATTGCGCTGGCCGGCGCGGGCGAGGCTGACGGGGCCGAACGCCGGATGGATTGCGAGCGCGCGGGCGCGGCGATCACGGCCAAGTATCTGGTCTCGACCGAGCGGGCGATGGTGCTCGATCTGGGGCAGGCGGGGCTTTCGGCGGATCAGGCGGCGGCGGTGCTGCTGGGCCTGCGTCTGCGCGGCTGGCGGCACGACAAGTATCGCACCAAGCTCGCCGCCGACAAGAAGCCGAGCCTTGAGACCGTCCACGTGACCGGCGCGCCCGAAGGCACCGAGGCCGCGTGGGAGCGCGAGGCGGCGCTGGCCAAGGGCGTGGAATTCACCCGCGGCCTCGTGACCGAACCGGCCAACATCATCTACCCCGCCAGCTTCGTTGCGGCCTGCGAGGAAGCCTTCGCCGGCACCGGCGCGGAAATCACCGTGCTGGGCGAAGAGGAAATGGAAGCGCTCGGCATGGGCGCGCTGGTGGGCGTCGGCCTCGGCTCGCAGCGCGAATCCAAGCTGCTGGCGATCCGCTGGAACGGCGGTACGGCGGGTGACAAGCCGACCGTGTTCGTCGGCAAGGGCGTGACCTTCGACACCGGCGGCATCTCGCTGAAGCCGGGGCCGGGCATGGAAGACATGAAGTGGGACATGGGCGGCGCGGGCGCGGTCGCGGGTGCGATGCTGGCGCTGGTCAGCCGCAAGGCCAAGGCCAATGTGATCGGCGTGATGGGCCTCGTCGAGAACATGCCCGACGGCAAGGCGCAGCGCCCCGGCGATATCGTCACCACCATGAGCGGGCAGACGGTCGAGGTGCTCAACACCGATGCCGAAGGACGGCTGGTGCTGTGCGATGCGCTGCACTGGGCGCAGCAGCAGTATGATGCGGCGCGGATCGTCGATCTCGCCACGCTGACCGGCGCGATGATCATCAGCCTCGGCAATGAATATGGCGGGATGTTCGCCAATGACGATACGCTCGCCGCGCAGCTGACGGCGGCGGGTCAGGCGAGCGGCGACAAGCTGTGGCGGATGCCGCTGGGTGCGAATTACGACAAGCTGATCGATTCGCCGGTCGCCGACATGAAGAATATCGGCCCGCGCGAAGGTGGATCGATCACCGCGGCGCAGTTCCTCCAGCGCTTCATCAAGGACGGCACCCCCTGGGCGCACCTTGATATCGCGGGGATGGTGTGGTCGAACAAGCCCGGCCACAGCTGGGACAAGGGCGCCACGGGATACGGCGTGCGCCTGCTCGACCAGTTCGTGCGGGATGTGGTGGAAGGTTAAGGGGAGTTCTCCGTCATCCCCAAGATGCGCAAGAAAAGCGATCTGCCGACCAAGACCTGCCTTGCCTGCGGGTTGCCCTTCACGTGGCGCAAGAAGTGGGAGCGGGACTGGGACAATGTGAAATATTGTTCCGACCGCTGCCGCCGAAGTAAGCCTGCCCCATGAAATTGGACTTTTGGCAATACACCCATGACCCGCTGGAAAAGGTCGTCGCGCTGATCGCAAAGCGCACGCTCGATGCCGGGGAACGGTTGCTGGTGGTCTGTGCCGATCCCGACAAGCGCGCCGCCATTTCGCGGGCCTTGTGGCAGGCGGGGCCGGAGAGCTTCCTTGCCAATGGCGAGGCAGCCGCGCCGGGGAGCGATCGCCAGCCGGTGCTGCTGTCCGATGATCTTGCCGCACCCAACGGGGCCAGCCACCTGATCCTTGCCGACGGGCGTTACCGCGAGGCCCCCGGCTTTGCCCGCGTGTTCCTGCTGTTCCCGCCCGATCTCGCCCCCGATGCGCGGCTGGCATGGGCCGCGCAGGATGGCCGCGAGGATGTGGAGCGCAGCTACTATGCCCAGGAAGACGGGCGCTGGGTCAGGAAGCGTTGAGGGGTTGCGCCCGCATCGCCGATAGGGGATGTTCAACCCCGTAACCTTGTGATTGGGGGACGGAACATGCGCATTATCACAACTCTTGTCACCGCAACCGCCGCGCTGGCATTGGCTGCCTGCGGATCGGAAACCTCGGGCGAATTCACCACCGAAGACGGCGAGAACGCCGAATACACCATCGACCAGGAATCGGGCGAGACCAGCATGACGGTGAAGGGGCCGGACGGCACCGCCACCATGCGTTCGGGCGCATCGGTGCCGGTCGATCTTCCGCAAGGCTTCAGCCTGTTCCCGGGATCGACTGTCGTCACCAACACCGTCGTCAACCAGCCCGATGGCAAGGGCACGATGGTGATGTTCGAGGCCAAGGCCCCTGCGGACAAGGTGGTGGCCCATTACCGCGAACAGGCCAAGGCGGCGGGTTTCGAAATCCAGCTCGAAATGAACACCAACGGCACGCAGATGATCGGCGGCGAGCGCAAGGATGACGGGTCCACCCTGTCGGTCACCGCCAGCCCCGGCGAAGGCGTGACCACGGGGCAGATCATCATCGGCAGCAAGACCGGCGGCTGACGCCCGCCTTGCCCCGCCTCTGAACGGAAATTGCGCCGCGCCGATGCGGTGTTGCTGGCGCTTGCCATTTTGCAGCGCAGCATCTACGGGCGCGGCCAACATCCCCCGTAAAAGACGTTCACAGGAGCACTATCATGGCGGTCACTCGCACCTTTTCGATCATCAAGCCCGATGCCACCCGCCGCAACCTGACCGGCGCGGTCACCAAGATGCTGGAAGACGCCGGCCTGCGCGTCGTCGCTTCGAAGCGCATCCACATGACCCGCGAACAGGCCGAAGGCTTCTACGCGGTGCACTCGGAGCGTCCCTTCTTCGGTGAACTCGTCGAATTCATGATGAGCGAGCCGGTGGTGGTGCAGGTGCTCGAAGGCGAAGACGCTGTCGCCCGTAACCGCGAAGTGATGGGCGCGACCAACCCGGCCGATGCTGCCCCGGGCACGATCCGCAAGGAACTGGCGCTGTCGATCGGCGAGAACACCGTGCACGGTTCGGATTCGGAAGAAAACGCCGCGATCGAAATCGCGTTCTTCTTCAAGCCGGAAGAAATCGTCGGCTAAGTCCTTCGGACAGTGCGACAGGCAAAGGGCCGTCTCCGCAAGGGGGCGGCCCTTTTGCTTTCAGCACCCAACCCGTTCGTGTCGAGCGTAGTCGAGACATCTGCTCTGCGGCCTCTCGACTACGCTCGAGGCGAACGGTTGTGAGATTCAACCCGCCTCCGCAAACCGCGCCAGCTGTTCGGCATGGGCGTGGTGGTGGCCGGTTGCGCTGGCCGCCATCTGCCTGCGCATCGCCGCCAGCGCCTGCGGGGTCAGCGCCATCCCGAGCGCCGCATAGCAGCGCCGGATCGCGCCTTCCCAATCGGCGCCCAGTTCGTCGAAATCGAGCTGTGCGACCGGCCCCTGCCAGCCCGCCAGCGCCTCTGCCATGCGCGACTCGCGCAGGGCGATCTTGTGCCGCCAGCGCGCCTCGATCGCGGCGAGATCGCAGGTGTCGGATTGCATCGCCATCTGGTTCGCCGCGAGGCTCACAGCGCTGCGCAGCACGGCGGCATGATCGCGGTGGGCGATCACCAGCCGGGCATTTGGGAACCGGGTGAGAAGTGTGCCAAGGTCTTCGGCAAAGGCGGGCACCTTCATCACCCGCGGCCTGTCCGCCACGCCACGGGTGGCGGCATCGGTGCGCAGGATGCGGGCAAATTCGCGATAGACCGGCAGGGACCCGCGCCCCTCGCTCCACGCCGAATAGGCCGGAATGTGCCACTGCGATTCGTAGATCGAGTGGTGCAGCGCAGCGGAGAGCCACGCCAGCTCCTCCTCCACCGCGCCGGCTGCCATGGGGTGGATCGATTGCATCCACGGATTGAGCGCGCCGAGCATCGCCAGCTCCAGCGCGGCCTTCACCCGGTTCATGCCCAGCGGCGCAGGGACAGGGTGGTAGGCATCGCAATAGCGGGTGTGCGAGTGCGCCGGATCAGCCGCCAGCAGCGTGTGGATGCGGGTGGTGCCGCTGCGCATATGGCCGATGACGATGATCGGCGGGGCGAGCGGGGTTTCAGTCAATTCGGGCCGTTCGCGCCACAGCGCGCCGAATGCCAGCCGGTTCTTCACCACGCGGGACAATTGCCCCCACGCCATCGCCCGGCCCAGCGGGTTGAGATCGGCCTCTGCCAGCAGCGCGGCGCACAGCCGTTCCAGCCGCTCGCGGAAATCGGCGGTGTCTTCCTCCGCGCGCCCGCCATGCTCTGCCGCCAGTGCCTGTGCGCCATAGGGCTTGGCCGCCAGCGCCCACAGCGCCTGCGGGTCGAGATCGGGTGGAGGCAGCCAGCCGCGTTCCCATGCCTTGCCCAAAAATTCATTCGCCCGGCTCGCCAGCGGCCCGCGTGCCAGAGGGTGAGGGCGGGGTGGGGCCATCAGAATTCGTCCGCGATGTCCATGAACCGCGTCAGCCGCTTCGGCGCGACCGAGTGCCAGCTGCGCCGGAGCCACTGCGCGACCTCGTCCCAGTCCACCCCCGGGCGGTTGAGGATGATCCCCACCCACCCGCTCGCGCCGTAATAGGCGGGCTTGAAATAGATGTCGGGTTGGCTTTCGACGAGGTCGAGCAGCTCGTCCATGCCGCCGGTGCGCGCCAGCAGGGCGATGTGCTCGGTGCCGTGGTGCTGATCGGCGAAATAGGCGAAATACTTGCCCGATTTCTCTCCGCCGACGCGGAAGCCGGGGCTGCCGTGGCTCTCGCGCTCGTCGGTTCCGGGCAGGGCGAGGGCGAGTTCGCGCACCCGCGCCAGCAGCGCTGCCGGGTTTCGCCAGCGGCTGACATATTCGGCCACCGCGCGCGGATAGAGCTGGTGTTCGGCAAAGCGCACGCGGGCGGCGAGGCTTTCGGGCGTGTCGTCCGCCGCAATCGCGACCTGTGCCTGTGCCAGCACCTCGCCGGCATCGAGTTCGGGTGTCACCAGATGCACGCTCGCGCCGGCATGGCTGTCTCCGGCGGCGATGGCGCGGGCGAAGGTGTCGAGGCCCTTGTATTTGGGCAGCAGCGAAGGGTGGATGTTGAGCATCCGGCCTGCCCAGCGCCCCACAAACCCGTCCGACAGGATGCGCATGTAACCGGCGAGCACGATGTATTCCGCCCCCGCCGCCAGCACCGCCGCTTCCATCGCGGCGTCATGCGCCTCGCGGGTCATGCCCTTGTGGGGGCAGGCGAAGGTGGGCACGCCTTCGACGGCTGCGAGCGCTAGTCCCCCCGCTTGCGGGTCATTGCTGGCGACCAGCACCACCTCGTAACCGGCATTCTCCATCCGGCTGGCATAGAGCAGCGCCGCCATATTGGTGCCCGCGCCGGAAATGAGGATGGCGATGCGGGCTTTCACTTCTCCCCTCCCGCTTGCGGGAGGGGCAGGGGGTGGGAAAGCGAATGGCGCCACGTTTGCGGTAACTTGCCCACCCCTAACCCCTCCCGCAGGCGGGAGGGGGACACGGGCTTGTCACCCCGCATGCGTCGCGCTCCAGTCGCTTTTGGCCGACCATGTCTCCACAGAGCCGCGCACCGTGCAGCCCTTGTCGCCCGCCTCGATGCGGCCGACCGTGAACACGGTCTCGCCCGCTGCTTCGAGCTTCGCAGTCACTTCGGCGACGTGCGCTTCGCTCACCGCCAGCACCATGCCGACACCGCAGTTGAAGGTGCGCGCCATTTCTTCAGGCTCGATGTGCCCCTGCGCTTGCAGGAAGGCCATCAGGCGCCGCTGCGGCCACAGATCGGCATCGACGTGCGCGTGGGCGCCTTCGGGAAGAATGCGCGGGATATTCTCCAGCAGCCCGCCGCCGGTGATATGGGCGAGGGCATTGATCAGCCCTGCGCGGATCAGCGGCAGCAGGCTGGCGACGTAGATGCGGGTCGGGGCGATCAGCGCGTCGATCAGCAATTGCTCCTGATCGAACAGGGCAGGGCGGTTCATCTTCCAGCCCTTGTCCGCTGCGAGGCGCCTTACCAGCGAGTAGCCGTTGGAATGGACGCCCGATGATGCGAGGCCCAGCAGCACGTCGCCCGCCGCGACCTTGTCGCCCGTCAGTTGCTCGCCGCGCTCCACTGCGCCGACGCAGAAGCCGGCAAGGTCATAATCTCCGGCTGCATACATCCCCGGCATTTCCGCCGTCTCGCCGCCGATCAGCGCGCAGCCCGCGAGTTTGCAGCCTTCGGCGATCCCCGCGATCACGCGCTCGGCCACGCCGTTCTCCAGCTTGCCGGTGGCGAAATAATCGAGGAAGAACAGTGGCTCTGCCCCCTGCACGATCAGATCATTGACGCACATCGCGACCAGATCGATGCCCACCGTATCGTGCCGGTCATGTTCGATCGCCAGCTTCAGTTTGGTGCCCACCCCGTCATTGGCGGCAACCAGCAGCGGATCGGTATAGCCCGCCGCCTTGGGGTCGAAAAAGCCGCCGAACCCGCCCAGCTCGCTCGTCGCGCCGGGGCGCGCAGTGGCCTTCGCCAGCGGGGCGATGGCCTTCACCAGCGCGTTGCCCGCAGCGATGGAAACGCCGGCATCGGCGTAGGTATAGGAGGAGTTCTTGGTTGTCATGGATGCCCCATAGCCTTTCGCGCTTGGAATTCCACGCGCCTTTGGGCAAAGGACAAGCGATTTTCCCCATGAGCGCGTCGCAATCCCTGCCCGGCCCTGTTGCCGCCTTCTCCCGCCCCCTGCTTCGCGGCATCGGGGGCGCTGTGGTTGCGCTGGCCTTGCTGGGGGGTGCCTATGCCCTGCTGGCGCAGGTGGCGGGCGAGCGCGGGATCGCGCCCACGGCGGCCAGCGCCGATATCGAAGTGCGCGGCATCAGCGTCGATGCCAAGGGCAAAAGCGCCGAGGATGCCCGCGCCAACGGCTGGCGCGAGGCGCAGCGACTCGCATGGGCCAAGCTCAAGGGGCCGAAACTGTCCGACAGCCAGCTTGACGGGCTGGTGGCTGCCATCGTGATCGAGCGCGAGCGGCTCGGCCCGCGGCGTTACATTGCGACACTCGGCGTGATTTTTGATCGCCAGCGCGCCGGGCGCTATCTCGGCGGCACGGCGCAGCAGACCCGTTCGGCGCCGCTGCTGCTGATCCCGGTGATGGAATCGGGCGGGGCCTATATCACCTTCGAACAGCGCAACCCCTGGCAGCGCGCCTGGGCCGAGTTCAATCCGGGCACCAGCCGGATCGATTACGTGCGCCTGAGCGGGGCAGGGGGCGATTCGCTGCTGGTCAATTTCGGGCAGGCGGGCCGCCGCAGCCGCGCATGGTGGCGCTCCACGCTCGACCAGTATGGCGCGACCGATGTGGTGATGGCCTTCGCCCGGCTCGACCACCAGTTCCCCGGCGGGCCGGTCAGCGGCACGTTCACCGCTCGCTACGGCCCCGACAATCGCCCGCTCGAAACCTTCACGCTGAAGGCCGCCGGGCCGGACGAGGTTCCGGCGATGCTCGAACAGGCCGTGGCGCGGATGGATACCGCCTTTGCTGGTGCGCTTGCGGCCGGCAAGCTGCGGCCTGACCCGACCTTGCGGCTGGGCACGATGGGCGAGGCTGATCCGGCGATCCAGCGCCTGATCGAGATCGGCCGCGCGATCCGCGCCCGCGATGCCGCCGCCGCAGCCGAGGCCGCAGCGATTGCGGCGGGCAATGCGCCGCGCATCGAAGCGCAGCCTGTGACCGGTGTCGAACCGGGCGAGGCGCCGGTGCGCAGCATCACCGTGCAATTCGCCACGCCCGATGCCGCTGCCTTCGATGCATCGCTGGGCGCGGTGCGCGGCACTGGCGGGGTGCGCGGGGTGGGTGTCACCAGCACGGCCATCGGCGGCACTTCGGTGATGAGTGTCAACTATGCCGGATCGCTGGAAGAACTGGCCGCCGCGCTCGAAGCCCGCGGCTTTGCCGTGCGGCGCGGGGCCAATGCGCTCGCCATCAGCCGCTGAGGCGGGACCGGCGCGATGACAGCCACCGCTCCCTCGCAGATCGCCCTGCCTTTGGCGGCCCGCAGTGCCGATGGCGCGCGCCGGATTGTGGCGGGCAATGCCAATGCCGCCGTGATCGAGGCCTTGCAGACCCCCGCCAGCTGGCCGTTCCACGTTGCCGTGCTCACCGGACCGCCGCGTTCTGGCAAGAGCCTGCTGGCGCGCTGGGCGCAGGGGCTGGCGGGTGCAGACCGGCTCGAGGTGATCGACGATGCCGAAAAGGCGGACGAGACAGAGCTGTTCCACCGCTGGAACGCGGTGCAGCAGGGCGGATCGCGCGCCAAGGAACAGGAAGGCGGCGCGCTGCTGCTGGTCGCCAATGTCGATGAGGAAAGCGGCGGCTGGCGGATCGCGCTGCCCGATCTGGCCTCGCGCATCGGCGGTTCGCTGCAACTGGCGATCGGCGCGCCGGATGATGCCATGGCGGCAGACCTGATCCTCGCCCATGCCGAGCAGCGCGGATTGTCGCTGCCCGATGGTGCCGCCGATTACCTCGTCCCGCGCACGACCCGCAGCTTTGCCGCGATCGAGGCGCTGGTGGCGATGATCGACCGCATCTCCCTTGAACGGCAGGCGCCCGCCACCATGTCTGTCTGGCGCGCCGCGCTCGATGCCCTGCACGGGCCAGAGCAACAGCGCCTGTTCTAGCGTCCCGCGTTGCATCGCGGGCGGTTTGGTGGGAAACTATGGGCCATGTTTGACCGGCTGATCAGCTATCTGGACTCGGTGCGCGCCCGCGATCCGGCGCCGCGTTCGCGCTGGGAAATCCTGCTTTATCCCGGCGTCCTCGCGCTTGGCCTGCACCGCGTGGCGCACTGGCTGTTCGAAGCGAAGCTCTATTTCCTCGCCCGGCTGGTGAACCATTTCTCGCGGCTGCTCACCGCGATCGACATTCACCCCGGCGCGACCATCGGCAAGAACTTCTTCATCGACCACGGCTTTACCGTGATCGGCGAGACGGCGGAGATCGGCGACAATGTCACCATCTACCAATGCGTCACGCTGGGCGGCACCAATCCTGCCAACGGCAAGGGGGGCAAGCGTCACCCGACCCTGAAGGACAACGTCATCATCGGATCGGGCGCGCAGATTATCGGCCCGATCGTGGTGGGCGAACGCGCCCGTGTCGGCGCCAATGCGGTCGTCACCGACGATGTGCCCGCAGGGGCCACGATGATCGGGATCAAGGCGCGTTCGACGCTGGTTCCGGCGGAGGAATGGCTGCGCGAATTCATCCCCTACGGCACGCCCTGCGATGATCCCCCCTGCGACGATGAAGGCCGCCCGCGCCGCGATTGCGTGGAGAAGCTCGAAAACGAGGTCGCCACCTTGCGCGAGGAACTGGCGCTGATGAAGGCGATGCTGGCCGAACGTGCGCCGGTCGATGCCGAACTGCCGCGCAAGAGCGGGACCAAGGATTGAAGCCGGGGATGCAGGGTCAGGGCATGGCCGGACAGGTGGTGGCCTTTCCGGCACGCGGCGCGGAGCAGGTCGGGTTCGAGCGCGCCGAGTTGCAGCGCATCCTCGATCTTTACGGCCGCATGGTCGCCGCCGGTGAATGGCGCGACTACGCGATGGATTTCGACAAGCACGCCGCCACCTTCGCCGCCTTCCGCCGCACCGCTGAACGCCCGCAAGCGCGGCTGGAAAAGCGCCCGGCGCTCAGGGCCAAGCAGGGCATGTGGACGCTGTTCGGCGAACACGGGCAGGTGCTGAAGCGCGGGCATGATCTGGCGAATGTGCTGGCCCCGATGGAGCGGCGGCTGGTGAAGGCGGTGGAATAGGCCGCACCGTCTTACACTTCGTCATCCCGGCGAAAGCCGGGATCCAGAGCGGCAAGCGCTGCACCAAGAGGCCCTAGGCCCCAGCTTTCGCTGGGGTGACGGCAACAGCAAGACGGGCTCGATAGCGGACCGGCAGCTTTTGGCGGCCAGCCAAAGCCGACATTTCCTACACCCCGACCCACCGGTAAAACGCGCTCCGGCTCTTTCCTATCGTTGTGCGCGGCTTGAGAGGCCGCTGGATGTGCGGGCTGCGAAAACGTGCCCCGTTCCCCTGTCCGTCCGCTTGCGGGGTGCGGGTGTATGCCTATGAGATAATTGCAGTAATCGAATGCCCCACAAGCGGACAGGGTGTCACCTTTGTCACCTTCACAGCAAAAGGCCCGCCCCCTTGCGGGGACGGGCCTCGTGAATTCCGCTGCGGGAGCCCCGGATCAGCCGCGCGCGCTGGCGGGGCCGGTGCCGGTGACCTTCTGCATGGCCTTGAGGATATTGCCCGATTGCTCGCTGCCCGATTGCGGGGCCATGAGGTTGGTGAAGCTCGAAATCGCGTCCCAGTTGGCGGCGAAGCCTTCGACGGTGCGCTCGCCTTCGGGCAGCCACACGGCATCGTTCATCACCGTCCACGAGGAGTGGAATCCGCCCGCACCCGCGCCGACGATGGCGTTGGTCGGCGCGTCTTCCGACACCAGGAACAGCGCGGCAGGCACCACGTTTTCCGGCGCGAACAGCTTGAAGGCCTCTTCGGGGAACAGGTCTTCGGTCATGCGGGTGCCCGCGACCGGCGACAGGGTGTTGCAGCGCACGTTATACTTCGCGCCTTCCAGCGCCAGCGTCTTGGTGAGGCCGGCGAGACCCAGCTTGGCCGCGCCGTAGTTCGCCTGACCGAAATTGCCGAACAGGCCGGTCGAGGACGCGGTCATCAGGATGCGGCCATAGCCCTGTTCGCGCATGGTTTCCCAAGCGGCCTTGGTGGCGAAAGCCGAACCGGTGAGGTGGACCTTGACGACGAATTCGAAGTCCGCCGGTTCCATCTTGGCGAAGGTCTTGTCGCGCAGCACGCCGGCGTTGTTGATCAGGATGTGCACGCCGCCCCACTTCTGCTTGGCGTCGGCGACCATCTTTTCCATCTGTTCGTATTCGGTGACCGATGCGCCGTTGGCCATCGCCTCGCCGCCCATCGCCTCGATTTCGGCCACCACCTGTGCGGCGGCATCGGAGGTGCCGGTGCCGTCACGCGATCCGCCGAGGTCGTTGACCACGACCTTCGCGCCGCGGCGGGCGAGTTCGAGTGCGTAGGCCTTGCCGAGCCCGCCGCCAGCACCGGTGACGATGGCGACCTTGTCCTTGAAGCTGATGGTCATGCGTGTTCTCCTGTGGTTGCGACGCGGCGCGGTTTACGCCTGCGTAAACTGGATTGCGGGGCGCTGCGTGGCACTTTCGCGCAGCGCTTGCAACTGCCGAACTGACAGGGGGCGATGCCGTAGGGTCAGGTTGCGGGTTTGAGGCTCTGCAAGGCGGGAATCAGCCCGTCAAACGAATCGATCACCGCATCCGCGCCCAGCTCGTGCGGGGGGCGGTCGCAATAGCCATAGGCCGCCGCAACCACCGGCACACCGGCAGCCTTGGCGGCGCGCACATCATAGGTGGAATCGCCCAGAAACACGAAACGCCCGCCGCCCAGCGCCGCGCACGCGGCAAGGACGGGGGCAGGGTGGGGCTTGGCGAGGAACTGGCCGTCAGCGCCCTTGCCCATGGAATCGCCGCCGATCACGGTTTCGAAGGTGTCGATCAGATCAAGCTGCGAGAGGATCCGGCGCGCAAAGGCTTCGAACTTGTTGGTGACGACTGCCATGCGCACGCCCTGCGCCGCCAGCTCTGCCAGCACCTCGCGCACCCGCGGGTAGGGGGCGGTGTGGACTGCGTTGTGATCCTCGTAATAGGCCAGCATCGCCTTGTAGAGCCGCTTGAACTCGTCGTCCGGCAGCCCCCCTTGCGCCTCGACCGCGCGGGCGAGCATGATCTTGGCCCCGCCGCCGATCAGGTCCTTGCTGGTCTCCACCGACACCTCGGAAAAGCCTCCCAGCACCAGCGCATGGTTCACCGCCGCGCCGAGATCGCGGAAGGTATCGAGCAGGGTGCCGTCGAGATCAAAGCCGATGGCGTCAAAGGGGATAAGCGTCATGGCGGCCCGCGTGGCGGATGCTTCTTCAAATCGCAAGCATTTGCTGGCAGGCGCGGGTTTGCTTACAGGGGCTTTCATGACTGACACGACCACGCATTCCGCCGGCCACCCTTTCGCCGCGATCATCCTTGCCGCGGGCAAGGGCACCCGCATGAAGAGCGACACGCACAAGGTGCTGCACACAATCGCAGGCCGCCCGATGCTCGAACACCTCATGGCGAGCGTCGCGGAACTGGGGCCGCAGCGGCTGGCGGTGGTGGTCGGCGCCGGGCGCGAGCAGATCGAGAAGGCGGTGGGGACGCGGGCGGCGACCTGCCTGCAGGAACCGCAGCTCGGCACCGGCCACGCGGTGCAGCAGGCCGAAGGCGCGCTGGCGGGGTTCGCGGGCGATGTGCTGGTGCTTTATGGCGATGTGCCCTTCGTCAAGGCAACGACGATGCGGGTGATGCTGGAGCGGCTGCATGGGCCTGACGCGCCCGCTGCCGTGGTGCTGGGCTTCGAACCCGAAGATCCGCT
This sequence comes from Erythrobacter sp. RANMB8, assembly GCF_056848235.1. Classification (NCBI taxonomy): domain Bacteria; kingdom Pseudomonadati; phylum Pseudomonadota; class Alphaproteobacteria; order Sphingomonadales; family Erythrobacteraceae; genus Erythrobacter; species Erythrobacter sp. RANMB8. The sequence goes on from NZ_JBREHG010000004.1 coordinate 117,792, forward strand.
CGCCTATGGCCGCGTGATCGCCGATGACGAAGGCCGCATCCTCAAGATGGTCGAATACAAGGACGCCGACGAAGGCGAGCGGGCCTGCCACCTGTGCAATTCCGGCCTGATCGCGGCGCGCAGCAGCGACCTGTTCGCGCTGCTCGGCCGGGTCGGCAACGACAATGCGCAGGGGGAATACTACCTGCCCGACATCGTCAACATCGCCATCGCCGACGGGCGCACCTGCGCGGTGATCGTGGCCGACAGCGCGGACGAGGTGGCGGGCATCAACAGCCGCGCCGAACTCGCCGCCGCCGAGGCGCGCTGGCAGGCCGCCCGCCGCCTCAGGGCGATGGACGAAGGCGCAACCCTGATTGCACCCGAAACGGTGTTCTTCAGCCACGACACGCAGGTGGGCCGCGATGTCACCATCGAACCAAATGTGTTTTTCGGCCCCGGCGTGACCATCGCCGACAATGTGCTGATCCGCGCCAATTCCCACATCGAAGGCGCGAAGCTGGCGAGCGGGGTCAAGGTCGGCCCGTTTGCGCGCCTGCGCCCCGGCACGGTGATGGAGGAAGGCAGCTTCGTCGGCAATTTCGTCGAGGTGAAGAACGCCGTGATGCACGCAGGCGCCAAGGCGAGCCACCTCACCTATCTCGGCGATGCCACCATCGGTGCAGGCGCGAATATCGGCGCGGGCACGATAACCTGCAATTACGACGGCTATTTCAAATACCGCACCACCATCGGCGAGCGGGCCTTCATCGGATCGAACTCGGCCCTCGTCGCGCCTGTCACCATCGGTGCCGACGCGATTGTGGCGGCAGGCAGCACCGTCAGCCGCGATGTCGCGCCGGGCGAGCTGCGCATGGTGCGCGCCGAGCAACTGGTGAAACCGGGCTGGGCCGACCGCTTCCATGACACGATGAAAAAGAAAAAGGCGGCCGAGAAGAAGTGAGCAACGATCTCGCCCCGCTCGATTGCTGGCTGTGCGACCGGCCGCTGGGCGATATCGTCCAGTGGCATCACCCTGTCCCCAAATCCAAGAAGGGCAAGGTGAAGGTGCCGATCCACCCGATCTGCCACAAGACCATCCACGCCAACTTCACCAATAACGAGCTGGCCCGGATCGGCGATGATGTGGCGGTGGTCCGCGGCCACCCTGCCATCGCCAAGTTCGTCAGCTGGATCGCGAACAAACCTGCCGACTTCGACGCGCCGACGCGGTAATCTTTTAAGCGTCCTGCCGCGCCGCCTCTCCGCCGCTGGCGATGTAATCGGCCTCCCATTGTTCGAACTCGCTGCGGCTCAACAGGTAGCGTTCGCGGGCCTCGGCAAAGCTCATGGCGCGGTCGCGCACGGCGCGCACCACCTCGTCCTTGCGCGCCTTCGACCAGTGCACCCGGTGGTTGCGGGGCAGGGCGTAGTAGCTCTTGATCGCATCGGCGATCGAAACGGTTCTGGGATAGGCCATCGTGTGCTCCTCGTCGCTTGTGCTCGTCATCGCCCCCGATGGGCCAAGTGTTGACGGGCAGACTTAACGAGGTGCTGCCGGACATGGTTAAACCGGCATTGAGGGTTCCTGCCGTGCCGCGATTGCGACGAGCCGAGCGCGAAGTGTCGGCTTGTTTTACAGGCAGTTGCGTTGCCCGCGCAGGACTAACGCAAAGAGGGGCGGCCCCGCTGCCGGAACCGCCCCTCCGTGATTGACGCGGGTGCGGGATTTACTCGCCAGCAGGCCCCATCAGGCGCTGCATCAGATAGACGAATTGCAGCGCCTGCAGCTTGGCGCGCTGGTCATTGTCGACCCCGCCCGAATGGCCGCCGGTGGTATCCTCGAAGTAATAATAGGGCTGGCCCAGTTCCTTCAGCTTCGCCGCACCCTTGCGCGCGTGCGCCGGATGGGTGCGATCGTCGGCGGTCGAGGCCCACAGGAAGGGCGAGGGATAATCCACGCCCGCCACGATCTTCTGGTAGGGCGAATAGCCGTCGATCCACGCCCGCTGTTCGGGGATGCGCGGATCGCCATATTCGCCGATCCACGAAGCCCCGCGCCCGATCAGGTGATAGCGGACCATGTCGAACAGCGGGATCTGCACGATCGCCGCGTTCAGCAGGTCGGGCCGCTGGGTGAAGAAGGTGCCGACCAGGAGGCCGCCTTGCGAGCCGCCCTGGATACCGAGATGTTTGGGGCTGGTGAAACCGCGCTTCACCAGATCCTCGCCCACCGCGATGAAATCGTCCCAGGTGCGCTGCTTGTTCTCGCGGATCGCGGTCTGGTGCCACATCGGCCCGAACTCGCCGCCGCCGCGCAGGTTGGCGAGCACATAGGCGCCGCCCTTTTCCACCCACAGCTTGCCCGTGGAGCCGAGATAACCCGGCAGGCGCGGGACCTGGAAGCCGCCGTAACCGGTCAGCAGCGTCGCGGTGGAGCCGTCCAGCTTCATCCCCTTGGGCTTGACGATGAAATAGGGGATCTTCGTCCCGTCCTTGCTGGTTGCCTGATGCTGTTCGACTTCCATGCCTGTGGGGTCGAAATAGGCGGGCGAGGTCTTGAGCACCTGCGGGTCGCCCGATCCATCGGCGTAGTAAAGCGTGGTCGGTTCAAGGAAACCGCTGACCGTGTACATGATCTGGTCGGTTTCGTCGGAAGATGCCGCGATGCCGAGCGTGGCGTTATCGGGCAGGGCGATCTGCTTGCTGACCCATTTCCCGCCTTCAAAGTTGAATTGCAGCACCTTGCCAACGACATTGTCGAGCAGGGTCACGAACAGCGAGGAACCGGTGATCGCACCGCCCTGCTTGGTCTGGCGTTCGCCCGGCGCCCACACCAGCGTCTTCTTCGCGCCGTTGGGGTTGGCCTTCCATTCTTCCAGATCCATCGCGATCAGGCTGTCGGCGGGGAAGGTCTGTCCGTCCACCGTCCAGTCCTCGTCGGTCGAGACCAGCAGGTGCCCGTCGACGATGCCGTAGGGCGCTGCCTTCTTGGGGATGTCGAGCTGCACCCATGCCCCGTCCTTTTCGACGAAGTAGAGGCTTTCGTGGAAGCTGATCCCGCGGAAGGCGGTGCGGGCGTGGATTGTGCCGGTGTTGTCACGCAGCAGGCTGGCGCCGGCCCAAACGTCGGTCGGCTCGCCGCGGAAGATTTCCTGCGCGTCCGCGATGTTCGTGCCGCGCTTCCAGACACGGCTGGTGAAGGGATATTCGCTGGTGGTCAGCGTGCCCTCGCCAAAGCTGCGGCCGACCAGCAGCGTGTCCTCGTCGATCCAGCTGATGCCTCCCTGGCTCTTCTGATCGAGCACGAAGCCGCCTTCGACGAACTGCTTGGTGGTGGTGTCGAACTCGCGCATGATGGTGGCATCCTCGCCGCCATCGGACAGCGCGATCATGCACTTGTTGAGCGCCGGCGGCAGGCAGGTCGAGCCCTGATAGACCCATTCCTTGCCCTCGGCCTTGGCGAGCGCGTCAATATCCAGCACGACTTCCCATGTCGGGTTTTCGGTGCGGTAGCTTTCCAGCGTGGTGCGGCGCAGCACGCCCTTGGGGTTCGCCTTGTCCTGCCAGAAATTGTAGAGACCATCGGGGCGGAAGCTGACGAAGGGGATGCGGTCGTTGCTGTCGAAAATCGCCAGCGCCTCGGCCTTGGCCTGTGCGTAACGCGGATCAGATTCGAAGGCGGCGAGGGTGCGCTCGTTCTCCCTGGCGACCCATTCCAGCGCCTCGGGGCTGCGGGCTTCCTCAAGCCAGATATAGGGATCCTGCTCGGGCCCGGGGATCGGGGCTTCTGCGGCGGGGGTTGCAGGCGCGCCCTGCGCGGCGGCGCCGGTGGTTGCGGTCACAGTCATTGCGAGTGCCAGTGCGAAAGTGGAGACAAGTTTCAAGCGTCCTCTCCTCAAGGGATAAGCAGGCCCGTGTTGTGCCTAGGCTGGCGTGCAATGTGAAGGGGTTCGACGCAAAAAGGGCGAGCCACTGGCCCGCCCTTGTTGGTCGTTCGTCGAATGATGCGGGGCTTACCCCTCGACGTGCTCGGCGAGCACGGTGAGGCCCTTTTCATTGACCTCGGCAAAGCCGCCGCGCACCTGAATGATTTCGGGTGCGGCATTGGCCGAAGCAAAGACTTGCACCGCGCCGTCGCGGATCGTGCTCATGAAGGGCGCATGACCCTCCAGCACGCCGAATTCGCCTTCGGTGCCGGGGACGACCACCATGTGGACGTCTTCCGAACGGACGAGCTTGGCCGGGGTGACGAGTTCGAAGTGGAGGGGCATTGTCTCTTCCTAACCCCCCTCCCGCTTGCGGGAGGGGCTGGGGGTGGGAATGGGCCGGTGGCGGCCCACCCCGCTGCGACTAGCCAGCAAGCTGGCAAGTCTCGCTCCCCTCCCGCAGGCGGGAGGGGAAAGCGGATTACGCTTCCTCAGCCATCTTCTTGGCCTTCTCGACCGCCTGGTCGATCCCGCCAACCATGTAGAAGGCCTGTTCCGGCAGATGGTCGTATTCGCCGTCCACAACCGCCTTGAAGCTCTTCACGGTGTCTTCGAGCTGCACGAAGCAGCCCGGGATGCCGGTGAAGACTTCGGCGACGTGGAACGGCTGCGACAGGAACTTCTGCAGCTTGCGCGCGCGGGCGACGATCAGCTTGTCCTCTTCCGACAGTTCATCCATCCCGAGAATGGCGATGATGTCCTGAAGCGACTTGTACTTCTGCAGCGTTTCCTGAACGCGGCGGGCGGTTTCGTAGTGCTCGGCACCGACGACGCGGGGTTCGAGCACGCGGCTGGTCGAGTCCAGCGGGTCCACCGCCGGATAGATACCGAGTTCCGAGATCGCGCGGCTGAGCGTGGTGGTCGCGTCAAGGTGCGCGAAGGAGGTCGCGGGCGCGGGGTCGGTCAAGTCGTCTGCGGGCACGTAGATCGCCTGCACCGAGGTGATCGAACCCTTGGTGGTCGAGGTGATGCGCTCCTGCAGCTTGCCCATGTCGGTCGCCAGCGTCGGCTGGTAGCCCACCGCCGAGGGAATGCGACCGAGCAGCGCCGACACTTCCGAACCGGCCTGCGTGAAGCGGAAGATGTTGTCGACGAAGAACAGCACGTCCTGGCCTTCGACGTCGCGGAAGTATTCCGCCATGGTCAGGCCCGAGAGCGCGACGCGCGCGCGGGCGCCCGGGGGCTCGTTCATCTGGCCGAACACCAGCGCCACCTTGGAGCCTTCCGAGGTCGCATTGCCATCGGCGTCCTTGGCAATAACGCCCGCGTCGAGGAATTCGTGGTAGAGGTCGTTGCCCTCGCGGGTGCGCTCACCGACGCCGGCGAACACCGACACGCCGCCGTGGCCCTTGGCGATGTTGTTGATCAGTTCCTGAATCAGCACGGTCTTGCCGACGCCCGCGCCGCCGAACAGGCCGATCTTGCCGCCCTTGGCGTAGGGGGCGAGGAGGTCGATCACCTTGATGCCGGTGACAAGGATCGCGGCTTCGGTCGACTGGTCGACGAAGGCCGGTGCCTCGGCGTGGATCGGGGCGGTGGTTTCCGCGCCGATCGGGCCGCGCTCGTCGATCGCTTCGCCGACGACGTTCATGATGCGGCCGAGGACCTTGGGGCCAACCGGCACCGAGATCTGCGCGCCGGTGTTCACGACTTCGCTGCCGCGGGTCAGGCCCTCGGTCGCGTCCATCGCGATGGTGCGCACGGTGTTCTCGCCAAGGTGCTGGGCGACTTCGAGCACCAGCGTCTTGTCGCCGTTCTTGGTTTCGAGCGCGGTGAGGATCGCGGGCAGTTCACCTTCGAACTGCACGTCGACGACGGCGCCGATGACTTGGCTGATCGTGCCGTTGGTGGTCTGGTTGAGAGCGGCGGTGGCCATGTTTCGTTCCTTAGCCTTCGATTACAGCGCTTCAGCGCCGGCGATGATTTCGATGAGTTCGGTGGTGATCGCGGCCTGGCGGCTGCGGTTGTACTGGATGGTGAGCTTCTGGATCAGCTCGCCCGCGTTGCGCGTGGCGTTGTCCATCGCGGTCATCGAGGCGCCCTGTTCCGAGGCCTCGCGCTCAAGCAGCGCGCCGAACAGCTGGGTGCGCACATAGCGCGGCAGCAGTTCTTCGAGGATTTCCTCCTCGCCCGGCTCGTACTGCACCACGGCGTCCGCGACGACCGCATCGGTCGGGGCGGGGACGGGGATCAGCTGGGTCACGGTCGGGTCCTGCGCCAGCGCCGACTTGAAGGTCGGGTAGATCAGGTGCGCGACATCGAACTTGCCGGCGTCGAACATCGCAATCAGTTCATTGGCGATGGCTTCGGCCTCGGTGAAGCCCGGGGTCTTGACCGTGCTGGTGTCGAAGCCTTCGCCGATCAGGTTCGGGAATTCACGCTTCAGCGGCGCGCGACCTTTCTTGCCGACGAGGTAGAATTCGACCTGCTTGCCAGCGGCTTGCAGCTCGCGCGCCTTGGCCTTGGCAGCCTTGACGAGGTTCGAGTTGAGACCGCCGCACAGCCCCTTGTCGGTGTTGACCACCACGAGGAGGTTGCGCTGGTCGCTACCCGTGCCGCCGAGCAGCTTCGGCGCGGCATCGCCCGAAACCTTGCTCGCGAGGCTGGCCATCACCGCGCTGAGGCGGGTGGCATAGGGCCGACCGGCCTCGGCCGCAGCCTGGGCACGGCGCAGCTTGGCCGCCGCGACCATCTGCTTGGCCTTGGTGATCTTCTGGGTCGATTTGACCGAGTTGATCCGGCCCTTGAGTTCCTTGAGTGAGGGCACGTCAGGGCGTCCTTAAGCGAACTGCTTGCCGAAAGCTTCGAGCGCGGCCTTGGTCTTGTCCGCGACTTCGCCTTCGAACTTCTTCGAGGTGCGGATTTCGGCCAGCACATCGCCGTGTTCGCGGCGCATGAATTCGAGCATCTGGGCTTCGTATTCGTTGACGCGGTTCACCGGAATGCTGTCGAGGAAGCCGTTGGTGCCGGCGTAGATCGACACGGTCTGCTCTTCGAACGGCATCGGCGAGAACTGCTTCTGCTTCAGCAGCTCGGTCAGGCGCGCACCGCGGTTCAGCAGCTTCTGCGTGGCGGCGTCGAGGTCCGAGCCGAACTGCGCGAAGGCCGCCATTTCACGGTACTGCGCGAGGTCGAGCTTCATCGAGCCCGAGACCTTCTTCATCGCCTTTGTCTGGGCGGCACCGCCGACGCGGCTGACCGAAAGGCCAACGTTAATCGCCGGACGGATGCCCTGATAGAACAGGCCGGTTTCGAGGAAGATCTGGCCATCGGTGATCGAGATCACGTTGGTCGGGATGTAGGCCGACACGTCGCCCGCCTGCGTTTCGATGATCGGCAGCGCGGTCAGCGAACCGTGGCCGTTTTCCTCGTTCATCTTCGCCGCACGCTCAAGCAGGCGGCTGTGGAGATAGAACACGTCGCCCGGATAGGCTTCGCGGCCCGGAGGACGACGCAGCAGCAGCGACATCTGGCGGTAGGCGACGGCCTGCTTGGAAAGGTCGTCGTACACGATCACGGCGTGCATGCCGTTGTCGCGGAAGAATTCGCCCATTGCGCAGCCGGTGTAGGGCGCGAGGTACTGGAGCGGGGCGGGCTCCGAAGCGGTCGCGGCGACGACGATGGAGTATTCCATCGCGCCGTTTTCTTCGAGCTGCTTGACGATCTGGGCGACGGTCGAACGCTTCTGGCCGACCGCGACATAGACGCAGTAGAGCTTCTTCTTCTCGTCGTCGCCCGCGTTGGCTTCCTTCTGGTTGATGAAGGTGTCGATCGCGACGGCGGTCTTGCCGGTCTGGCGGTCACCGATGATCAGCTCGCGCTGGCCACGGCCGACGGGCACGAGGGCGTCAATCGCCTTGAGGCCGGTCTGGACGGGCTCCGACACGGATTCGCGCGGGATGATGCCGGGCGCCTTCACTTCGACGCGCATGCGCTTGTCGGCGACGATCGGCCCCTTGCCGTCGATCGGGTTGCCGAGCGCGTCCACGACGCGGCCCAGCAGGCCCTTGCCGACCGGCACGTCGACGATGGTGCCGGTGCGCTTGACGACATCGCCTTCCTTGATCTCGCTGTCCGAGCCGAAGATCACGACGCCGACGTTATCGGCTTCGAGGTTGAGGGCCATGCCCTGCACCCCGTTGGCGAATTCCACCATCTCGCCGGCCTGCACCTGATCGAGGCCGTGGATGCGGGCGATCCCGTCACCCACCGACAGCACGGTGCCGGTTTCGCTGACTTCGGCTTCGGTGCCGAAATTGGCGATCTGGTCCTTGATGACCTTCGAGATTTCTGCGGCGCGGATTTCCATGACTTTGTCCTTTAGGCCTTCATAGCCGTGGCAAGCGAGTTGAGACGGGTGCGGATCGAGGCATCAATGCGCTGCGAACCGATGGTGACGACAAGACCGCCGAGAAGGTCGGGGTCGACCTTGGCGGACAGCATGACAGTGCGGCCTTCGCGCGCTGTCAGCTTGGTTTTGAGCGCAGCGATCTGGTCGTCGCTGAGGGGATGGGCGCTGGTGACCGTGGCGGTCACTTCGCCGCGCTGGGCCGCGGCAATCGCCTTGAACGCGGAAATGATGCCGGGCAGCTTGCCAAGACGGCGGTTGGCCGCAAGCACGCCGAGGAAGTTGGCGGTGAGGGCCGAAAGCTTCAGCTTCTTGGCCACGGCAGCCATCGCCTTGCCCTGCACATCGCGGGCAAGTTCGGGATTGGTGGTCAGCGCGGCCAGATCGCCCGATTCGGCGAGGGCCGCCCCCAGCGTATCGAGATCTTTCTCGACAGCGGTGACCTTGCCGTTCTCGCTGGCGAGATCGAACAGGGCCGAGGCATAGCGACCAGCCAGGCTAGCCTTGATACCGGCGGAAATATCCACGCGCGTGCAATCCTCTTGCGAAGCTTGAAAAGGGTAATGCTTGGGCCTTGGGAGTGGGGGATGCACGGGGGCACCCCTCAAGGTTGGCGCGCGCCTAGCAATTGATTCCCGTTCCTGCAAGCCGGTGGGCGGGATTCTCTGGACACGGATGCGTCATCGCGACAGATTGCCGCGCGAGAGGCGACAATCGCCCGGGGGAGTGGATCATGGATACAAGGCCGATGGGCCCGCGCTGCGGGGTCGAGATCGCGGGCGTTTCGCTCGCTTCATGCAGCGATGCCGAAATGGCGGCGATCAAGCAGGCGATTTACGAACACGGCGTAGCGGTGTTCCGCGATCAGGACTTCTCGCCCGAAGATCACATCGCCTTCGGCAAGCGCTGGGGCGGGATCGACCTCAACAACTATTTCCCGCTCGACCCGCGCTGGCCTGAAATCGCGCTGGTCAGCAAGGCCCCCGAACAGACCACCAATATCGGGGGCGGGTGGCACACCGATCATTCCTATGACCAGATTCCGGCGATGGGATCGGTGCTGGTGGCGCGGGTGCTGCCGCCATCGGGGGGCGACACGCTGTTTGCGCATATGGGCGCAGCCTATGACGATCTGGACGAGGAGACCAAGGCGGCGATCGAGGGGCTGCAAGCCTTCCACACCGCCGACCACATCTACCGCGAGGATGGCGCCTACTCGGGAACCGATCAGGCGGCACACCTGCGCGGCAAGGATCTTGTCACCGGCGCGGTGCATCCGGTGGTGATCCGCCATCCGGTCACGGGGCGGCGGCTGCTTTATGTCAATGGCGCGTTCACGATCAATTTCGTCGGGCAGACCCGCGAGCAGAGCCAGCCCTTGCTGTCGAAGCTGCTGGCCGCCGCCGTCGGCGACACCAACCAGTGCCGCGTGGTGTGGGAACCGGGCACGGTGGCGATCTGGGACAACCGCACCACCTGGCACTATGCGCTCAACGACTACCACGGCCATGCCCGCGAGATGCATCGCATCACCCTGACCGGAGAGGCGCTGGCGGCGTAGTAACCCGCCTAACGCTGCGCTGCTTGAGGGGTTTTTGATCGCCTAACGCTGCGCTGCTTGAGGCGCGGCGTTTTCGCGTCCGGCCTCGGAGGCCTGCCAGTCGAGGTAGCGCAAGCCCATCCGCCCGCCCAGCAGCAGGGCCAGCAGCGCCGCGGCCAGCATCAGCCAGCGCTTGCGGCTCACCGACTGGCCGCCTTGGCGGTGCAGGCATAGACCAGCCGCTCGTTCGGCCGCTCGGGCAGGGCGGCGATCAGAGCCGATTGCTGCTCGCCCAGCGTGCGGGCTGCATCGCTCACCCCGCAGGCGGGCGGCGCGTAGGCGGCGCGGGCCTCGCGCGCGGCGGCAAGGGCATCCTGTCCCAGCAGATAGCGGTCGGTGCGCAGGGTGCGGGTTGCCGGGTCATAGGTGTTGACCGCCACCGCCGCATCTTCCTGCGCGGCGAACACCCGCTGCCATTCGCCGCCCTTGCCGAGCCCGTATTGCGTGCGCCCGTTGACGCAGCCGTCGGCGGTCCAGTCGAAGGCGACATCATCGGTGCGCGCGGCGGTCACGCGGCTGCGTTCGGGCACCAGCGTGCAGATCAGCGATCCTTCGGAGGCTTGCGAGAGCGTGGCGGCGGTGCCGGGAGCGGGGCCGCCTTCGGCCTCGGCGACGGCGGCGGCGACGCGGTCCTCGATTTCGGTCAGGCCGGGGCGGGTGACCCATAGCAGGCCGGCGACAACCAGCGCCGCACCTGCGGCTCCCGCGGCAAGGCCCGCATGCTTGCGCCGCGCCGCATCGCCGCGCCACACCGCCGCCGCATAGCCGCTGCCGACCGCCGCCAGCAGCGCGATCAGCGCCAGCGCCATGCGGTTCTCGCGCTCGCCGAGCACCTCCATCTGTGCGGTCAGCAGCGCTTCCTCGCGCACTTCGCGCAAGGTCTCGGCCCGTTCGGCCAGCCGCGCACGGGCCTGCGATTGCTCCGCCTCCAGCCGCTGGCGTTCCTCGGCATTCAGCTCGTCGATCGAGCGGCAGGGGAGGGTATTGGTCACCGGCTCGACCCCGTTCTCGCGCAGGAAGGGTAGCAGTTCGCGCAAGGACACCGCGAAGTAGAACTCCGCATCCCCGCTCGCCGAATCCGCGCTGAAGGAGTTGACCCCGATCACCCGCCCGCACGGATCGAGCAGCGGCCCGCCCGAATTGCCGCGTGCGATGGGGGCGGTGTGGAGGATCGTGTCGAACTGCCGCGAAGGCCGCTCGCCCGACAGGAAGCCGCGGCTTTTCACCGGCGGCTGGGCGCGGAAGATGTCCGCAATATCAAGCCCCTGCGCCAGATCGACATTCATCGGATAACCGACCGCCGATACCTCGCCAAGATTGCTACCGACCCCGCCCGCCAGCGCCAGCGGCGGCAGGCGCAGGCTGCCTTTGGCAATCTCCAGCAGCGCCAGATCGTTGCGCGGGGAGACAGCGATCACCCGCGCAAAGGCGCCGCCCGCGCCCTCTGGCGGGACGATCCCGACGCGCAGGGTATCGTCCTGCAACGCCTCGGCGATGACATGGGCGTTGGTGACAATCCGGGTCGGGCTGACAGCAAAGCCGGTGCCGTGGCTGACCGGCGCAGGCTCGCCTGCGTCCTCGCCGATGATCACCACCCGCACCACGCCCCGCGCTGCCGCATCGACATCGCCGGGATCGGCCGCGGCAGGCACGCAAAGCAGGGCAAGGAGAAGGGCAAACGCGCGGAGAAGCCGGTTCATGGCGCGCTTATACCGCCTTTTCCGGCGTGTGCGAGATTGAACGCAAACTCCGGGGGTGCGGGGCGGGGGTTGCTGTGGCAAAATGTTTCACGTGAAACATTGGCAGAACATTTCCGACGATGCGCGCTGGCAGGCGGTGCTGGACAAGGACCGGCGGTTTGACGGGGCCTTCGTCACCGGCGTCCATTCGACCGGCATCTATTGCCGTCCCTCCTGCCCGGCGCGAGCGCCTTTGCGCAAGAACGTGCGGTTCTACCCGAACGCGAAAGAAGCGCAGGAGGCGGGGCTAAGGGATTGTAAACGCTGCTCTCCCGATGCGCAAAGCGCGGAGGAGGCCTGCGTGCTCGCCGCGATCGCCGCCATCCGCGATGAAGGTGCTATGACGCTGGAGGCGCTGGCTGCGCTGACCGGCTATGCCCCGACCCACTTCCAGCGATTGTTCAAACGCAGCACCGGCCTCACGCCCGCCGCCTATGCCAAGGCACTGCGCGAAGAGCGGCTGCGCGCCGCGCTAAGCCAAGGTCTGGGCGTGGGCGAGGCGGTGGCAAGAGCGGGCTACGCGGGGTCTAAACAGTTCTACGAAAACACCAAAGGAAGGCTCGGCATGACGGCAAGCGACTGGAGCAGGGGCGGCGCGGGCAAGCGCGTGCATTGGGCGGTGCTCGCCACATCGCTGGGGCCGATGCTGGTCGCAGCGACCGACAAGGGCGTGTGCTGCCTCGCCTTCGGAGAGGGCGAGGCCGAGTTGCAGGCGCGCTTTCCCAAGGCCCGGCTGGTGCCGGCGGGCGAGGATTTTCGCGAGCTTTTCGCGGCTGTGCTGGCGGCGGTCGAACAGCCGGGGCCGGGCTCGGCTGCGATCCCGCTCGACGTGAAAGGCACCGCCTTCCAGCAGCGCGTTTGGGACGAACTGCGCCGCATCCCGCATGGCGAGACGCGGTCGTATGGCGAGTTGGCGGCGGCACTCGGCAACCCCAAGGCGAGCCGCGCGGTCGGCGGCGCGAACGGGGCGAACAATGTCGCGGTGCTGATCCCATGTCACAGGGTGATCGCGGCGGATGGCTCGCTGGGGGGCTATGCCTATGGGCTGGAGATCAAGGCGGAGTTGTTGAGAAGGGAGGGGGCGTGAGGGGGAGTGCAAAATTGCCCATCTCGTCATCCCAGCCAAAGCTGGGACCGAGAGCCTCATCGTGCAGTACTTGCCGCCCGAGGCCCCAGCTTTGGTTGGGGTGACGGGGTCGGGACGCTTTCCCCTTATTTCGTCATTGCGAGCGCAGCGAAGCAATCCATGGCCTGACGGTTCCAATTGGCGGTGACATTTGTCCATGGATTGCCGCGTCGCTACGCTCCTCGCAATGACGAGAGGCGCGATCAATCCAGCTTCGGCGGCATCCCCGGTTCGCACTTTGCCATCGCCGCCTGATACGCGGGCCTCTCGCCGATGCGCTTCAGGTAGGCCTTGAGGTTCGGCAGGTGGTCGATCCCCATCCCGCTCATCGCGCGGCTGGTGGTGAGCTGGAAGCCCATCATGATGTCCGCCGTGGTCAGCTGCGCGCCGCCGAAATAGTCCGCCTCGCCCAGCCGCTTTTCGACGATCGCCCAGCCCTTCTGCACCCGGTCTGCCACGAAGGGCGGCAGCTCCTTTGCGCCCATGAACTGCGCCACCAGCGCCATCATGCCGTTGGTCATGAAGGTTGCGTTGGCCCAGTGGTAGTAGAACAGGTGGTCGGCAAAGTCCGGATGATCCGCGCCCGGCACCAGCGCCGTACCGGGGGCATACTTCGCCACGATATAGTCCATGATTGCCCCGCTCTCGCCCAGCACGAGGTCGCCGTCGGTGATCACCGGCGCGATGCCCATCGGGTGGAGCGCCTTGTATTCGTCGGGCGCGAGGCGGTTGTCGGTGCGGCGGGTGTAGAGCTTCAGATCGTAATCCAGCCCCAGCTCCTCGGCCAGCCAGACGATGCGTTCGGATTGCGACAGGCGCAGGTGGTGGATGGTCAGCATGGCTCTCTCCCGTGTCAGTTACGTTATGCGTTTCTGGCCCAGCCTTTGCGGGCGGGTTCGAGAGAGTCGAGGAATTTTTCGGCGCTTGTCCGATATTCGCGTTGCTTGGCCTCGCCCATCCGGTCCCATGTCGCGTAGATTCGCCCGATGCGGTGGTTGCTTTCGAGGCGGCTGCGGTTCGCGTCCATGAAGTGCCAGTAGAGCGGATTGAAGGGGCAGGCGTTCGGCCCGGTCTTCTGGGCGACCTTGTAGCGGCAGCCTCCGCAATAGTTCGACATCTTGTTGATGTAATTGCCGGACGCCGCATAGGGCTTGGTCGCCAGCCTGCCGCCATCGGCATAGAGCACCATGCCCGCGACATTGGGCAGCTCCACCCAGTCGAAGGCGTCGGCATAGACGGCGAGATACCAGTCGGCGACCTGCGCCGGATCGATCCCCGCGATCAGGCAGAAATTGCCGAGCACCATCAGGCGCTGGATGTGGTGCGCATGGGCATCTTCCCGCGTGGTGCGGATGCAATCGGCAAGGCAGCGCATGTCGGTCTGCCCCGTCCAGAAGAACTCCGGCAGCGGGCGGTGCGCGGCGAGTTCGTTGGCCTCGGCCAGCCCCGGCATCTGGTGCCAGTAGAACCCGCGCACATATTCGCGCCAGCCGATGATCTGGCGGATGAAGCCCTCGACCGAATTCAAGGGAGCGCGGCCCTCGCGGTATTCCGCCTCGGCGCGCTGGCACAACTCCAGCGGGTCCAGCAGCCCGATATTGATGCTGGTCGAAAGCATCGAATGGTAGAGGTCGTCTTGCCCATGCACCATCGCGTCCTGATAGGGGCCGAACAGCGCGAGGCGGCGGGCGAAGAAAGCATCGGCGGCTTCCAGCGCCTGTTCGCGGGTAACGGGCCAGCCGAAGGGTTCAAGATCGCCGAAATGGTCGGGGAAACGCTGGCCGACGAGCGCGATTACCTCGTGCGTGATCGCATCGGGCGCGAATTTGGGGGCGGGGGGCGCTTTCAGGCCCTCCTTCGGCGGTTCGCGGTTTTCCGCATCGAGGTTCCACACGCCGCCGACCGGCTTGTCGCCCTCCATCAGCAACCCGGTCTTGCGCCGCATTTCGCGGTAGAAATACTCCATCGTCAGATGCTTGCGACCCTCGGCGAAGGCGCGGAAATCGGCGTGCGTGGCGATGAAGCGGGTGTCGGGCAGGATCGAGACAGGGCAGGGGAAGCGGCCCTCCCATTCGCACATCGCCTGATGCACGCGCCATTCGCTGGCCTCGGTCACGCGGATTTCGGACGGGGCATGGCGTTCGACGGCGCGGGCGACTTCGCCGGTGAAGCTGTCGGTGTTTTCGGACGCGTCGAGGCGCACGTAATCGACCTGCCAGCCTTCGGCGCGAAGTTCGTCGGCGAAGTGGCGCATGGCGGCAAAGATCAGCACGATCTTCTGCTTGTGGTGCTTCACATAGGTCGCCTCGTCCCACACCTCCATCATCAGGACGCGGGTTTCGGCGGGGTCGAGGCCGTCAAGGCTGGAGATGGTGCGCGACAGCTGGTCGCCGAGGATCGGCACAAGGATAGGGCGGGTCATGCGGGGGGATACGCGGGGCACCCTGAATTGGTTTCGTCAAACGAAGGAATAGGGGTCCACATCCACCCCCACACGCACGCCGGGGGGGAAGTTCACCGCGCCGATCCAGTCGCGCAAGCATGCTTGCAGGTTGGCGCTGCGCCTGGCGTTGACCAGAAAGCGGAAGCGGTAGCGGCCGCGCAGCAGCGCCAGCGGGGCAGGTGCAGGGCCAAGGATCTGCACGTCCGGCAGCCGCGGGCGCCGGTCGCCCAGCCGCACCGCAGCCTCGCGCGCTTCCTTTTCGTCTTCGGAGGACAGGATGATCGCCGCCCAGCGTCCGAAGGGGGGCGCATTGGCATCGCGGCGCGCCTGCGTTTCGGCGGCGTAGAACCCGTCGCGGTCGCCATTCGCCAGCGCGGCGATCACGGGGGCATCGGGGTGGCGGGTCTGGATCAGCACCTCGCCCGGCTTGGCCCCGCGTCCGGCGCGGCCTGCCACCTGCGCGATCTGGCTGAAGGTGCGCTCGCCTGCGCGCAGGTCTCCGCCTTCGAGCCCGAGGTCGGCATCGACCACGCCCACCAGCGTCAGATCGGGGAAGTGGAAGCCCTTGGTCACCAGTTGCGTGCCGATGATGATGTCGATCGCCCTGGCTTCGGCCTGCGCGATGAATGCCGCTGCCCTGTCCGGGGTATTGAGCGTGTCCGAGGTCGCCACGGCCACGCGGGCCTGCGGGAACAGCTCGGCGACCTCGGCGGCGATGCGTTCCACACCGGGGCCGCAGGCGACGAGGCAATCGCTTTCCCCGCATTCGGGGCAGGCATCGGGCACCCGCGTCTCGAACCCGCAATGGTGGCACGCGAGGCGCGCCGAGAGCCGGTGTTCGACCAGCCATGCGCTGCACGAGGGGCATTTGAAGCGATGCCCGCAATTGCGGCACAGCGTCAGCGGGGCATAGCCGCGGCGGTTGAGGAACAAGAGCGATTGTTCGCCCCTGTCCAGCCGGTCGCGCAGGGCATCGATCAGCGGCCCGGCGAGCCAGCGCTGGCTGCCGGGCTTTTCCTCGGTGAGGTTGATGAGGCGCACTGCCGGCAGGCTCGCCCCGCCGAAACGGGCGGGAAGATCGAGTTTCTCGTAGACGCCCTGTGTCGCCATGTGCAGGCTTTCGAGCGCAGGCGTGGCGCTCGCCAGCACCACCGGAATGCCCTCGAACCGGGCGCGCATCACCGAGACATCGCGGGCGTTGTAGCGCACCCCGTCATCCTGCTTGAAGCTGATCTCGTGCGCTTCATCGACCACGATCAGGCCGAGGTTCGCATAGGGCAGGAACAGCGCCGAACGCGCACCGACCACCACCTGCGCCGAACCATCGGCAATCGCCCGCCAGGCCCGCCGCCGCTCGGTCGACTTCAGCGAGGAATGCCACAGCACCGGCGCCGCGCCGAAACGGGCGGAAAAGCGGGCAAGGAAGTTCTCGGTCAAGGCGATTTCGGGCAGGAGCACCAGCACCTGCCGCCCCATGCGCAGCGCCTGCGCCACGGGTTCGAAATAGGTTTCGGTCTTGCCCGATCCGGTCACCCCGTCGAGCAGGAAGGGGGCAAAGGCGCGCGCCTGCACCGCCTGCACCAGCCGCGCCGCAACTGCGCCTTGTGCCGGCGAAAGATCGGGCGGCGCGAAGCCGGGATCGGCGGGCGGGTAGGGCCGGTCGATATTGACCGTCACCGGCTCGATCACGCCCTGACCCGCAAGGCCGCGCAGCACGCCTTCTGAAACGCCCGCAATCCCCGCCAGTTCGCGCATAGTGCCCTGTTCGCCCTCCAGCGCCGCGATCGCGGCGAGGCGCTGCGCGGTCATGCGTTGGGGCGTGCTGCCCGACAGGCGGTATTCGGTCATCGTCGCTGGCCCGCCCAAGGCCCCGCCGCTCGCCAGCGCCATGCGGGCGACGCTGGCGAGCGGCGCGCAATAGTAATCCGCCGTCCACTCGATCAGCCGCCGCAAGGGAGCGGGCAAGGGCGGCACGCGCAGCACTTCGAGAATCGGCCGCAGGCGTTCAAAGGCGATGTCCTCACCCGGCAGGCGCCCCTCGTCCCACACGATGCCGGTCACCTTGCGCGGACCGAGCGGCGCGATCACCACGCTGCCCGCTGGCGCAGCCACGCCTTCGGGCAGCCGGTAATCCAGCGGGCCCAATGCAGCGTTCAGAACTAACAGGCGGATGCGGTTCATCTTGCCGCCATATGGGCACCGCCATTAGGATCGGGCAAGCTGGAGGACTGGAAAAAATGGCCGATATGCTGAACCTTGCCCCGACCCGCCGCGCACTGCTCGCCGGAGCGGCTGGCGGTGCGACCCTGTTGCTGCTGCCCGGCTGTGCCGGAACCGGCGGGTTCAGCATGGTCGAAGCGGTGCGCCGGATGCTGCTGCTCGCCAGCGAGAATGCCTTTGCGCGCCTGACCGCGCCGGGCGGTTTCTGGGATGAACAGGTCGCCCGCGTCGGCCTCAACCAGTTGCTCGGCACCCGCGGCGATGTGCTGTCGCGTATCCTGACCTCGCAGCTGTTCAAGGACCAGCTGGAAGAACGCTTCGCCGGATTCGCGATCGATGCGAGCTATCGCGCCGCGCCCGTGGTGACCGATGCGATCAGCGTGATCGGGTTCGAAAACGCGATTGATCTGGTGCGCGGCGGGCCGAGCGCCGCCAGCACCTATCTGCGCGGACAGGTAGGCACGGCGCTGCTCGATGCGATGGTGCCCGAACTGGGCGAGGCGCTGCGCCTGTCACGCGATCCGCTGGTCGGGCAGGCGCTGGGCGCGCTCACCGGGGTCGATGTCGCCGGCGTCGCGACACGCGTGGGCCGCGAGGTCGACAATGCCGTGTGGGGCGAAATCGCACGCGAGGAAGCCGCGATCCGCGCCAATCCCGGAGCCACCCGCGATCCGCTGTTGATCGGCGTTTTCGGCGGGCTGGGACGAATCTAGAAACGGTAGGTGATCGCCGCCTGCGGGATGTGGCTGGTCCGCTGCGGACGGTTGCCGCGCGGGAAGGACACCATCCAGTAGATCACCCCTACGTCAAGCCGCTCGCTCGCCTTGTGAACGAGCGCTGCCTGCAACCGCCATTGTTCGGTGGATGTGCCCTCGTTGCGCCGGCGTGACTGGACGATGCCGAGCCATTCCACCCCGGCGCTTGCCCGCCAGTTTTCCGCAATCGGCTGATTATAGGTCACGCGCTGGCGCAGGCGCAGCTCCATCCGGTCTGCGCCGTCGAAGAAGCGCTGTTCCAGCCGGGTGCGCGCCTCAATCCTTCCGCGCGTGAAGGTCGCCTGCTGGTGGGTGCGGATTTCGGTCAGTCCCGCGGTGTCGAAAAGCATGATGCCGCCGCCCAGCCGGGCGTTTTCGGCGACCCGCTGTTCCACCGTCACGCGGATGGTCTGCTGGTCATTGCCGACGTTATCGTCGCCGCGCCAGCGTTGGGTGGCGTCGAGTGTTAGCGTGGTGCCTTGCCCGATGGGACCGGTGGCAATGGCGTTCAGCCAGAATTGCGTGTCTTCTTCGCTGGCCAGCGCTTTCGACGGTTGCCAAGCCGCGATGGTGGCGGCAAGCAGCAGCGCAAACCGGATCGGCCTTCGAGTCATTCCGGACCCCTAGGCCTGCCGCTTACCGCTGGCCATCGCAAATTTTCCGGAGTGAACCCATGAAATTCTTCGTCGACACCGCCGAGATCGAACCGATCCGCGAACTTGCCGCCACCGGCCTGCTCGATGGGGTGACGACCAATCCCTCGCTGATCGCCAAGTCGGGGCGGGATTTCATGGAAGTGACCAGGGAAATCTGCGGGATCGTCGATGGGCCGGTGAGCGCCGAGGTGGTCGCATTGGATCACGCGACGATGATGAAAGAGGCCGAAGTCCTGCGCAAGATCGCCGACAATGTCTGCATCAAGGTGCCGCTCACGGTCGATGGCCTGAAGACCTGCAAGGCGTTGACCTCGGACGGCACGATGGTGAACGTCACGCTGTGCTTCTCGGCCAATCAGGCGCTGCTCGCGGCCAAGGCCGGGGCGACCTTCATCTCGCCCTTCGTCGGGCGGCATGACGATAACGGCTTTGACGGGATGGACCTGATCGAGGACATCCGCCTGATCTACGACAACTACAACTTCGCCACTGAAATCCTTGTCGCCAGCGTGCGCCACACCACCCACGTGCTGCAGGCTGCCAAGATCGGCGCCGACGTGATGACCGCGCCGCCTGCGGTGATCCATGCGCTGTTCAAGCACGTGCTGACCGACAAGGGCATCGAAGGCTTCATGGCCGACTGGGCCAAGACCGGGCAATCGATCCTCTAAAGACGCATGGCCGACCAGTCCCCGCTCGATCTGTTCAAGCAGGCGCTCACCGGCGCGAGCCGCGCGATTGCGCGCGATCCGGAGGTCGAGGTCGCGTGGAGCGCCGATGTGCCGGGCGCGGCGGGCAACCGCTTCCGCGTGCCGTTGCCAGGCCGTGATCTGCCTGCCGATCAGGTCACCGAGGCCCGCGGCTTTGCGGATTCGTTCGCGCTCAAACTGCGCCATCATGACGCCGCACTGCACGCGAAGTCTGCTCCGCCGGAACCGATTGCGCGGGCCTGCTACGACGCGATCGAGCAGGTGCGTTACGAGGCGCTGGGCGCAAACCGCTTCGGCGGGATCAAGGCCAATCTCGACGCCGCAACGGAGATGCGCACCGCTTCCGACAAGATCGTGCGGGCGCAGAATTCCTCCGAAGTCCCCTTGCAGACGGCACTCGCGCTGCTGGTGCGCGAGGCGCTGACCGGCGAGCCGGTGCCCGCGAAGGCGCAAGGCGGGATCGAGCTGGTGCGCGATTTCCTTGAGGAGAAAGTCGGCGGCGATTTTGCCGGGCTGGCCGAAAAGATCGGCGATCAGGAGGCGTTCCAGAAGCTCGCGCTCGACATGCTGCGCGAACTCGATCTGACGCGGCCCACCGATGCCCCCGACGAAAGCGACAGCGACGATGCTGACGATGACGACGCGCCCAGTGACGATGATCAGGGCGACGACGACAATCAGGGCGAAGGCGATCCGCAAAGCGCCGAAATGGCAGGCGACATGGCTGAAGGCGAGGGCGAGGGGGAGCAATCCTCCGAAACCCAGACCGATGGCGACATGTCCGAAGGCGAACCGGGCGAGGACGGCGATGGCTCCAACGCCCCCGTGCGGCCCAACCGCCCGCAGGCCGAAATCCCCGCGAGCGTCGATTACAAGGCCTTCACCACCCGTTTCGACGAGGAAGTCGCCGCCCCCGACCTGTGCGATGCGGAAGAGCTTGACCGGCTGCGCGCCTATCTCGACAGCCAGCTGACCGGCCTTCAGGGCGTGGTGACGCGCCTCGCCAACCGTTTGCAGCGCCGGCTGATGGCGCAGCAGAACCGCAGCTGGGATTTCGATCAGGAAGAGGGCGTGCTCGATGCCGCGCGCCTCGCCCGCGTGATCATCTCGCCCGGCACGGCCTTGAGTTACAAGGTCGAACGCGATGTCGAGTTCAAGGACACGATTGTCACCCTGCTGATCGACAATTCGGGCTCGATGCGCGGGCGGCCCATCAGCATCGCCGCGATCAGCGCCGACATTCTGGCGAGGACGCTCGAACGCTGCGGGGTCAAGACCGAGATCTTGGGCTTCACCACCCGCGCATGGAAGGGCGGGCAAAGCCGCGAGGCATGGCTCGCCGACGGCAAGCCGCAGAATCCGGGGCGTCTCAACGATCTCAGGCACATCATCTACAAGCAGGCCGACGAGCCGTGGCGCCGTGCGCGGCGTAACCTTGGTCTGATGATGCGCGAGGGGCTGCTGAAAGAGAACATCGACGGCGAGGCGCTGATCTGGGCGCATTCCCGCCTGCTCTACCGCCCCGAGGAACGCCGCATCCTGATGGTGATTTCCGACGGCGCGCCGGTGGACGATTCGACCCTGAGCGTGAACAGCGCCGGTTACCTTGAGGCGCACCTGCGCAGCGTGATCGAGTGGATCGAGAAGGTCTCCCCCGTGCAGCTCGTCGCCATCGGCATCGGCCACGATGTCACACGCTATTACCGGCGCGCGGTGACGATCATGGACGTGGAACAGCTCGGCGGGACGATCATGGAGCAGCTGGCCGAATTGTTCGAGGATGAGAAGGGCGTGAAGGGGCGGCGGTGAGTTTGCTCCATCAACTTCATGACGGCCTCAGTGCCGCTGGGTTCGCCGTTCGGCTCGGAGAAGACCATGTCATTTTGCTCGGCAAAAACGGCGAAAACGTCGGGGTCTCTGAAGTAGTTGGCAGTTGGGTCCATACCCAGATTTTCATTGGCGAGGATTTTGACTGTCCAGCGCTAATGTCGAGTTTGCTCCGCGCAAATGACCGAGTGCTCGGGTTTCGCTTTAGTCTGGATGGAACTGGTTACGCGTCAGCGCGATGCGAGGCGCTCGTGGATGATATGATCCAACCCCATGTTTTTCGAATGATCGAGTCGATGCTGGAAGCTGTGCCAGATTATTGGACGCTTTTTGCCAGATGTCGCGCCGAGGATCGACCAGTTACGGAAGCGGAACTCGACGCGGTCGCTGGGGATTTTGAGAGGACTTTGAACTAATGAACGTCACCGAAGCCGTCACCACCCGCCGCTCCGTCCGCCAGTTTCTCGACAAGCCGGTGCCCTATGATGTCATCCGCCGGGTGATGGACACGGCGCGCTGGGCGCCTTCGGGGTGCAACTACCAGCCGTGGGAAGCCAGCATCGTCACCGGCCAGCCGCTCAAGGATCTGCAGGCCAAGATCATTGCCGATGGCCCGCAGGCCGCCGAGTATGATTGGGCGGCGCCCGGCACCGAGGAAGCCTATAAAAAGCGTCTCGACGGGGTTTCTGCCGGCATGTTCGGCGCGATGGGGATCGCCCGCGACGATGGCGCGGGACGCATGGCGGCGATGATGAAGAACGCGGTCAGCTTCGATGCACCCGCTGTCATGTTCATCTATTTCCCGCGCCTGATGAAGGAGCCGCAGTGGTCCGATGTCGGTATGTGGCTGCAGACCGTCGCGCTGCTTCTGCGCGAGGAGGGGCTCGATTCCTGCTTTCAGGAATACATGGCGCTCTATGCCAATACGATCCGCGACTTCCTCGGCCTCGATCACGAACGCTACATGTTCTTCTGCGGCATGGCGATCGGCTACCGCGATCCCGAGGCACCGGTGAACAATTTCGAGCGCGAGCGTGTGCCGCTGGGCGAACAGGTGAAGTTCATCGGGTTCTGACACTCCCCGTCACCCCAGCGGTTGCGAAGCACAACCAAAGGTTGAACGCTGGGGCCCAGGGCGGCAGGCGCAGTGCTTGCGGCCCCAGATCCCGGCTTGCGCTGGGACGACGGAATAGGGCAAAGGCCGCGCCCATGACTGACGCGCCGCTCAAGCTGTTCAACTCGCTCACCCGTTCGCTCGAGGTGTTCGAGCCCGTCCACCCCGGCGAGGCGCGCGTCTACACCTGCGGGCCGACGGTCTATAACTATCCGCATATCGGCAACATGCGCGCCTATGTGTTTGCAGATGTGCTGGGGCGGACGCTGACGTGGAAGGGCCTGAAGCTCACCCACGTCATCAACATCACCGATGTGGGCCACCTCACCGATGATGCCGACGCGGGCGAGGACAAGATGGAGAAGATGGCTGCGGAGCGCGCGCAGTCGATCTGGGACATCGCCGAGCATTACAAGCAGGCCTATTGGGCCGATGTGCGCGCATTGAACATCCGCCAGCCCGCGCAGTGGACGGTCGCGACCGACTACGTCCCGCAGATGATCGAATTTGCGAAGGGCATCGCGGAGAAGCACTGCTACGAGCTCGAGAGCGGGCTCTATTTCGATGTCTCCACGGTCGCCGATTACGGGCGGCTGGCGCGCGCGCAGACTGAAGAAGGCGAGGGCCGCATCGAGGCAGTGGAAGGCAAGCGCAACGCCGCCGACTTCGCGATCTGGCGCAAGACCCCTGCTGGCGAAACGCGCCAGATGGAGTGGGACTCCCCGTGGGGCCGCGGCGCGCCGGGGTGGCATCTCGAATGCTCGGTGATGAGCGGCGAGGTGCTGGGCTTCCCCTTCGACATCCACACCGGCGGGATCGACCACCGCGAGATCCACCACCCCAACGAGATCGCGCAGAACCAGGCACATTGCTGCACGAATGGCCTCGACGACCCGAGGAACTCGGGTGCGCGCATCTGGATGCACAACAACTTCCTCGTCGAACGGTCGGGGAAGATGTCGAAGTCCTCGGGCGAGTTCCTGCGGCTGCAATTGCTGATCGACAAGGGCTACCACCCGCTCGCCTACCGGCTGATGTGCTTGCAGGCGCATTACCGCAGCGAGCTGGAGTTCTCGTGGGAGGGGCTCGGCGCGGCGCTGACGCGGCTCAAGCGGATAGCACAAGTGCTTGAGAAGCTCCGTACGAAGACTGCCTTTCGATTTGTCCAAAATGAGAGGTTTCATGTTGGTATTGAAGGACTTAGGTCAGCTTTGGCACCCCATGTTCGTCAGTTCTACTTGGACGATTTCGATCGATCGTTGTGTGAAGACCTTAAGACGCCGGAGGCGCTGCGCATATTCGAGGCCTCAATACAAAATCAAAAGGTCTCACTCCGCGATCGTATTCGTCTTGCCTTCATAATGGACGAAGTCTTGGGTTTCAACGTCGAGAAACTGTCTCGCAAATTACTGCGATTGCGCCCCAAAGGAGATTGCCAATACACCCTTCAGAACAACGAGGTGGAGTCGCTGATTCATGCTAGGAAGATTTTGAAAAGGTTGCGGCAGTTCGCAGCATCTGATTTGATCCGCGATCTTTTGATTGCTGATGGAGTTAACATTATGGACGGCGATCCGCTCGGCTGGGAGTGGAAGCTTCCATAATTCGTCATTGCGAGGAGCGCAGCGACGAAGCAATCCATGGACTGAACTCAAGCCCTGGCGAACCGTTGATCCATGGATTGCCGCGTCGCCTTCGGCTCCTCGCAATGACGAATTGAGGCCTTACCCATGACCATCCTAGCCATTTCCGGCCTGATCCGCCCGATGCTCGAACCGCACCTGCCGCAAGGCCTCGACGTGCGCTGGTTCATGTCGGCCGAGGAGGCGCTGGCCGCTGTCGCCGATGCGGAAATCGGCTGGTTCGACATGAACGATCAGGCGGCGATGGCAGCAACCCTGCGCGCCGCGAAAAAGCTGAAATGGCTCAATTCGATCTACGCCGGGCTCGATTTCCTGCCGATGGACGTGCTGATCGAGCGCGGGATCACCGTCACCAACGGGGCGGGGATCAACGCCATCACCATCGCCGAATATGTGGTGATGGGGATGCTCAATATCGCCAAGGGCTACCGCGAGGTGGTGCGCGCACAGGACCGGCACGAATGGCTGTTCGATTCGCCCGGCAAGCGCGAGCTCGCTGGCTCGAAGGCGCTGCTGCTTGGCTATGGCGCGATCGGCAAGTTGATCCAGCCGCGGCTCGAAGCCTTCGATGTCGAGGTCAGCGTGGTGCGCCGTTCGGGCGGGGAGGGCACCCTGCGGCCCGACGAATGGCGCGCGCGCCTGGGCGAATTCGACTGGGTGATCCTCGCTGTCCCCGCCACGCCCGAGACCGAGGGCATGATCGGCGCAGGAGAGCTGGTGGCGATGAAGAGCGATTGCGTGATCGTCAACATCGCGCGCGGCAGCGTGATCGACCAGCCTGCGCTGGTGGAGGCGCTGCAAGCCCGCGCCATCGGCGGGGCGTTCCTGGACGTGACCACGCCCGAACCGCTCCCCGCCGACCATCCGCTGTGGAGCCTCGACAATGCGCATATCTCGATGCACCTGTCGGGGCGGGCGCAATCGAAAATGTTCATCCGTTCGGGCGAGCGCTTCCTCGACAATCTGGGCAAATACCTGCGCGGCGAGCCGGTCGCTCCGGTGTTCGATCCGCGGCTGGGCTACTGACTGCCGCTGAAGGAGAGGTTAGCCCTCCTCCAGCAGCAGCAGGACTGCGGTCACCTCCAGCCGCTCCATCGCGCCGAAGCGGTGGTCAACCTTGGTGATCGTGGCATCGGCGACCAGCTGGCCGGGCAGGGTGAATTCATGATCGGGGAGGCGCTCGATCAGCTCCTCCCCGCCCGTCACGGTGTCAGCGCCGCAGAATTCCAGCACCACTTCATGGCGCGTGCCGGAAAAGGTGATCGAGGCCCAGGGCTTCTCGTCATGCGACAGCACCGTGCCTGCTCCATCGGTGAGAGCCATCAGCGCGGCGCGCACCCGGTCGGCGGTAGTGCGGCGCGGGCGGTGGGCGGCGCTGACGGGCGCGGCCTTGACCTCGATCGGGTCGAAATCGGCGAAGATGCGGGCGAAGGGATCGCGTAAGGATTGGGTCAGCATCATGCGGCCTCCTTCAGCACTTCGGCGCTGCGATCGGCATAGCCCTGCATCCATGCGCGGGTGCGCAGCTCGGTTTCGGGCCGGGGGATGCGCCCCATCCTGAGGTCGAGCACGAAGCGCGGGTCATGGGCAGCGAGGCGCCCGAATTTGGTTACGGGCATGGCGTAATCCCGCAGGAAGGTTTCGATGGTCCGAAGCAGCATGGTTTGCGTCCCTGTTGAAGCTTGCGAGGTGGCATGAGTGGTATCTGGCATCGGGCGAATCGCCTGATGTTCCTGAAATGTTCCAGTTTTTTCCGGACTTGTCTAGGAAAAATCCTTCGTGTAGGAAGTGCCCATGAAGGAAACCCAACAGAATCGCGTTGAAACGCTCTCCGGTCCGCGTGCGCGGTTGCTGGAATTGTCGCAGAGCAGGGGGGTGAGTTTGGCGGCCTTGTCCGATTTGCTCGGGCGCAATCCATCCTATCTCCAGCAATTTATTCGCAAAGGCAGCCCCCGCAAGCTGGAGGAACAGGACCGCGAGACGCTTGCCCGCTTCTTCGGGGTGGGGGAGGAGGAGTTGCGCGACGTTAAGGATATTTCCTATGCATCGCCGCGCCCAAACCGCGAATCGGGTGATTGGGTGGCGGTGCCGCGGCTCGATCTTGGTGCGTCGGCCGGCCCGGGGCGCGTCGCAGGGAGTGAGGCTGCCTTCGACACCTTCCGCTTCTCGCGCCGCTGGCTCGCCGAACAGGGCTTGGAGCGCGCGCAACTATCGGCGATCACGGTCGAGGGGGATTCGATGGAGCCGCTGCTCAACGATGGCGACGAAATCCTCGTCGATTGCGCGCCGCGCCCGTTCCGCGATGGCATCCATGTGGTGCGCCTCGGCGATACGCTGATGGTGAAACGCGTCGCCAGCATCGGGCCGGGGCGGGTGGCGCTCTTGTCGCAGAACCTCGCCTACCCGCCGGTGGAGGTTGCGGCGGAGGAGGTCGCGATCATCGGGCGGGTTGTGTGGAAGGGGGGGAAGATTTAAGTCCCGCTGTCATGACCGACACCCCCAAACCGCTCCCCCCCATGCGCGCCGCGATCATCCCTGTGACGCCGCTCCAGCAGAACTGCTCGCTGATCTGGTGCACCAAAACGATGCGCGGGGCGCTGGTCGATCCCGGCGGGGATCTCGACAAGCTGAAGGAAGGCGTCGCCAAGGCTGGCGTCACCTTGGAGAAGCTGCTCGTCACCCACGGGCACTTGGATCATTGCGGGCAGACCGGGATGCTGGCCGAGGAGCTGGGCCTTCCCATCGAAGGCCCGCACGAGGACGACCGCTTCTGGATCGACCAGCTGGACGATGACGGCCCGCGCTGGGGGATGGTGGCGAAAAGCTTCACCCCGACCCGCTGGCTCAAGCATGGCGACACGGTGACGGTCGGCGAACTCACGCTCGACGTGATCCACTGCCCCGGCCACACGCCGGGCCACGTGGTGTTCTTCCACGCTCCCAGCCGCTTCGCGATCGTCGGCGATGTGCTGTTCCAGGGGAGCATCGGCCGCACCGACTTCCCGCGCGGGAACCATCAGGATCTGATCGATTCGATCACCCAGCGCCTCTGGCCGCTTGGCGAGGACGTGATGTTCATCCCCGGCCACGGCCCGACCAGCACCTTCGGGCGCGAGCGCAAGACCAACGCCTTTGTCAGCGATTACGCGCTGAGCTGACGAGGCACTACGATGGGCAACTTCCTCTATTGGGCGCTGCGCACGTTCTTGTGGATGGTGATGGTTGTCGCAGTCTATTTCGCCATCCTGCACGCTCACGGTCGCTTGTGGCTGCAAGTTGCCATCGTTGCGGTGGTGGTTGTTATCTACAGCATGCTTGATCAGTCGCTGAGGGAAATGCGGGGGCGCCAGCGGACGCGCTAAATCACCCCCGCCGCCACCAGCGCTGCCACCACGGCGAGCCCCAGCAGCACCAGCATCGTCACCAGCGTGCCGACCATCCGGCCCCAGCCCCAGTTGCCGCCGTCCATGCCGAAGCCGTGCAGCACGCGCCCGATGAAATAGGCCGCCGCGACCAGGCTGAGCCACCAGCTGCCCTTGCCGGCCAGCTCGATTGCGCCCACCAGCACCAGCACGAAGGCGGTGTTCTCGACATAGTTCAGCTGCGCCCGCATCCGGCGTTGCAGCGCTTCGCTGCCGCCATCGCCGACGCTGATCGAGAGCGCACGCCGCACCGCGCCGATGCGGATCGACAGCCAGATATTGAGCACAGCAGCAGCGGCCGCCGCCGCGAGCGTTACAGGAAGCACGGTCATGGAAAGATCCCCTCTTTGACAGGCCGCCTTGCTAGGGCCGCCTTACGCGGGTTGCAACGCGGGAATTTTCCGCTATAGCGCGCGCCTTCCCGCCATGTCTGGCCAAGGAACGCACGCATGGGCTTGCCGCTTGTGCGCGCTGTCTCCTTGCCGTATGGGCGGCCTTCGAGAATCGCAGGCGCCTGATGGCGCATACGCTAGTTTATTTGAGGAATTGGTGCCGCCATGGCTGTCCCCAAGAGAAAAGTATCGCCTTCCCGTCGTGGCATGCGTCGTTCGCACGATGCCCTCAAGGTCGAGGCGTTCCACGAATGCCCGAACTGTGGCGAGCTGAAGCGCCCGCACAACATCTGTGGCGCTTGCGGCCACTATAACGGACGTCAGGTTGTTGCCGTCGGCTGATTGCCGATGGCCATCTCGATAAACCGGAGAACTGCACGATGAGCCTCCCGCGTATCGCTGTCGATGCGATGGGCGGGGACGAAGGTGTGCGCGTGATGATCGAAGGCGCGGCGCTGGCCCGCCGCGATCATGACAGCTTCAAGTTCCTGCTGGTGGGTGACAGCAAGCGGATCGAAGCCGCGCTGGAAAACCACCCGAACCTGCGGGCGGCCTCCGAAATCCTGCATTGCGATGATGTGGTGGGCGGTGACGAACTGCCCAGCAAGGCGATCCGCCGCGCCAAGACCACCTCGATGGGCCTTGCCGTCAATGCGGTGAAGACCGGCGCTGCCGGTGCGGCAGTCAGCGCCGGCAACACCGGCGCGCTGATGGCGATGAGCAAGCTGGCGCTGCGCACCATGCCGGGGATTGATCGTCCGGCGCTCGCCGCAATCATGCCGACCTTGCAGGCGCATGATGTGGTGATGCTCGACCTTGGCGCCAATACCGAAGCCGATGCCCGCAATCTGGTGCAATATGCGGTGATGGGCGCGGCCTATTCGCGCATCGTCAACGGCTTCGACAAGCCTGTCGTCCGTCTGCTCAATATCGGCACCGAGGAAATCAAGGGCACCGAGGAACTGCGCGATGCGGCTGCCATGCTCACCGCCGCTTCAGCCGAGGGCGGGCTGGCGCTGCAATTCGACGGCTTTGTCGAAAGCGACAAGATCAACCGCGGCGAAACCCATGTGGTGGTGACCGACGGGTTCTCCGGCAATATCGCGCTGAAAGCGATCGAGGGGTCGGCCCGCTTCGTCACCGACCTGCTGCGGCAGGCCTTCACGTCCTCGCTGCGTTCGAAGATCGGCTTTCTGGTCTCGCGCCCCGCGACCGAGCTTCTGAAGCACCATCTCGATCCCAACAACCACAATGGCGCGGTGTTCCTCGGCCTCAACGGTGTGGTGGTCAAAAGCCACGGCAGCGCCAATGCCAAGGGCGTGGCGCACGCGGTGGCGGTGACGGCGCGGCTGCTCGAAAACGAACTGACCCAGCGGATTGCGCATGATCTGTCGCAACTGGGCGAGGGCGCGCTGTCCAAGACCCGCAAAGCCGCCAAGAGCGACGAGGCACCGGCGTGACCGGGGGCGCAATCGGCTCGCGGCTGCTAGGGACAGGCTCGGCGCTGCCCCGCCGGATTGTGACCAATGCCGAACTGGCAGAGCGGGTCGATACCTCCGACGAATGGATCATCGAGCGCACCGGCATCCGCCAGCGTCACATCGCCGAGGCTGACGAGACGACCTCCAGCCTGGCGATTGCAGCAGCGCGTGCGGCGCTTGACGATGCGGGGGTGGATGCCTCCACCATCGGTCTGATCGTTCTGGCCACCGCCACGCCCGACAACACTTTCCCCGCCACTGCCACCAAGGTGCAGGATGCGCTGGGCTGCAATGGCGGCATCGCGTTCGATGTCGCGGCGGTGTGTTCCGGTTTTCTCTACGCGCTGGCGGCCGCCGACTCGCTGCTGCGCACCGGCATGGCCAAGCGCGCGCTGGTGATCGGGGCGGAGACCTTCAGCCGGATTCTCGACTGGGAGGATCGCACCACCTGCGTGCTGTTCGGCGACGGAGCAGGGGCGGTGGTGCTCGAAGCGGCAGCGCCCGATGCCACGATGGACGGGCCCGGCATCCTCGGATCGCGGCTCCATGCCGATGGCGCGCAGCACGATCTGCTCTATGTCGATGGCGGGCCTTCGACCACGCAGACCACCGGCCATGTGCGCATGAAGGGGCCGGAAGTGTTCCGCCATGCGGTCACCAATCTTTCGGGTGTTCTCAAGGAAGTGCTTGAGGATACAGGGGTTTCGGCTGACCAGATCGATTGGGTGGTGCCGCATCAGGCCAATGCCCGGATCCTTGATGCCACCGCCCGCAAGCTCGGCATATCGCCCGAAAAGGTGGTGGTGACGGTGCAGGATCATGCCAACACCTCGGCTGCCTCGGTTCCGCTGGCGCTGGATGTGGCGCGCAAGGACGGGCGGATCAAATCCGGCGATCTTGTCATGCTCGAAGCGATGGGCGGCGGCTTCACCTGGGGCGCCAGTCTGATCCGCATCTGACCCGTTGGCTGCCGCTGCCTAACGAAATTGCTGAAAAGTCTGCACTGCGTAGAGCATCGCATTGCAAATCCGCTGTAAATTCGTAATCTGAAGGTCTTCGATCGGGTCGCGCCGCGAAGGAGAATACGCATGATGCGTTCGGTAGGCACTTTGACCCGCGCAGACCTGGCAGAGACCATTAATCGCAAGATGGGCTTCAGCCGGGCGGAGTCGCTGGAAATGGTCGAGGCGATCCTCGCCAAGATGAGCGATGCGCTGGCCAGAGGTGAGAACGTGAAGATTTCGGGCTTCGGCAGCTTTGTGCTGCGCGACAAGAACGAACGGATCGGCCGCAACCCGAAGACGGGTGTGGAAGTTCCGATCACCCCGCGCCGGGTGATGACCTTCCGGGCGAGCCAACTGCTCAAAGAGCGGATCGCCAAAGGGTAACGGACCCAAGGTGTGACGGACAAGGTGGGGTTTGATGACCGGGTTCGATGACGGCAAGGACGATGGTGCGCTGCGCACCATCGGCGAAGTCAGCGATGCGCTGGGCATCAAGCCTCACGTGCTGCGGTACTGGGAAGCCCAGTTCCCGCTCTTGAAGCCGCTGAAACGCAGCGGCGGGCGACGCTATTATCGCCCCGGCGATGTCGCGCTGGTCGAAACCATCGACCGGCTGGTCAACCGCGAAGGCTACACGCTCAAGGGTGCCGAAGCGGTGCTGCGCGCTTCGGCCAAGTCCGGGCTCGACCGCCGCAAGGATGACCGCCGCAGCGGTGATCGACGTGCAGAAGCTGACGGGGCAACGGCACCGGGCGTCAGGCTGATGGTGACAGAAGGCCCCGACATGGCCGAAACCGTCGCCGCGCTGAAAGCCATCCGCGCCAGGCTTGCCGCTGCGCTTGAGACGTAACGCTACTCCGCCGCCAAGAGTGCGGCCTCTCCCAGATCGACGCTGACGAGGCGGGAAATCCCGCGCTCGGCCATTGTTACCCCGAACAGGCGGTGCATCCGACTCATCGTCACCGCGTTGTGGGTGACGATCAGGTAACGGGTCGTGGTGGTCGCGACCATCGATTCGAGCAGATCGCAGAAGCGTTCGACATTGGCGTCGTCCAATGGCGCGTCGACTTCGTCGAGCACGCAGATCGGGGCGGGGTTGGTCAGGAACAGCGCGAAAATCAGCGCGGTCGCCGTCAGCGCCTGTTCGCCACCTGACAGCAGCGAAAGCGATTGCAACCGCTTGCCCGGTGGCTGGGCATAGATTTCAAGGCCGGCTTCGAGCGGATCATCGGAATCGACCAGCGCCAGATGCGCCTGCCCGCCTTCGAACAGCCGCGTGAACAGCTCGCGGAAATGCCCGTCCACTTCCTCGAATGCGGCGCGCAGTCGCTCTCGGCCTTCGCGGTTGAGGTTGCCGATCGATCCGCGCAGCCGCGCGATCGCTTCGACCAGTTCGGCCTGTTCCTGCGCGCTGGTGCCGTGCTCGCCCTCGATCCGGGCGAGTTCATCAGCCGCCACAAGGTTGACCGGACCGATGCGCTCCCGCGCGGTGGTGAGGCGTTCAAGCTCGGCGGATTCCTCGGCGGCGGGGGCGAGGGCATCCTCGGCAAAACCGAATTTGTCGCACAGCAGCGGCGGGGGGCACTGGAACCGCTCGCCCGAAATGCGGGCCATTTCGGCGCGGCGCAATTCCTCGTTCTCGGCGCGGGCGGCGAGGCTGGCGCGGGTTTCGCGGGCCTGGGCGAGCACTTCGGTGACTTGCGCGAGGGCGGCATCGGCGCCGCGCTGGCGGGCCTCGGCCTCGCGCATCACCGCTTCGGCG
The DNA here is from genome assembly GCF_056848235.1 of Erythrobacter sp. RANMB8. Classification (NCBI taxonomy): domain Bacteria; kingdom Pseudomonadati; phylum Pseudomonadota; class Alphaproteobacteria; order Sphingomonadales; family Erythrobacteraceae; genus Erythrobacter; species Erythrobacter sp. RANMB8. Next base: position 150,002 of record NZ_JBREHG010000004.1, read on the forward strand.
GCGGCAAGTTCTGTGGCGAGCCGCTTGCGGGTCTCCTCGCCTGCCTCGATTTCGGCGGTCAGCGCGGCGGGTTTGGCGGCATGGACGGCGCGTTCCTCGGCGATTTCGGCGAGCCGCCGGGTCGTTTCGGCCATGCGCCGTTCGGCATCGGAGGATCGCGCCTGCCAGCCGGCATGGTCGGCCTGCTGCGCTGCCAACCTCTCCCGCGCCACGGCCAGCGCCTGATCCTGTGCGGCGAGTTCGGCGAGGGCCGCCTGCACCGCGGCGCGGGCAGCGGCGTTCTTCGCCTGTGCGGCTTCAAGCGCGGCGCGTTCGGCATCACGGGCGGGCAGGCGGCTGCGGGCTTCCTCGGCGGCGGTGACTTCGGCGCGGGCAGCGGCGATCTGGGCTTCGATGTCGCTGGCGCTGGCGGCGAGTTCAGCGAGGCGGGCGGCGAGGCGCTCTTTGGCGGCTTCGGCCTGATCGAGCCGCCGCAAGGCCTGCCGCTCGCTATCCATCGCGCCTGCAAGTTCGCGTTCCAGCGCGACGAGCGCGGTTTGCAGGGCAGAAAGCTCCTCACGCACAGCCTTGTCTTCGGCCTCGGCGCGGGCGGCGGCCTCGCGCAGGGGCGGGAGCGCGGCGTCAAGCTCGGCAAAGCGGTTGGCGGCTTCGAGCTGCGCGGCCTCGGCAGCGCCTTCGCCGCGGGCAACAAAGCCGTCCCAGCGGCGCAGGTGTCCGGCGCGGGTCACGAGCCATTCGCCCGGCGCAAGGGCGCGGCCATCATCGGCCTCGGCGCAATGCACCAGCGCCAGACGGGCGGCGAGTTCGGGCGGGCAGGCGGTGAGGCGGGCAAGCAGGCTGTCGGCCACGGATTTCGGGGCCTCGGCCCCCGTCCAGAACCGCCCGTCCTGCGACGCCGCGGGGGCGCCCAATGGAGATTTGCCATCCCGCCCCAGCACTGCGGCGAGCGCGCGTTCATACCCCGGCGCAACCCCGACCTTGTCGAGCGCGGTCGCCATGCCTTGCCGCCCCGCCTCGCGCTTGGCGCGGGCCTCGCGGTCGCGGGCCAGCGCAGTGTGCTCGCGCTCGATCCCGGCGAGTTCGGCGCGGGCGGCAGCGAGCGTGCTGGCGGCTTCATCGCGAGCCGTCTGCAATTCGCCCTTGCGGGCCTGCCCGGCGGCGAGCCGTTCGCGCAGGGTCACCACTGCGGCTGCGGCATCATCGGCAGCCCTGCGGGCGGCGGCGACATCGGCTTCGGGATCGCCGCTCGCCGCCAGATCGGCGCGGGCGCGGGCGATGCGGGCGGCCTCGGCCTCGATCCGGGCGAGGCGGGCCTGCGCCTGTTGCACCGCAGCTTCGGCAACGCGCCATTCTGCCTCGACCCCGGCGTGATCGGCGGTCGCCTTTGCCAGCGCGAGTTCGGCGGCGCGGCTGGCGCGTTCGCGGTCCTCCGCCTTGTCGGCAAGGGCGGGGCGGGCGGCTTCGGCGAGCGATACCGCTTCGCGGCTGGCGGCGACCTCCTGCGTCAGCCGGGCGAGCGCGGCGACGGCGGCATTGGTCAGGCGGTCGGCATCGTCGCGGTCTTCCTCCAGCCGCTTCTGCTGGCGCGCGAGATCGGCAAGGCGGGTTTCGGCGGCATCGAGCTTTTCGGCGAGCGCCGCCATGCGGTGGCCGTGGGCGCTGGCATCGTCGCGCCGGTCGGCGAGTTCGTCGCGGGCATCGGTGAGCGCCTGCGCGGCTTCGGCCTGTTCCTTCTGCGCGGCAGCGACAGCGGTCTGCGCCGTGGCAACCTGTTCTTCGGCAGCGCCCGCCGCAGCGCGGGCTTCTTTTGCGGCCGCCGCTGCCTCGCGCCAGCGGGCGAACAGCAGGCGCGCTTCGGCGGCCTGGATCTTGTGGGTGAGTTCGGTGTAGCGTTCAGCCTGCTTGGCCTGCCGCTTGAGGGTCGCGATCTGCGCGTCGAGCCCGGCCATCAGGTCTTCGAGCCGCGCCAGATTGGCTTCGGCAGCGCGCAGCTTGCTTTCGGCATCCTTGCGGCGCACGTGCAGCCCGGCGATCCCGGCGGCTTCTTCCAGCATCGCCCGGCGTTCGGCAGGCTTGGCCGCGATCACCTGCGCGATCTTGCCCTGACTGACCAGCGCAGGGCTGTGCGCGCCGGTGGCAGCATCGGCGAAGGTCAGCGCGACATCCTTGGCCCGCACATCGCGCCCGTTGACGCGGTAGGCGCTGCCTGCGCCGCGTTCGATCCGGCGGGTGACGACCAGTTCCTCGCCCGCATCATCGCTGGCGTGCAGAACCACTTCGGCAAAGTCGCGCGGCGGGCGGGTGGAGGTGCCCGCAAAAATCACGTCCTCCATCCCGCCCGAGCGCATCGACTTGGCCGAGGTTTCCCCCATGACCCAGCGGATCGCTTCGAGCAGGTTGGATTTGCCGCATCCGTTGGGGCCGACGACACCCGTCAGCCCCGGTTCGATACGCAGTTCGGCAGGCTCGACGAAGCTCTTGAATCCGCTCAGCTTGAGCCGGTGGATCTGCATGAGCCTGACGCCGCGCCCCCTTTGTGCCTCAGCGTGCGCCGGCGCGTTGCAGCAGCGGTTCGAGCTGCGGCCACTGGGTCACATCGAGCCGCTTGCCGTTGAGCAGGAAGGTCGGGGTGGCGTTGATCTTCAGCTCTTCGGACTGCTTGTTCGACGCATCGGCAATCGCCTGCACCTTGGCCGTATCGGCAAGGCAGGCGCGCGACTGGTCAGCCGAAAGTCCGCGCGCGGCGAAGAAATCGATCAACCCGGCAGCCTGCGCGATGGTGACGAAACGCTGTTCGACCGGCTGGTTGGTGGCGGCTTCGTAGATCGCCTGATTGGCCTGCACATTGGCGAAGATATCGTTGAGCGAAGCCCATGCCTGATCGGCGAGCGGCTGCATGTTTTCCTTCGCGCCGCAGCGCACCAGTGTGGCGATGGAAAGGTCGATCGGATCGCGCACCAGATTGCGCAGTTCAAAGCTGATCACACCGCTGGCGACATACTTGTCCTTCAGCGCCGGCTTGCCGGTCGCGGCAAACCCCGCGCAGGCGCCGCAGGTGTGCGAGGCATATTCGACCAGCTTGAGCGGTGCGTCGGGGTTGCCGATCATGTAGCCGCCTTCGGGCGTCACGGTGACAGTGTCGGCCCACTTGGCCCCGGCGGGCGGGGCGATGGCAGGGATCGGCTCGCCCGCCGTCACGCCGCCTTCGCTGGTGGCGGCATCATCGCAGGCGGCAAGCATCAGGGGGGCAGCAGCGCAAAGCGCCAGCTTGGCAAGGCGGGCAATCGTCATAGGTCGGGAATCCTCGATACAGGGGGCAAGAATAGCCGCGTGCGCCGCCTTGCAGCAAGGGCGGCGCTGCGGATCTGTGAAAAACCGGATCAGCCGGGCGAGCCGAGGCCCTGTTCGGGCACGGAGGTCAGCCGCGCCGAGAGCACCGGATAGAGCGCGTCCCAGCTGTGCACATCGCTCAGCAGTTTGCCATCCAGCGCAAAGCTGGGCGTGCCCTGCACGGCGAATTCGGCATAATCGGCTTCGCCATTGTCGAGCAGCTTGCGGGCGGCGGTATCGTCCATCACGCAAGCGTCAAGCTCTGCGCGGGTCTGGCCGCGGTCCACCAGCAGCTGCGTGAGGCCGAGCGCGCTGGCCGCGTTCATGCGGCTCGCCTTGTCGGCCCGCCCCCACACCGCCTGCTGGCTTTGCGGGGCATTGCGGGCCTTGCCCATCCATTCGTCTTGCGCCAGCATCAGCGCCCGATGGCGGCCCTTGAACCCTGCCGGATCGCCGCACTGGGCCAGCAGTGTCAGGGTGAGATCGAGCGCGTTGCGGATCACCGGGCGCACCTCAAGCCGCACCGTGCCGGGCATCAGCCCCGCCAGTTCCAGCGCCGGTTCGCCATTGGCCGTAAAGCTGGCGCAATGCCCGCAGGTGTAGCTGACGAATTCGATCAGCTTGGCTTCGGCATCGGGGTTGCCGATCTGGTGCCCGCGTTCGGTGCGGATGATGGTGGTCTGCCAGTTGCCGGGATTGGTTTGCGGCACGAAGCTGCTTTCCGGCCGGTCCAGCGATTGCTGCGCCGTGGCCGGGCCAGTCGCCAGCGCCAGAACGGTGGCAGCGCCGAGAAGGAGAGGCTTGATCATGTCGGCGTCTGTTCCTGTGTTCCTGTCAGGATGGTTGTTCGGTGTTGCCCAGGCTGCGGGCGAGCGATTCCAGTACGGTGCGCAATTCCGGATCGCCGATATCGCGCAAGCTGTCGCCGAGTTCCAGCGGGATCGGCTTCAGCGACGGTGGCGGCTTGGCAGGGCGGTTATCGGCAGGCGGCTGAACCGCACCTTGCCGCAGCTTGACCCGGGCAACGGCGCGATAGCCGAAGAAGCGGTTTACCCGCTCGATAATCTCGGGGATCACCTGCTGGATCAGCGGGGCGTGGGCGGGCACGACCACCAGATCGAGGATGCCTTCGGCCTTCTCGCCCGGCGGAAAGCGGATCGCCTCGGGGCTGCACACGCGGGCATGGGCGGGGCCGACAATCTCGGGCCAGCGGGTCACGACCGAGCTTTGCACAAAGCCGAAGCGGCGGAACGCGGTGCGGCCGATTTCGGGCATGAGATCGCCGATCGCCTTCGCCCCCTGTCCGCGCGGGCGGGTGTAGGGTTTTGTCTTGCCCTTGGGATCGGCTTTGCCACTATCTTTCATCATTGCCGCCATGCCATAGGCGGCGCGTGACTGCCAGTATCTCCGACATCCTGCTGGGCTGGTACGATGCCAACGCCCGCGACCTGCCGTGGCGCAATCCGCCGGGCAGCGCGATGCCCGATGATCCGGCATGGCCTTACCGCGTGTGGCTTTCCGAAGTGATGCTGCAACAGACCACCGTGGCGGCGGTGAAGCCCTATTTCGCCAAATTTACCGCAACCTGGCCGACGGTCGAGGCGCTTGCGGCTGCCGATGACGATGCGATCATGGCGGCCTGGGCGGGGCTGGGCTATTATTCGCGGGCGCGCAATCTGGTGAAGGCGGCCCGCGCCGTGGCAGAGGCGGGCGGCTTTCCCGCGACCGAGGGGGAACTGCGCAAGCTTCCCGGGCTTGGCGACTATACGGCGGCTGCGGTCGCCGCGATTGCCTTTGGCGAGCGGGCGGTGGTGGTCGATGCCAATGTCGAACGGGTGGTGGCGCGGCTCTTCGCGATCGAAGAACCGCTGCCCAAGGCGCGCAAGGCCATTCGTTCAGCGGCCGAAACGATCACGCCTGACAAGCGCGCCGGTGATTTCGCCCAGGCCATGATGGATCTGGGCGCGCATGTCTGCACCAGCCGCGCGCCGCGCTGCCTGCTGTGCCCCTTGCGTGCGGACTGCGCGGGCCACGCGGCGGGCGCGCCCGAGCGGCTCCCGGTGAAGCCTGCGAAAAAGCCCGTGCCCGAACGGCGCGGCACGGCATTCTGGATCACGCGCCGTCAAGGGCAGGAGGTGTGGCTGGTCACCCGTCCCGCCGCCGGAATGCTGGGCGGAATGCGTGCGCTTCCCGATGATGGCTGGAGCGCGCAGGCCGATGGATCGGGGGGCGCGCCTGTCGATGCGGCATGGCAGGCACTCGGCGCGGTGCGACACGGCTTTACCCATGCCACCCTGACGCTTGCGGTGTTTGGTGCCGAGACGGAGGACAACCCACCGGGCGAGGGGCAGTGGTGGCCGGTTGCGAAGATCGCCGATGCCGGCCTTGCGACCCTGTTCGCCAAGGCCGCGCAGCTGGCGCTGGCCGAGGCCTAGATCACCCCGCCGCCCAGCATCAGCCGCACCGCTGCGATCAGCAATACGACAAGGCAGAAATTGCGTCCGCCATCCTTCGACGACAGCGCGCCGAGGATGATGCCGATCACGATCACAGGGAGAGCAACCCAGTTGGCCCAGCCGAGCAGCGGAATCTGCGCCGGAATGACGATCACGAGGCTGACAAGCCCGACGAGATAGGCGAGTGCGTTCAACATGTGTCTTATATGGATAGGACACCTCGCGATTGCAAGTCTGCTATCCCGACCCCGATTGACCCCCGCGCCTGCCTGCCGCACACATTGCGCCACGCACCGACCGGAGATTCTACCCCCATGGCCTTTCGCGAATTCGATACCCCCGCTTTGTCACGCCGCGCCCTGTTTCGCGGCAGCGCGCTGCTTGCTGGCGGCGCGGCGCTTGCCACTCTGCCGTTCGGGCGGGCGCTGCTGGCGCATGATGTCGCCGAAAGCTGGCCCAATGTGGCCGCGCTGGCCAAGCGCTATGTCGATAGCCGCAAGGTCGCCAACCTGTTCCTGACCTTCGGCTGGGGGCAGCAGCCCCACGCACATACTGTTGGCGGCGGCACGCTGTCGCTGGCCAAACCGACTCCGGTCGATGAAAACTCGCTGTTCCGGATCTATTCGATGTCGAAGCCGATCACCGGCATGGCGACCATGATCCTGATTGATGAAGGCCGGCTTGGCCTTGATCAGCCGCTCCACGAAATCCTGCCCGCGTTCCGCGACATGCAGGTGCTGATCAACCCCGAAGGATCGCTTGACGATGTGGTTCCGGCCAATCGCCCGATCACCATCCGCCAGTTGCTGACGCATACGGCGGGCCTCGGCTACCAGATCATCAGCAAGGGGCCGTTACAGGCGGCCTATAACGAGCAGGGGCTGGTCGGAGGGCGGGTAAGCCGCATCCCGATCCCCGGTTTCCCGCCGGTCACCCCCGCACCGGGCCTGGCGGCCTGGGCCGACCGGCTGGCCGAACTGCCGCTGATGTATCAGCCTGCGACCAAATGGAGCTATTCCTGCTCGATCGACCTGCTCGGCCGGGTGATCGAGGTGGCGAGCGGGATGGAATTCGAGGCCTTCCTGAAGCAGCGCATCTTCGATCCTTGCGGCATGACCAGCACGTGGATGCAGGTGCCGCAAAGCGAGGCGCACCGGTTGACCGACAATTACGGCATCATCGGCGGCAATGCCTTCCCGCTCGATCCCGGCGTCAACTCGATCTATCTCGATCCGCCCGAAGTGCCCGCAGGCGGCGGCGGGCTGGTCTCCAGCCCGAAGGATTACGACCGCTTCCTGCGGATGCTGCTCGGCTATGGCAGGCTCGACGGGAAGTTCGTGATGAGCGAGGAAGCGGTGCGCACCGGCACGTCGAACCTGCTGCCCGCCAGCGTCGATACCAGCGGCAGCTGGATCGCAGGCGAAGGCCACGGCGCGGGCGGCCGGGTGAAGGACGGCAGTTTCGGCTGGGGCGGCGCGGCGGGCACGCTGGCAGCGGTGGACTTCAACCTCGGCCTGCGTTCCACCCTGTTCACCCAGTATATGCCTTCCGAGGCCTATCCGATCCGGGACGAGTTCATGGCTGCGCTCGAGGCCGATCTGGCGGCAATGCGGTCGAAGCAGAAGGCGGCCTGATGCACCATCCTGTCACTTCCGCGCCGCTTATGGCCTTTTCCGGCTCGCCGATGGACCGGGCCGACAATATCCGCGTCGATCCGGCGGCGCTCGGCAATCTGATGAACTGGCGGGCGCGGGTGATGAACCTTGATGGCCTGCTGCCCGAATTCGACGATCAGGGCCACCTGCTGTGGCACACCATCGCCGATGTCTCGCCTGATGCGGAGCTGGTGTTCCTCGGGATGCTGGACGACCGGGCGCATTTCGCCGCCGTTCCCGATCAGGGTGCAGCGGGGCCTGCGATGCCGCGCGCCTGGCAGGTGATGCAGATGCTCCAGCCCGAAGATCTGGCGATCTACGGCGGGGCGCGCAGCCTGATCGACTGGCACGCCCGCCACCGTTTCTGCGCCAATTGCGGCGCGCCGACCAAGCTGGTGAAGGGCGGCTGGCAGCGCCACTGCGATGGCTGCGGGGCGGATCACTTCCCGCGCACCGATCCTGTCACGATCATGCTGGTCGAGCATGAAGACCGCCTGCTGCTGGGCCGCCAGCCGCGCTTTCCGCCGCGGATGTATTCGGCCCTCGCCGGCTTCGTCGAACCGGGGGAGACGATCGAGGAGGCTGTCGCCCGCGAAATTCACGAGGAGGCGGGGGTGAAGGTGCGCGATGTGCGTTACATCGCCAGCCAGCCATGGCCGTTTCCCAGCCAGCTGATGATCGGCTGCACCTGCGTGGCGGATGATCCGGAGCTGACCATCGACACCACCGAGCTCGACGATGCGCGCTGGTTCACCCGCGCCGAGTTGGAAGAGGCCCGCGCCGCAGGCGAACATGGCACCGATCTCCTCTATTTCCCGCGCCCCTTCGCGATCGCGCACCACCTCATTGCATGGTGGCTCGACCGGTGATGCGGAGCCTTGCGATCGACATCTATTCCGATGTCATGTGCCCCTGGTGCCTGATCGGATACGGGCAGTTGACCAAGGCTCTGGCCGAACTGGAGGGCGAAATCGCCGCCGAGATCCGCTGGCGGCCGTTCGAACTCAACCCGCAGATGCCGCCTGAAGGTGAGGAGCAAGAGCTTCATTTGCAAAGGAAATATCGTCGCAGTGCCGAAGAGGGCGCGGCGATCCGGGGGCAGATGAAGGCGATTGCGGAAGGGGCCGGGGTGTCGCTTTCCTACGAGGGTGAGGGCGATGCTCCCCCGGCGATGATGTGGAACACCCGCGATTGCCACAAGCTGCTGGCCTTCGCGCTCGAACAGGCCGGACCCGCGGTGCAGACCGCGCTGAAACTTGCCCTGTTCCGCGCCCATTTCAACCAGCGCAAGAACCTGTCAGACCGCAGTCTTCTGCTTGATATTGCAGCACAAAACGGCCTCCACCGCGAAGCCGCCAAGGCCGCGCTGGACGATCCGGACCTTGAAGCCCGCGTCGCTGCCGAGGAGGCGCAGGCGTGGGATCTCAACATCACCGGAGTGCCCGCCATGATCGTCGAGGGCAAATTCCTGATCCCCGGAGCGCAGGCGCCGGAGGTCTATGTCAACGCCCTCAGAAGGGTGGCAGACCGCACCCGAAAGGGGGCCTAGAAGGGGTCTAGAGGGGGTCTAAACGGACCTGGAGGGGGTCTAGCCGGGCCAAAACCGGCCTAAATCTCCGTCAGCCCCAACCGCGCCGCCCGCCGCGCCGCTTCGGCCCTGTTGGAGATGCCGAGCTTGGCATAGATCGACTTGATATAGCCTGCGACCGTATGGGCGGTGAGGTTCAGTTTGTCGGCCACTTCCGAATTGCGCAGACCCCTTGCGACCAAGGACAGCACCTCGGCCTCGCGCGGGGTCAGCAGTGCGGCATCTTCGGGCACGAAGGCGGTGCTGGCGAAATGCTGCATCATCAGCCGCGCCACCGACGGCGAGAGCGCGGGATAGCCGCTGCGCAACTGGGTGAGCTGGGTCACGAACAGATCGGCCGGGCTGTCCTTCAGCAGATAGCCGTGCGCCCCGGCGGAAATCGCGGCGATGATCGAGGCATCGTCGCCCATCACGGTTGCCACCACCACCAGCGCTTCCGGATCGTGGCGGCGCAGGGCGCGCACCACATCGAGGCCCGATCCGTCGGGCAGGGCGAGGTCGATCAGGGCAAGATCATGCGTCCCTTCCCGCGCCGCAGCCAGCCCTTCGCGCAGCGAACTCGCCTCGGTGATCGCGCAGCCGGGGAAGGCCTCGCGCACGATCCCGCCCAGCCAGCGGCGGGTTTCGGCGAGGTCTTCGAGGATCAGCACGCGGGTGATGCTCATGCCACGGCCCTCGGCTCGCCGCGCGGCGGGGCGGCACTGGTCCGGCCCAGCGGCAGGCTGGCGGTGATCAGCGTGCCCGATCCGTCCGAGCGAATCGCGAAATCGCCGCCCATGCTGACGAACCGCGTGCGCATGTTGGCAAGGCCGTGGCCGGTGCCGGGCGCGGCCTGTGCGCCCTCTCGGCCCGCCAGACCCCGCCCGTCATCGCCCAGCCGCAGGCCGATCGCGCCATTATCGAAGGTGATCGCCACCTGCATCCGCCCCGCGCCCGAATGCTTGATCACATTGCTCGTCGCCTCGCGAATCGCCGAGCGCAGCGAGTGCACCTCTGGCTTGGCGAGCGTCAGCCCGGCGGGCACATCATCGTCCCAGTCGAGCGCGATGCCGTGGGGTTCCAGCCGGTCGCCCGCCTCGGCGCGCAGATCGGCCAGCAGCGCATCCAGTGGCAGATCGGCGCCTTGCGAATTGTTGATGATCTCGCGCAGGTCGGCGAGGGTGTTGCGGATCATCGCATCCTTGCGCGGCGCTTCTTCCGAATGCAGCGCCTGCATCAGCTGCGCGCCGATATTGTCGTGGATGTCGCGGGCAATCCGCAGGCGTTCCTGATTGACACCCTGATCATAGGCGCTGCGGTTCGCCTCGACATATTCGGCCAGTGTCACCAGCTGCTGCGCCAGCTCGCCGTCGCGGCGGGTGAACAGCGCCTGCCCCTTCTGCCGGTGGCGCAGCACCAGCGCAGGCGCGCCCAGCACGGCGGGCAGTTCCAGCGCCTTGCCTTCATCATCGAGCCTGACCGCGCCGAGCGCGGCATCGCCGGTGGTGATTTCGAGCGGCTGGAAAATCTCCGCTGCCAGTGCCTGCCAGGCTGCGGCGCGGCCTTCGGCGGTGGGGCGCAGCACCGATTGCACCACGCTGGCGAAGATATCGATTTCGTCCACCCGCCGCCGGCGCACGATCCGGTTCCAGACCAGATCGCGCAGCGGCAGCCAGATCAGCGCGACCAGACCAAGCGTGGTGGCGAAGGCGGCGGTGGGCGAGAAGGCCAGCACGCTGATCAGCGCCAGATCGAACAGCATCAGCGCCGCCCCCGCCAGCGCATAGAACAGCAGGCCATAGGCCCAGCGGCCCAGATCGAACAGGCGGTACCGCATCAGCCCGATGGCGATCCCGGCGTAGAACAGCAGGAACGAACCGAAGGCGATATTTTCGTCCATCAGCGCCGGCAGGCCGAAGGTCAGCGGGGTTGCCACCAGCCCGATGAAAGGCCCCGCGCCGACCAGCACCGAAAGGCCCAGCCACACGGCGATCGCGCGCTTTGCCGGATCGTCCCACCGCCGCACCGCCTGCGCAAAGGCGAGCGCGACGATCGCCAGCATCTCGAAAAAGGTGATCGCCTGGATCGCGCCGAAGCCTTCGGGCGGGCCGGCGAGGGTGAGGATCGTCCACCCGCCGAACCCGGCGAGGCTGGCGGCGATGATGCCCCGCGCAAAGGGCAGCGGCGCGGGATAGGTCGCAAACAGCGCGATGATCGCAAGCCCGAAACCTGATGCGCCGGTGACGTTGACCATGGCAGCGGCCACCAGCACACCGCGCTCCAGCGGCATGGCAATGCCCGATACCGCGCCTGCAAAGGTGAAGGCCAGTGTCATCACGCCCGACAAGGCGAACAGGCGGATCGCGCCGTCCTGCGGGCGCAGGGCGAACACCCATGCCGATACCAGCCATGCGCCAAGCCCCACCAGCCATGCCACCCAGAAGCCGGCGGGCAGATCGGCAGGGGCGCGCCAGTATGCCATCGCCCAGAACGGCGGTTGTGCCGGTTGCAGCATCAGCGTCAGCAGCGCGCCCGCCAGCAACACGCCAGCCAGCACCAGCCCCGCAAGGCGGGCCGCAGGCGTCATCAGGCGGGCGGAATTGCGCATAGGCTATCTGTGCCTCGGACGGGTGCCATGGCAACAGGATTTAGCATTGCCCGCGACGCGGCGCTTCCCCCGGAACAGGGGGAGGGGCCGGAAACCGCTTTAGACGAGGCCGAGGCGTTCCAGCTTCATCGCCAGCTTGCCGGGCAGGGCATCGCCGATATCCTCGCCCTCGGCCACATCCCTGGGGGCCTTGTCCTCTGTCAGGTAACGCCAGCCCTGATGGGCGCGCTTGGGCTGGGTGTGGACGCGGATGAGCCTGGGTTCGAGCACGATGTCCCAGCGCCCGTCCTCGGTCTTTTCAAAGCCGAGGATCGGTGAACGCGCCACGATGGCGTGGTTGATGATCCAGTAGAGCGACCCGCCGACGCATTCCTCGTGCCGGGTGGGCCGGTTGCGGGTGGTCAGCGCGATGGCTCCGCGTCCCCGATACCAGCCTTCGAGTTGCGCATAGCTCTTCGCCCCGAAGGCGATCTTGGTGAGATGGAGAGGCATGGCGCCAATGTGGGGCAATGCGCCGCGTGATCAAGCGATACTCAGCCCGCCGTCCACAATGAAGGGCGCGCCGGTGGCGAACCTGCTCTCGTCACTGGCGAGATAGACCACAAGGTGGGCGATATCGCTGGCCTCGCCCATGCGGCCGATGGGCTGGGCGATGCTGAAGGCGGCGCGGGTGGCATCGGGATCGGGCGTTCCGGCGATGACGCTTTCGACATTGGGGGTAAGGATGGTGCCCGGCTGGACGGAGTTCACCCGCACGCCGTTCTTTTCCCGCGCACAATAGAGCGCGATCGACTTGGTCAGCGTCACCACCGCGGCCTTGGCGCTGTTATAGGCGGCAAGATCGGGCGAGACCTTGTTGCCGGCCGCGGACGAGAAATTGATGATCGAACCGCCGCCACCTTTCGCCATCAGGGGGATCGCGGCCTTGCAGCCCATGAAGATCGAATCGACATCTACGCGATAGCAGCGGCGGAAATCCTCCGGCGAAATGTCGGCGATGGAGCCGAACACGGTGATCGCGGCATTGTTGACCAGCACATCGAGCCGCCCGTGGCTGGCCTCGACCTCGGCGATCACTTGCTGCCAGCGCGCCCAGTCGGTCACGTCCTGATGGAGAAACCCGCAGCCGAGTTCCGCTGCGGTGGCGCGGCCTGCGGCCTCGTCGATATCGGTGATGACGACGACCGCGCCCTCGGCCCGCAGCGCCTTGGCCGCCGCCTTGCCCAGACCCATCGCGCCGCCTGTCAGCAGCACTACCTTGCCTGCCACCCGTCCTGCCATGCTTCTCTCCCTTGTCTTCGGGAGAAAGCTAGAACGTGGCCAGTCCCATCGCCACTGCCAAACCTAGGAAGGCGAAGAAGCCCATCGAATCGGTGATCATCGTCACGAACACGCTGCTGGCGACCGCCGGATCCTGATCCAGCCGCTCGAAGATCACCGGCACCAGCACGCCCGCAAGGCCCGCAATCGCGATGTTGATGATCATGGCGAGCGCGATCACCACGCCCATCATCGGGGTGAACAGCACGCCCGCTGCAAGGCCGATCAGCACCGCGATGGTCCCGCCGTTGAGCAGCGCCACGCGAAACTCGCGCCACAGGATGCGGCGGGTGTTCGAACGGGTCAGCTGGTTGGTCGCAATCGCGCGCACCGCCACGGCCATGGTCTGCGTGCCCGCATTGCCGCCGATGCTGGCGACGATCGGCATCAGCACGGCCAGCGCCACCAGCTGTTCAATCGCGGCCCCGAAAAAGGCAATGATCGCCGATGCCACCACCGCCGTGCCGAGATTGGCTATCAGCCAGCGCACCCGCGCGGTATAGGCTTCGCGGATCGGCTCGTTGATGTCGCCTTCGCCCGCACCCGACAGCAGCAGCGCGTCCTCGCCCGCTTCCTCGGAGATGATGTGCACGATATCGTCCACCGTCATCTGCCCGACCAGACGCCCGCTTTCATCCACCACCGCGGCCGAAATCAGCGCGTATTTCTGGAACATCAGCGCGGCTTCTTCCTGATCCATCGTGACGGGGATCAGGGTCTGGTCGCGCTTCATCACATCGGTCAGGCGGACATTGCGCGGGGTGGTGAGAATCCACGAAAGCGCGCAGGTGCCGACCGGATGGTGGCGCTCGTCGATCACGAAGACTTCGAAGAAATCGTGGCTGAGATCACCGTCCTCGCGCAGGAAATCGATCAGATCGCCGACTGTGAGATGTTCGGGCACGGCCACGAAGTGCCGGCTCATCAGGCGTCCGGCGGTCTCTTCGGGATAGGCGAGCGCACTCGACACCGCCTCGCGGGTTTCCGGCTCCAGCTCGGCGATGACCGCCGCCTGATCGGCTTCGTCGAGATCCTCGATCAGCTGCACCGCATCATCGGTGTCGAGCTGTTCGGCGATGGTGGCGACCGCCTGCGCAGGCAGGGCCTCCATCAGGCTTTCGCGCACGTAATCGTTGAGCTCGGCGACCACATCGCCGGTCATCAGATCGCTGATCGCGGACGCCAGCTGCGCCCGTTCCGACCGTTCGAGCAGTTCGATCAGGTCGGCAATATCGGCGGCGTGGAGCGGCTCGACCAGATCGTAAACCGCGCCCTTGTCGCCCGCCGCCAGCGCATCGTGGACGGCGCTGACAAAGGAGGGCTTCAGCCGGTTTTCGAGGTCATGGCGTTCATCGTCGACACGGTCATCCGGGCGCACTTCCGCCTCGCCCGCATCGGCGGTCAGCAGTTCGTCCTCGATCACGCGATTGTCGGCCATGTCGGCGGTTTAGGCGGGGAGGCCGCAAAAGCAAGCGCGGGAGGGTGACAGGCGGGTTTTGGCTGCTAAAAGCGCGGGCAATTCTTTCAGGAGATACAATCAATGGCCGAAACCCTCACCTTCACGCTCGACAACGGCACCGGCGAACATGCCGATGTGGTGATCAAGCTGCGCCCCGATCTGGCCCCGCTCCATGTCGAGCGCATCACCGAACTGGCGAGCGAAGGCTTCTATGATGGCGTGATCTTCCACCGCGTGATTGGCGGCTTCATGGCGCAGGGCGGCGATCCGACCGGCACCGGCATGGGCGGCTCAGACAAGCCCGACCTTCCGGCCGAATTCAACGCCGAACCCCACGTCGAAGGCGTGTGCTCGATGGCCCGCGCGCAGAACCCGAACAGCGCCAATTCGCAGTTTTTCATCTGCCTTGATGACGCCCGCTTCCTCGACAAGCAGTACACCGTGTGGGGCCAGGTGATCAGCGGCATGGAACACGTCCACGCCATCCCCAAGGGCGAACCGCCGCGCGCGCCGGGCAAGATCGTCAAGGCGACGGTGGGGTAATGCCGCGCAAGCGCCAGCGTTCGCCCGGCGAGAAGAAGGCGCTGTCCTATGCCAAGGACCGGCGCAATTGCTATGGGGAGAACGACAAGGCATCTCGCAAGGCGATCCCCCTGCGAAAAGCCAAATCGCACCGCGCCGACCGTCGCAAGGCGGCCGGCGCGCTTGCGGCGTACGGGAGCATGAGCGAAGATGCGGCGGCGCTGACCGAAAATGCGCTGATCAAGGACATCGGCCGGATCAAGCGTTGGCAGAAGGCCCCCGACCGGGCGCTTAGTGATCATGTAGCCGCCAAACAGGCGCTCCGCGCCTACCGCGAAGGGCGCAAGCAGTGGGTTCGCATGCGTTACGAGCTGGGCGCATCTCAGGGCCACAACTCGTTCAGCTGGTCTTGGTGGGGTAGTCCAGAGGACTCGTCGTTCAAGTCCGAGTGAATCCACTGCTCGCCCAGCCGATCGAGCCGCATGCCGAGTCGATTGAACGCATCCCCGCTTGGCGCTAAAGGCGCACCCCTCATGAAACCCACCTCCGCCCCCCAGACCTACCGGGTCAAGAGCTTCGGCTGCCAGATGAACGTCTATGATGGCGAGCGCATGGGCGAGCTGCTGGCGACACGCGGCATCACGCCTGCGCCCGAGGGTGAGGAGGCCGATCTTGTCATCCTCAACACCTGCCACATCCGCGAAAAGGCCGCCGAGAAAGTCTATTCGGACATTGGCCGACTGGTGAAGGCGGGCGAGGAGGCGGGGAAGAAGCCTCTTATCGCGGTCGCAGGCTGCGTCGCGCAGGCCGAGGGCGAGGAGATCATGGCGCGTGCGCCTGCGGTCAGCATCGTGGTCGGCCCGCAGGCCTATCACCGCCTGCCGGAGATGCTCGACCGCGCCGCAAACGGCGAGCGTGCCACCGATACCGACATGCCCGCCATCGCCAAGTTCGATGCGCTCCCCGCACGCAAGAAGCGCGGCCCCACCGCCTTCCTCACCGTGCAGGAAGGCTGCGACAAGTTCTGCACCTATTGCGTGGTGCCCTATACCCGCGGCGCGGAAATCTCGCGGCCCTTTGCCCACCTTGTCGCCGAAGCGCAGCGGCTGGTCGAGACGGGAGCGAAGGAGATCACGCTGCTTGGCCAGAACGTCAACGCCTGGCGCGGAGAGGACGACAAGGGGCGCGCCGCAGGGCTGGGCGGGCTGATCCGCACGCTGGCGACGATCGACGGGCTGGAGCGCATCCGCTACACCACCAGCCACCCCAACGACATGGACGACGATCTGATCGCCGCGCATGGCGAGGTGGCGAAGCTGATGCCCTATCTGCACCTGCCCGTGCAGGCGGGGAACGACCGCATCCTCAAGGCGATGAACCGCCAGCACACGGCGGAAAGCTATCTGAAGCTGATCGAGCGCTTCCGCGCCGCGCGGCCCGATATCGCGCTGTCGGGCGATTTCATCGTCGGCTTTCCGGGCGAGACCGAAGCCGAGTTTCAGGACACGCTGAATATCGTCGACGAAGTCCGCTACGCCGCCTGCTTCAGCTTCAAATACTCCCCGCGCCCCGGCACGCCCGCCGCGACGATGGAGGGCCAGATTGCGGCAGAGGTGATGGACGACCGGCTCCAGCGCCTCCAGCAGCGCATCGGCGCGCACCAGCTTGCCTTCAATCAGGCGAGCGTCGGCAAGCGCTGCACCGTGCTGGTCGAACGCAAGGGGCGGCACGAAGGCCAGTGGCTCGGCAAGTCGCCCTGGCTCCAGAGCGTGTGGTTCGAAGCGCCCGCCGCAATCGGTGATTCTGTAGAGGTGACGCTGGCCGAGGCGGGGCCGAATTCTCTGAAGGGGCTGGTCGGCTGACGCGCCGGGCTATTTGCCCCGCAGCCCCGCCGTTTCCGCCAGCACTTCGGACGCAAAGGCCGTGCGCGGCAGCTTGTAGAGCGATTTGAGATAGGCCCTGTCATGCGCGGTCAGCTCGCGCGGCGCTGTGTCCGGTGCGGCAAAGGCCGACAGGATCGTGTGGGGCGCCTTGGCCGCGCCGGCACCGATTTCGCCGGTCGGGGCAAGCAGACGCAGCGTGACATAATCCGCTATCTGCACAGGATCGCGCCCAGCGGCCGCTGCGCTCTCGACCATCACCACGGTGGTCACCAGGTCTTCGGGGGTGCGCAGGAAGGATCGTTCCTTGGTCCAGTTCTCGCCGCTCCCGTTCAGTCCGCCCGCTGCGTCACCTTCGCCGATGCGCGGGGTCTGTTCCACGGTCTGGAACACGAAGGCCGGGCCGCTTCCGGCGAGAATGGCATCGGTCTCGCGCTCGCTCAGCCGCTTGAACAGCTTGCGGCCCTCGGCGCGGAATTGCACGATCTGGGCGCGGGGGTCGTCGGAGAAGGTGACCAGGGCATTCGCCCTGCAACCGGCGCGGCGGAGCGGCACGCCGGCGGCCCTGGCGTTGGCGATGATGCGGCGGGCGACGGCATTGCCGAAATCCTGATCTTCGGCTGCGACCACCAGACACAGGGGTGAGCGCAGCCGGGCGAGCGGACGGCGGGCATCGGGCTCTCCGGCGATGGCCGTGGCCAGCGCGAGGGGCGAGGGCGCATCTGCCGCCTGACCCTGGGTGCCGGCATCTCCCTGCGCCTCGCCCTGTCCGGCGAAGGCAGGGACGGCGGTGGCGGATGCGGCAAGGGCGGCGATCATGGTCAGGGCGTGCTTCACGGGGACGTCTCCTTCAGATGGAAAATCAACATTTTGCGGCTTAATCTCTGATGAACGATGCCCGTTCACGCTTCTCCGGACCGGCTGCGCGGGCTGCGCTGGCGATGTCAGTCCGGTGACTTTCCACCGCCGCGTTGCCGCCCCGCGCTTGCTATCCGCGCCCCCCGGCTTACCTTCGCGACTCAAGGACGAGGGATTGTCCCTTGGCCTGAGCCAAAGGAACCTATGGGCCGACGACCCTCCCGTGCCGGACATCCGGCTCTTTCGCCCGATCCCCGCGGTATTCCGGAGCCCCGGCGCGCCCGCGTTGATCTGACCTTCGAGAACCAGGCGCTGCTCGGCCCGCTGTTCGGGCAGTTCGATGCCAATCTGGTGCAGGTCGAAAACCGGCTGGGGGTCTATATCCACGCCCGCGGGCATCAGGTCGTGATCGAAGGGCCGGAAGACGATGTCGCCCGCGCCCGCGAGACCCTGAAGACCATGTATGACCGGCTGGCGCGGGGCGAGGCGCTGGATAGCGGCGCGATCGAATCGCTGATCGCCATGTCGGCCGAACCGACGCTGGAGGGGATCATTTCGGGCGAGCATGACGGCCCGCCGATCATGATCCGCACGCGCAAGAAAACCATCGTGCCGCGCTCGGCGACGCAGATCGAGTATATGCGCAGCCTCGCCAAGGACGATATCATCTTCGCGCTCGGCCCGGCGGGGACGGGTAAGACCTATATCGCGGTGGCGCAGGCGGTGAGCCAGTTGATCACAGGCAGCGTCCAGCGCCTGATCCTCTCGCGCCCGGCGGTGGAGGCAGGGGAGAAACTGGGCTTCCTGCCCGGCGACATGAAGGAGAAGGTCGATCCCTATCTGCGCCCGCTCTACGATGCCCTCAACGACTGCATGCCGCCCGAACAGGTCGAACGGCGGCTGGCCAATGGCGAGATCGAGATCGCGCCGATCGCCTTCATGCGCGGGCGCACGCTGGCCGACAGCTTCATCATCCTCGACGAAGCGCAGAACACCACGCGCGAGCAGATGAAGATGTTCCTCACCCGCTTCGGCCAGAACAGCCGCATGGTGATCTGCGGCGACCCGCGGCAGGTCGATATTCCGGGTGGGCCGAGGATGAGCGGCCTCAACGACGCGGTCGAGCGGCTGGAGGGTGTCGAAGGCTTCGGCACCATCCGCTTCAGCGCCGCCGACGTGGTGCGCCACCCGATCGTCGGCCGGATCGTCGAGGCTTATGAGGGCAAGGGCGAGGACGAGGCGACCTGATCCGGGGACATGAAGCATCCCGATAGCGATACCAGCACATGGCCACACATCTGGCTGGCCAAGTATGTTGTGCTTTACGGGCTGGTTCTGGCCTTTCTCGTTATGGCTTTCTACGAGCAGGATTACTGGTTTCTCGGTCTGTCTGCGTATCTCACCGGCGCGACAGCGTTCTTTGCCCGGCGCGCGGCGAATGAACGGATTGCGTGGGGCTGGCGTACCGGCCTTGCCGCGATAATCCTGACATGCTGGGCATTTGCGACTGTCATCGTATTCGCGATGCCGGGCGATACGAAAATCTGCTATGATCGATTGTCCAAACCTCACATATGGGCCCCGACCCTTAACATGGGTCCTGATCCCTTGTGCGATGGTATCCCATTGCGTGACGTAAAAACCGGCAGCCAGAGAGCCCGCTGAACCTTGCAACTCGATATCGACATCGAAGACTGGCCTGCGGGCGATTGGGAGGCTCTGGCGCAGCGCGCTGCTGCGGCTGCGGGCGAGGGTGAGCCTTGCCTTGCCAACCCGCGCCTGATCGCCAGCCTGCTGTTCACCACCGATGCCGAAGTCCACGCCCTCAACCGCGAATGGCGCGAGCGGGACAAGCCCACCAATGTCCTCAGCTTTCCGATGCTGGAGCGCCATGAGCTTGAAGACCTCGCCCCGGATGGCCCGCCCGAAATGCTCGGCGATATCGCGCTGGCTCACGAAACCTGCGCGCGCGAAGCGGCGGAAAAGGGCGTGACGCTGGAAGCCCACGCCACCCACCTGATTGTCCACGGGCTGCTGCACCTTGCCGGCCACGACCATGTCGATTCCGACGAACAGGCCGAAGCGATGGAAGCGCTGGAAACCCGCATACTTGCCAAACTGGGCATCGCTGACCCATATGGCGATTGAAACCAACAGGAGCTGTTTCGAAGGCCATGGCCGATTCTCCATCTTCTGCGCCTCAATCGGGAGACGCGGACAGTAGCGGCGGGCTCTGGCCTGCGTTGCGCAAGATCCTCGGCCTCGAAGGCGCGCGTTCCTTACGCGAGCAGCTTGAAGAGGCGATCGACGAGCACGAGGACGAAAACCGCGGCTCGCCATCCGACAGCACCGGCAGCGGCGGCGATCTGTCGCGGGTCGAGCGGCAGATGCTGCGCAACCTGCTGCATTTCTCCGAACACGATGCCGATGACGTGGCCGTGCCGCGCGGCGAGATCATCGCGGTCGATGCCGCGCTGAGCTGGGCCGAACTGGTCGCGGCGTTCAGCGAACACGGCCATTCGCGCATGCCGGTCTATCGCGAGACGCTGGATCAGGTGATCGGCATGATCCACATCAAGGATGTGTTCCCGTTCCTCGCCAATGGCACCCCGCCGCCGGAGGACTGGACCACGCTGATGCGCCAGCCGCTTTATGTGCCGCAGGCGCGCGGGGCGCTGGACGTGCTGGCCGACATGCGCACCCAGCGCGTGCATCTTGCAATCGTGCTCGACGAGTTTTCGGGCACCGATGGCCTCATCACCATCGAGGATCTGGTCGAGGAGATCGTCGGCGATATCGAGGACGAGCATGACGATGCCCCGCAGGCGCTGATCGTGCCGATCGGCGAGGGGATGTGGGATTGCGACGCCCGCGCCGAGCTGGAAGATATCGCCAAGCAGATCGACCCGCGCCTTGCCGAGGTGGAAGAGGCGGTCGATACGCTGGGCGGGCTGGCCTTCGTGCTGGCCGAGGCGGTGCCTGCGGTCGGCACGGTGCTGGAACATCCGAGCGGCTGGCGGATCGAGGTGACTGCGGGCGATGAAACCCACGTCACCCGCCTGCGGCTGCACCCGCCGGTGGACGCCGAAGAGGTGCAATAGTCGCAACCTCGCCACAGTGGTTGCAATTTTTCTTCGATTTTTTGCATCCGAATGGCATCTCGGGCGTATCTCTGCCACCAAGGAGAGAGATCATGCCTGCACGCCGCTTGCCCCCCCTTCGCGCACTGGAAGCCTTCATGCGCACTGTCCGCCTCGGATCGGCGCGGGCGGCGGCGGAAGAGATCGGCCTCAGCCCGTCTGCCCTGTCGCGGCGGATCAGCAATCTGGAAGAATTCGTCGGCAAGAAACTGTTCACCCGCGCGCGCCAGTCGATGCAGCTGACCGACGAGGGCCAGGCGTTCTACGAGGCGGTGAACCCGCATATGGAGGCGCTGGCGCGGGCGGTTGAAAGCCAGTCGGACAATATCGCGCTGCTGCGCCTGCGGCTGGGCGTCTTGCCGATGTTCGGCAGCCAGCGCCTGTTCCCGCGGCTCGGCGAATTGCGCAAGCGCCACCCGTTACTGCACATCGACATCGACACCGCGCCGCACCTTGAAGACCGCGTGGGCGACACGCTCGACGCCGCGATCATCCTGTCACGCGGCCCGGCGAGCGGGCTGCACGCGGTGCGGCTCGACCATAATCTTGTCCACGCCATTTGCAGCAAGGACACCGCGCGCGCCATCGGCCATGAAGTCACGCCCGAGACGATGGCCAAGCAGACCTTCCTGATCCACAACGAACTGCCCGAAAGCTTCGCCGCGTGGAAAAAGGCCAACGGGCTGGAAGCGATGACCCCGGCGGCGATCGACCATTACGATTCGGGCGCGCTGATGCTGGAGGCGGCAGCGCAGGGCCTCGGCATCGCGATCATGCACGACGATCACCTGCGCCGCGCCAATGACAACCGCCTCGTCAATCTCCCCGGCAAGCCGGTGGAGAGCCCCTATTCCTACTGGTTCGTGTGCAAGCCGGTGGCGCTGGAAAGCCGCCCGGTGCGGATCTTCCACGACTGGCTGGTGCGCGCGGGGCTTTAGTTATTGGACACCTTCGCTGGCGCGTTGTCTGCATCGCGCGTCAGCGAACGGACACATCAATCCGCCGCCTCGCTCTTCGGTTCATACCGCACCGGGGCAACCGTGTGCGCGAAGGGGCGCAGCGGCTTGCCGAGAATCTCGACCAGTGCCTCCTCGATCCGGCGGCGCGATTCCTGGCTGATCGCCTTGCGTCCGCGGAAATCCTCGGGGGAAAAGGGTTCGAGGAAATTCACCCGCAGTTTGAAGGTGCCCTTGCGTGACAGCACCCGCTTGGCGTTGTTGATCCCGCTTTCCTCGCCGATCCAGCCGATCCACTCCGCCACCGGCCCGTAATCGAGCACCACCGGCTGCACCAGCACGCCGGGCGGCGGGGGTTCGAGCACGGAGAGCATCGAGGTCTTGAACGGCAGCAGCGATTGCCCGTCGGTGGTGGTGCCTTCGGGGAAGACCGTGACCGACCAGTTATCGACCAGCGCTTCCTTCAGGGCATTGATCTGTTCGGCCACGCCCATGCGGTGTTCGCGCTTGACGAAGACCGTGCGGTTGAGGCTCGCGAGCCAGCCGACCACCGGCGCCTCGGCCAGTTCCGCCTTGGCGACGAAGGCCGTGCCGCTCGCGCCGGCCAGCGCAAGGATGTCCACCCACGAGAGGTGATTGGCGACATAGAACACGTCGCGCTTCAGATGCGTGCCGATCACCTCGACCTTCGCGCCGCACACCCGCGCGGCATAGCGCAGGAACAGCATCGGGAAGGGCGAGCCGTAGGACAGCGTGCGGTAAAGGTAGTGCAGCGGCACGAACACGATGATCAGCGCCACCAGCGCCAGTGCGCGCAGGGTCAGGCGGACCCAGCCGGCCCATGACACCGGCGTGCTTTCGCCCCGCGCCGCGGCGGCGCGCAGTTCCGCCTCAGTCATTGCGAGACAGGCGGACGCCGTAAAGCTCCATGCGGTGATCGACGAGGCGATAGCCCAGCCGCTCGGCAATCTGGCGCTGGAGCGCTTCGACTTCGGGATCGACGAATTCGACCACCTTGCCGGTCTCCACATCGATCAGGTGATCGTGATGCGCTTCGGGCACGGGTTCGTAACGCGAACGGCCATCGCCGAAATCGTGGCGGTCAAGGATGCCCGCTTCCTCGAACAGGCGGACGGTGCGGTAGACCGTGGCGATCGAGATGCGCGGATCGATCGCGGCGGCGCGGCTGTGCAGCAGTTCGACATCGGGGTGATCGTCGCTGTCGGACAGCACCTTGGCGATCACCCGGCGCTGTTCGGTGATGCGCAGGCCCTTTTCGGCGCAGAGTTGTTCGAGATCGATTTTCTGGTTCAAGGAAAGCTCCATCGCCGCTGCGGCCATCCGGAAGGGGGCGGGCCGCCCTAAAGCAAAGCAGCCTCATCCTTATAGGGACGAGGCTGCTTGCTCAAGCTGGCACGCTGCCCTCTCAACAGGGGCGGCTGTGCCGGCAATGCTGTGCGCGACCGGAGGGCGGATCAGGCCTTCTTGGTGCGGCGGGTCTTGGCGACCACGGTGCCCGGCTTGCGGCCCAGACCGATCTTCTTGGCGAGATCGCGGCGCGTTTCGGCGTAGTTGGGGGCGACCATCGGGTAATCGGCGGGCAGGCCCCAGCGCGCGCGGTAATCTTCGGGCGACATGTCGTAATTGGTGCGAAGATAACGCTTGAGCATTTTCAGCTTCTTGCCGTCTTCAAGGCAGACGATGTAATCCGGCTTCACCGAATTGCGGATCGCGACTGCCGGCTGCGGCTTGGCTTCTTCGACCACCGGGGTTTCGCCAAGATTGGCGAGCGCGGTGTAGACATTGGTGATCAGACCGGGAAGATCAGCCACCGCGACATCATTGTTGCTGACATGCGCAGCGACGATGTCGCTGGTCAGCGTGATAAGCGTTTCTTTCATTTCCATTTCCAGTTCCTGCATGAGTTCCTCTTGGCATCGTTGATCATGTGCCAGTAATTCGCCCATGCCGTATGTAAAATCTGTTTGCAACCATGCCGCATTGCGTATTCCCGCCTTTGCGGCCAGCAGTGCGAGACTAGATTGCGCGTGCGAAAGTAATCGCATCAATTCGCTCGCCATTTGCCATGCGGTAATAGTTTCGCCGCTCGCCGATCGGTTCGAAACCGAATTTGCTGTAGAGGTGGATAGCCGGGTTGCCGCGGCGCATTTCAAGGAAAATGCTGGCAATTCCGCGCGCGCGGGCTTCGGCGAACAGGCGTTCGATCAGCGCAGCGCCCACGCCGCGCCGCCGTGCGCCGGGGGTGACGGCGATCAGCAGCAGCTCTTCCTCGTCGAGCACATGGCGGGTGAGGACGAAGCCGGCGGGGCTGGGGGCCGTTACCGCATCATCCGCAATCGGCGCGCCATCGGCGTCCACCACCAGCGCATGGGTGTTGGGCATCGCCAGCGCATCGGCAATCTGGCGGCGGTTCCACGCCTCGCCATAGGCCGGATCGAAGGCGGCCTCCATCACCACCATGATCCGGTCGACGAGAGCGCTGGCAGCGGTCATGCGGGCCGGCGCTCCGCCATCGGGGTGGCATCGGCCCCGCGCCCGTAAATCGGCGCAAGGTTGGTGGTCAGCAGCTGTTCCGGCAGCAGCACGACCTGTGATGCGTCGGGCAGCAGGTCGATCACGTTCCGCTCGTCACCCAAAAGCGCGGCGAAAGCGGCGGCGCGGTTACCCGCGATCACCGCCTGCGCGCCCAGACCAAGCGCGGCCTGCGGGGCAAGCGAGCGCACCGCGCCTGTCGGGGCAGCGTCGGCAAAATCCTGCACGAACCATTCGCCATGCCCGCCGTTGACGCAGACCGTGACCGGCGCTGCGGGGTGTGCGGCCTGCGCCTGTGCGGCGATCAGGGCGAGGGTGGGGTAGCCGAGCACCTGCGCCCCCCAGGCAATCCCCAGCGCCCGCGCCGTGGCCAGCCCGATCCGCACCCCGGTGAAGCTGCCGGGGCCGAGACTGACGAGGATACGTCCGCTGCGACCCTTGTCCGGCAGGGCGGCGATCATCGGCACCAGCGCCTCGGCATGGCCGCGCCCGATCACGCGGTGATCATGCGCGATCCGTTCCGCGCCCTCGAACAGGGCGACAGAGCAGGCCTCGGAGGCGGTTTCGATGGCGAGCATCCGCATGATCCGCGCCCTGCCGCAAGGCAGAGGCGCGTGCAAGCGGCGAGATGCGCGTCAGGCGATGGTGTTGAAGGTGCCGAAGTCCGGGCGCGGCGAGCGGCCGAAGATGCTTTCTGGATCGCCATAGCCGACCGAACAGATGAAGTTCACGCGGTGGCGCGGCGCGTCGGCGAAGAACGCGGCATTGACCGCTGCCGGATCGAAGCCCGACATCGGCCCGCAATCGAGCCCAAGTGCGCGGGCAGCGAGCATCAGATAGGCGCCCTGCAAGGACGAATTGCGGAAGGCCCCTTCCTTGCGGCCTTCCTCGTCACCCTCGAACCAGCTTTTCGCGTCGGTGTGCGGGAACAGCCACGGCAGTTCCTCGTGGAAATCGATGTCGTATCCGATCACCGCGGTGACCGGGGCGGCAAGCACCTTGGCGCGGTTGCCCTCCATCACGCAGTCGGCGAGCTTCGCCTTGGCCTCGGCCGATTTGACCCACACGATCCGGGCCGGCTGCATATTGGCCGAGGTCGGGGCCATCTTCATCAGGTCCCAGATGGCGTGCAACTGTTCGTCCGACACCGGCTTGTCGAGCCAGCCGTTATAGCTGCGCGCTTCGGTAAACAGCTGCGCCAGCGCTTCGGGCGAGAGGGCGTGATCGTGGAACTGCTGCGTCATGCCGCGCGCACCTCGGTAACTTCGGGGACGTAGTGTTTGAGCAGGCCTTCGATGCCGTGCTTGAGCGTTGCGGTGCTCGACGGGCAGCCCGAGCATGAGCCTTGCAGGGTGAGGTAAACCACCCCGTCGCGGAACCCGCGATAGGCGATATCGCCGCCGTCACCGGCCACGGCGGGGCGCACGCGGGTTTCGAGCAGCTCGTTGATTGCAGCGATCACTTCGGCGTCTTCGGGGCGTTCCTCGACCACGGCTTCGTTTTCCGCCGGAACGCTGATGCCGCTCGCGGTGCCGCCTGCAAACAGCGGAGCCTGCGACACGAAATGGTCGAGCAGGATCGCGATCACCTGCGGCTTCAACGCGCTCCAGTCAGCCCCCGGCGCGGCGGTGACGCTGACGAAATCGGCGCCGAAAAACACGTTCACCACCTCGCCGGTATCGAAGATCGCCTGCGCCAGCGGGCTGGCCTCGGCGGCTTCGGGGCTGGCGAATTCGCGGGTGCCGGCATCCATCACCGCCTGACCGGGCAGGAATTTGAGAGCGGCGGGGTTCGGAGTGGTTTCGGTTTCGATGAACATGGGCCGCATTTAAGACCGATTTTGTCGGATTTCAAGCACGCAAAGCCGCTGCGCAAAGTCGAAAGCGGGCACAGCAGCATTCACTATCGCTTCAGGCTTTGCCGTCTTATAAGCGGCGCATGACGTTGCTTTCCCGCGCCAGTCGCACCCTCGTCGTCGTGCTTGCCACGGCTGTGATGCTTCAGCCGGTCGTGGCCCAGCAGACCGCGCCGCTCCCGCCGCCGCAAGCCCCTGCCGCACCGCCGGTGCCGGCCCCGCAGGCGCTCCAGACCGGGGATGTCACTCCCTGGCTCTATCGCGGCTCGGACGTTCCGGTCGATAGCAAGTGGCTGTTCGGCGAGATGCCCAACGGGCTGCGCTATGCCGTGCGCCGCAACGGCGTGCCGCCGCGGCAGGTTTCCATCCGGGTGCGGATCGATGCCGGATCGCTGCACGAGGAAGACAGCGAACAGGGCTTTGCCCACCTGCTCGAGCATCTGCTGTTCCGCGAAAGCAAGTATCTGGGGCCGGCCGAGGCGATTTCCGCATGGCAGCGGCTGGGCGCGACCTTCGGCTCGGACGCCAACGCCGAAACCAGCCCGACCCACACCGCCTACAAGCTCGACATTCCCAATATCGACGATGCCAAGCTGGGCGAGAGTTTCAAGCTGCTGTCGGGCATGATCCGCGAGCCGGTGCTGAACGATGCCAATGTCGCCGCCGAACGCCCGATCGTGCTCGCCGAAAAGCGCGAACGCGGCGGGGCGGGGCTGCGCATGGCCGATATGACGCGCCAGACCTTCTTTGCCGGGCAAAGGCTGGCGGTGCGCAACCCGATCGGCACCGAAGACACACTCAAGGCGGCCAGCGGCAAGAGCGTCAAGGCGTTCTACGACCGGTGGTACCGGCCCGAAAACACGGTGATCATTGTCGCCGGCGATGCCGATCCGATGGTGCTGGCCGGCCTTGTCGAACAGTGGTTTGGTGACTGGAAAGGCAGCGGCCAACCCGGCGTTGCGCCCGATTTCGGCGATCCGGTGGCCCCGGCAGGCGCGCAAGATGCGCCCGGCACCGGCACTCCGATCGGGGAGCTTGCGGTGGGGGTCGAACCCGATCTGCCGCGCAGCCTGACCTATGCTGTTATGCGCCCCTGGCGCCCGGTCGAGGATACGATTGTCTATAACGAAGGCCTGCTGCTGGACGCGGTGGCACAGGCGATCATCAACCGCCGGCTGGAAGCGCGCGCCCGCGGCGGCGGCAGTTTCCTTTATGCGCAGGTCCAGCAGGACGATGTCTCGCGCTCGACCGATGCGACTTTCGTGACCTTCGCGCCGCTGACCGATGACTGGCAGGCCGCGCTTGCCGATGTGCGCGCCGTGATCGCCGATGCGCTCACCAATCCGCCAACGCAGGAGGAGATCGACCGCGAGGCCGCCGAATTCGACGTGGTGTTTGCCAACGAGGTCGAACAGGAAAGCGTGCAGTCCGGATCGGACCTCGCCAACAATCTCGTCAACGCGGTGGACATCCGCGAAACGGTTGCCGCGCCGCAGGTGGTGCTCGATGTGTTCAGGGGCATGAAGCCGCGGCTGGTGCCGGACGAGGTGCTGGCACGCACCAAAGCGCTGTTCGAAGGCACGGTGACGCGCTCGGTCTATGTCACGCCCAACGCGGGCGAGGCCGATGTCGCGGCGCTCCGGCTGGCGCTGGCGAGCGAGGCGCGGGTCGATGGCAGCGCGAGGCTTGCGGCGCAGACGATCAGGTTCGACGATCTGCCGCCCGTGGGTGCGCCCGGCACAATCACCGGCCAGCGTCCGCTTGGCGTGCTCCAGATCGAACAGGTCGATTTCGCCAACGGGGTGAAGGCGCTGGTGTGGGCCAATGATGCCGAACCGGGCCGCGTCACCGTGCGGGTGCGCTTCGGTGCGGGCTACCGCGCCTTCGACAAGGACAACGCGGTCTACGCTCCGCTGGGCGAGGCGGCGCTGGTCGGATCGGGGCTTGGCGAACTGGGCCAGAACGAGATCGACCGGCTGGCCACGGGCCGCAAGCTCGGCTTCGATTTCGGCATCGACGATGCAGTGTTCACCCTGACGGCGCAGACCCGTTCGGAGGATGTCGGCGACCAGCTTTATCTGTTCGCCGCCAAGCTCGGGATGCCGCGCTGGGACAAGGATCCGGTGATCCGCGCCAAGGCGGCGGCCGAACTGGCCTATAATACCTATTCGACCA
This sequence comes from Erythrobacter sp. RANMB8, assembly GCF_056848235.1. Taxonomy (NCBI): domain Bacteria; kingdom Pseudomonadati; phylum Pseudomonadota; class Alphaproteobacteria; order Sphingomonadales; family Erythrobacteraceae; genus Erythrobacter; species Erythrobacter sp. RANMB8. The sequence continues at coordinate 178,336 of NZ_JBREHG010000004.1, forward strand.
GCCCCGGCGGCATCCTCAACCGCGATCTCGAATATCTGGTGACCGGCGGCGACCAGCGCTTTGCCACACCCGATCCGGCCGCGCTGAAAGCGGCGACCCCCGAAGGCTTCCGCGCAGTTTGGGAACCGTTGCTGAAGCAGGGCCCGGTCGAAGTGCTGGTGTTCGGCGAATTCGATCAGGCCAAGGTGATCGAGCAGTTGCGCCGGACCTTCGGTGCGCTGGCGCCGCGTGATCCGATCGATCCCGACGTGGCCAAGCGCGTCCCCGGCTTCGCGCCGCTGGCCGATGCGCCGGCGGTGGTCACGCACCGCGGCGATGCCAATCAGGCCGCTGCCGTGGTCGCCTGGCCCAGCGGCGGCGGGGTCGCCAGCTTGCGCGAAAGCCGCCAGCTCGAAATCCTCACCCAGCTGTTCAACAACCGCCTGCTCGAAGCGCTGCGTGAACGCGCCGGGGCAAGCTATTCTCCGCAGGTCTTCTCCAGCTGGCCCGAAGATCTGGCGAGCGGCGGGCGCATTACCGCGCTGGCGCAGCTTGAGCCCGAATTCGTGCCGGTGTTCTTTGCCGAGGCTGACCGGATCGCGCGCGATCTGGCCGCCAACCCGCCCACCACCGACGAGCTGGCGCGGGTGACCGAACCGCTCGGCCAGCTGATCCGCCGCGCATCGACCGGCAACCAGTTCTGGCTCTATAACCTCGAAGGGGCCGCCTTCGATCCCCAGCGGGTGGCCTTGCTGCGGACCCTGCTGGCGGATTATTCGCAGACCAGCCCGCAGGTGATGCAGTTCCTCGCCGATCGCTACCTTGCCAAGGGGATACCGTTCCGGCTGGCGATCATCCCCGAAGGGCAGTCGCTGGCGCAGGCTCCGGCGGCGGGTGGCGGGGCCATGCCTGTCGCCACCGCCTTGCCCGCCGGGCGCTAGAGTGCTTTCAGTGGCCGGGAAATAATATTGTCCAAAGCGGCATTGCCGCTTTACAATTCGTGCCGCGCTCCTGTAGCGGGCGCCCCCGCGCAAGGGTTGCGCGCAATGGAATGGAAGAATGTGACCGTGCCCGAGATCTGGACCCCCGATAGCTGGAAGGCTTACGAAGCGCGCCACCTGCCGCATTACGAAGATGCCGCAGAACTGGCCGAGGCGGAAAAGACCCTGTCCTCCTATCCCCCGCTGGTGTTTGCGGGCGAGGCGCGGGCGCTGAAGGCCGATCTGGCGCAGGTCGCCAATGGCCACGGGTTCCTGCTGCAAGGCGGGGACTGCGCGGAAAGCTTTGCCGAATTCCACCCCAACAACATCCGCGACACCTTCCGCGTGCTGCTGCAGATGGCGGTGGTGATGACCTTCGCTTCGAAGCGTCCGGTGGTGAAGGTGGGGCGCATGGCGGGCCAGTTCGCCAAGCCGCGCTCCGCCCCGACCGAGACGATCGACGGTGTGACCCTGCCGAGCTATCTGGGCGACAATATCAACGGGATCGAATTCGACCCCGTCAGCCGCCGCAATGATCCGGCGCGCATGGTGAAGGCCTATTCGCAGGCGGCGGCCACGCTCAACCTGCTGCGCGCCTTTGCCGGTGGCGGCTATGCCAACCTGCGGCAGGTTCACCAGTGGACGCTCGATTTCATGGGCCGCACCCCGTGGACCGAGAAGTTCGCTGAAATGGCCGACCGGATCGGCGAGGCGCTCGATTTCATGGAGGCCTGCGGGGTCGATCCCGGCACGGTGCCGCAGCTGAAGGGCACCAGCTTCTACACCAGCCACGAAAGCCTGCTGCTGCCTTACGAACAGGCGATGACGCGGCAGGATTCGCTGACGGGCGATTGGTATGCGACGAGCGCGCATATGCTGTGGATCGGGGATCGCACGCGTTTCCCCGGCTCGGCGCACATCGAATATGCGCGCGGCATCGGCAATCCGCTCGGCATGAAGTGCGGGCCGAGCCTTGAGCCCGACGCGCTGCTGCGGCTGCTCGATGACCTCAACCCCAAGCGCGAGGCGGGGCGGATCACGCTGATCAGCCGCTATGGCCATGACAAGGTCGAAGACGGCCTGCCCAAGCTGGTGCGCGCCGTGAAGCGCGAAGGCCATCCGGTGGTGTGGAGCTGCGATCCGATGCACGGCAACGTGATCAAATCGGATAATGGCTACAAGACACGCCCGTTCGATCGCATCACCCGCGAGGTTAAGGGCTTTTTCGCGGTCCACCGCGCCGAAGGCACACATCCGGGCGGCATCCATATCGAGATGACCGGGCAGGATGTGACCGAGTGCGTCGGCGGGGCCGTGGCGATCACCGAGGAACGCCTTGGCGACCGCTACCACACCCATTGCGACCCGCGTCTCAATGCCGAACAGTCGCTCGAACTGGCGTTCCTCGTGGCGGAAATGCTCAACGAGGCGGCGGGAGAGCGTGCGCCGGAGGTCAGCGCCAACGCGGCGTGAAACCTCCGCGCGTCCCGTGCGTTGGCGCGGGATGGACGGATATAACAGCGACATTATCGTGATCGGCGGCGGCATGGCGGGGCTTTCCGCCGCCACCGCTCTGGCGCCGGGCGGGCAGAGCATCATCGTGCTCGACAAGGGGCGCGGCCCCGGCGGGCGCATGGCGGCGCGGCGGGTGGAGATTAGCGGCGAGACAGTCAGCTTCGATCACGGTGCGCAATACTTCACGGCCCGCGATCCTGCCTTCCAGCAGGCTGTTGCAGGCTGGGAAGCGGCAGGGGTTGCCGCGCGCTGGCCTGCGGCGGGCGATGATGCCTGGGTCGGCACGCCGGGCATGAACGCCTGCGTCAGAAGCTTGGCCAGCGCGCTCGATGTGCGCTGGGGCGTGCGCGCCGAACACTTGCGGCGCGATGGTGCGCTGTGGGTCATCGGGGCGGGCGAGCACAGCTTTACCGCCGCCACAGTGCTCGTTGCTGTGCCTGCCGAACAGGCCGCCGTGCTGCTGGCCGATGTCGCGCCCGGTCTCGCTGCGCTGGCGGGCGGGGTGCAGTCGGCCCCGTGCTGGGCAGTGATGGCGGGCTTTCCCGCCCCGCTTGGCCTTGCCGCCGATACCTACCGCTCGGACACCGGCCCGGTCAGCTGGGCAGCGCGCAATTCCGCCAAGCCGGGCAGAGCGGGGGCCGAAACATGGGTGATCCACGCCTCGCCAGCGCGCAGCCGCGCATTAATCGATCTGCCGAAGGAAGAGGTCGCGCAGCTTCTGCTCGCCGATTTCCTTGACGCCACTGGCGCAGCCCCGGCCACGCCGCAGCATCTTGATGCGCACCGCTGGCTTTACGCTCTGCCGCAAGCGATCGGGGGCGAGGGCGCGCGGTTCGATCCGGTTTTGCGGATCGGGATTGCCGGTGATTACCTCCACAGCCCGCGGGTCGAAGGGGCGTGGCTGTCAGGCCGGGCGCTGGCGCAGGCGGTGCTTCAGGAGCGGGTTGCCAGCACGTCGTAATGGTGCCCGCGCCCGTATTTGGCAAAGCGGGTGAAGCCGGCGGCGCGCAGCAGCGTCTCGATTGCGGCCGCGCTGGCCCAGCGGTCGTCAACCTCGTAGAAGATCGCCTGTACGCGGGCGAAGGCGACGGTCTTGGCGAGTTCGGCGATCACCACCGCTTCCAGCCCTTCGACATCGATCTTCACGAACATCGGGTGTTCGCCCGCCAGCAGCGGATCGACGAGCGGGGCGTCGATGGTGCGGATCGTCACGCCGCTGCCGCTGTTCTGCCCTTCGCGGCCTGCCAGCGTGGCGGTGCCGGTGTGATCGGCAGCGACGCTGATCGTCACTTCGCCCACGCTGTCGGCGATGGCAAGCGGATGCAGGACAGTGCGCTCAGCACCGCCATTCAGCGCGACATTGGCGGCAAGGCGCGCATGGGTCGCAGGCACCGGCTCGAAGGCGATGATCTGGCGGCAGTGCGGGTTCTGCGCGGCGATGAGTGAATAGAGCCCCTGATTGGCGCCGATATCGACAAACACGAAATCGTCGCGCTGGCCTAGCAGCAGGTCGGCGAGATCGCGGCCATAGGTGCCGAAGATGCAGTAACGGAAGGTGGTATCCTGCCAGTTGGGCACCATCAGCACGCCATAGCTTGACCGCACGGCCGCCTCGCCCCGCGCCGCCAGCACCGGCGAAAGCACCGCCGCCTTGAGCTTGCGCGCTGTCTTGACCACGCCGTAGCGCCAGAAATCCACAAAGCTGCTCACGCGGGGGTCTTTCCTTCGCAAAACGCACTGATCGCATCTGCCGCCCGCTCGGCCGAGGGGCGGTCCGACAGCGAGAAGGTCGCATCGATCAGCGCCTGTTGGGTGGGCGCATAGTCGCAATGCGAGGCGAGGGCAGCATCAATCGCATCGAGCAGCCCGTCGGCGCTGTCCAGCACCGGTCCTGCGCGCCAGTGCAGGTAGTTGGGATCATCCTGCCATGCCACGCCATGCGCGTTGAGGAACAGGCAGGGGCGGGGCTCGCGCAGAAATTCATACACTTGGCTGCTGACATCGCCGATGTAGATATCGGCGCGGTTGGTGTAGCTCATGTCGCTGCTGGCCGCGCTGCCGGTGTCGATGTGGATGCGCGGCTGGTCGCGGTATTCCGGTCCGGGCGGGGTCACACGGGCAAGGCTGGGCGGATCGACGGTCACGACCCATTTGCGCTCGAACAGCATCACATGCGGCGCGAAGATCAAGTTGTAGCGATCCTGATCGCGAAACGCCTCCAGCACTGCCGCGCCGTGCCGGAACCAGCTCGACAATTTTGGCGAGGGGTGGGGGTTGTAGATCACCGTGGGCCGCTGCGGCGCGGGAAAGCTGTCGGCAAAGCGGTTGCCCGCGCACAGATCGAACTTGGGGTAGCCAACCAGCGCGATTTGTTCCGGCGAAAGCCCCGCATCTGCCATCAGCCGGTCGCGGATCTTGGGGCCGGAGACGAGCACCAGATCGAAGCCTGCGCTTTCGCGGTTGAACCCGATGGCCCGGTCGCCGGCACCATGGCGGGTGTGGATCAGCTTCAGATTGTCGAGACCATAGCGGGTCTTGAGCAACAGTGTGGTCTTTTCCGACACCACCACCGCATCGAAGGTGCGGAAGAAATCGAGATTGTCGCGGTAGACCAGCAGCTTGGTGGCAGGGACCAGCTGTTCCAGCACGCCCGCCAGCAGTTGCGATCCGCCGCGCTTCAGCCCCAGTTGCACCAGTTCCACCCGCGCCAGCGTGGCAGGATCGGCCTGTCGCTCGATCTCGGCACGGATCGCAGGCTTCACATAGGCAAGCACGATCCGGTGCTGGCCCCGCGCTGCCAGTGCCAGCGCGATCGGCAGGGAATGGGCCAGCTGGTGCGTCTGGTCGTGGTTGAACAGGAAACAGATGCGCTTCATGCCGCGCTCCAGTCGGCCTGGCCCCAGCCTTGCTGCGGCCTTGCATGGCGGCCCACCAGCACGCCCTTGTCGGCAAAGGTCAGGATCGGCGCATCGCTGGCGTGGTCGGTATAGGCGGTGATGTGCAGGCCAGCGCGGTCAAGCCCGTCCGCCGCCAGCCATTCCTCGACACGGGCCACCTTGATGCTGCCGTAGTTGTTCTCGCCATCGATTGTGCTGAGCAGGTTGCCCGCACCATCGCGCCGGTGGCGGGTGGCGATGCACGCTTCGAAGCCGAGCGCCTGCGCCATCGCTTCGGCATAGATTTCGGGTGCGGCGGTGACCAGCACAAGGCGGGTGCCCGCGGCGCGGTCTGCCGCGATCTGCGCCAGCGCGCCGGGCTGGATGTTGCGTTCGAGCTGCCGCGCCACGAAAGCATCGATCCGCGGTTGCAGCGCAGCGCTGCGCACCACCTTGCCGACCAGCAGCGCGAGGCCGAATTGCTTGAGCGGCTTGCGCCCGTAGAGCTTCGCCTTGTAGCCCAGCATCGCCAGCACCCACAGCGGCACGCCCAGCAGCCGCAGCGGGTTGCCGCCCGCCGCCATGTGGACGAGGAAGGGCGTGAAGGTCGGTGCAAAGGTCACCGTGCGGTCGAGATCGTAAAGGGCAAGGCGCTGCACGGTCAGCCCCGCTCCGCCAGCAGGCGTTCGGCCAGCGCGTGATCTTCGGGCTTGTCGACATCCACGCCCATGCGGCCGTCGGACAGCAGCACCGGCACCGCCCGCGCGCCGAGCTTTGCGCCCGCTGCCGCCAGTGCGCCATGCAGGGTCAGGCGCTTCAGCAGGAGCTTCACCATCAGCACCGGCCCGAAATGGGCAGCAAGGCGCAGCACCGATTTGCGATCCTGTTCGACCCGCTCCCAGAACCGCAGCGCATAGGCTGCGCCGGGTCCGGTCAGGGCGAACAGGTTGGCGCCGGTGTAGGCACCGCCCCTGAACGCCAGCCAGGTCCGGCGGTTGGGGCCGACAGCCTGTTCCAGATTGCCGCGCTCGACCATCGCCACCGCCACATCGCCCGCATCGGAGCTGGCACCGGTGACAAACTCGGCCACGGTTGCGGGGGTGAGCATCACATTATCAGCAGTGGTCACCAGCACCGGCAGGCCGATGGCGGGATCGCTGACAGCGGCCAGCACCGATCCGCTGATGGTGCGGCCCGAAACCCGTGCCTCGATCCGCGCGTCATGCGCAGCCCACGCCAGCGCGGGATCGGCGAGCAGTTCGGAGGCATTCTGGGCGAGGACGATAATCCGCGCCACCTGCGGCGTATCCGCCAGCGCACGCAGCACGCGGCCCAGCATTGGCTCGCCCGCGACCGGGATCAGCGCCTTGGCCTGCAATCCGAAATGGGCGGCCACCGGATCGATACCCGGACGCTGTCCGGCCAGCACCAGCGCGGTCCAGCCGGGGGATGCGTCATTCATGGCGTGGGGCAACCTCGGGCAAGCGGGGTGGAGGACGCCGCTCTGTCATGGCCGCGCCCCGATTTGTCAAGAATCGCCCGCGCGCCGCGTTATGCGGCCATCGGTGCCGGGCAATAGCGCTTCAGGTAATCGCCATGCCCCGGCATGTGCTGCACGAGATAGCGGATGGAACGCTCCATCTCGTTGACTTCCTCGACGGTTTTCGCCGGGTCGAGCGCATCGGCCATCGCGTTGTGGCCGCCCATGCGGATGCCCTGACCCATCATCACCGCCGCCCAGCTGGTTTCGGTGAACAGCTCGTCCTCCTCGCGGAAGATCTGGCCGTTGGCGCGGAACAGTTCGACCTTTTCGGTCAGGCTGTCGGGCACCTCCATCGTGCGCACGTGGTTCCAGAAATCGGAATCGGTGCGGCTGGTGGCGTTGTAATGCAGGATCAGGAAATCGCGGATGCGGGCATATTCGCGGCCCGTCAGGCGGTTGAAGGTATCCTCCTGCACCTGTGTGATCCCGTCGAGCGACAACAGCGAGATCAGCTTGTCGATCCCGGTGTTGATGAGGTGGATCGAGGTTGATTCGAGCGGCTCCATGAAGCCCGCCGCCAGCCCCAGCGCGACGACATTCTTGTTCCAGAACTTCTTGCGGCGCCCGGTGACGAAACGCAGCCAGTTCGGCTCGGCCTGCGGCTTGCCCGCAATATTGCCGAGCAGGATGTCGAGCGCCTGCTGGTCTTCCATGAAAGCGCTGCAATAGACATGGCCGTTGCCGTTGCGGTGTTGCAGCGGCACCTGCCATTGCCAGCCGGCGCTGTGGGCCGTGGCGCGGGTGAAGGGCGGGGGTGGGCTGCCGTCCTCGCGCTGGCAGGGCAGGGCAACCGCGCGGTTGCAGGGCAGATAATTGCTCCAGTCGTCATAGCCGGTCTTGAGCGCCTGTTCGATCAGCAGGCCGCGGAAGCCCGAGCAATCGACGAACAGATCGCCATCGAACTGCCGCCCGTCATCCAGCGTCACACCGGTCACGAAGCCGCTTTCGCCATCCAGCGCGACATCGGCAATCCGGCCTTCATGGCGCACCACCCCGCGGGCCTCGGCAAACTTGCGCAGGAACATGGCGTATCGGCCCGCATCGAGGTGATAGGCATAATTGACCGGCGGCAGATCGTCGCGCTGGTAATCCTGCGTGCGCGCAAACTTGCCGAAATAGGCGGCCATGGTTTCAAGGTTGAAGACCTGGATCGGCCGCTTGTCCCCGCTTTGCGCCATGCGGTGCCAGACGTGGTGGAAGCTGATGCCGCCCATGGTGTAGCCATAGGCGCCGAAGGGGTGGATGTAGCTGTCGCCCAGCTTGCCCCAGTTTTCGAACTGGATGCCCAGTTTGAAGGTGCCGCCGACCTCGGCCAGCATTTCCGCCTCGTTGATGCCGAGTAGATCGTTGAACCCGACAAAGGGTGGAATCGTTGCCTCGCCCACGCCCACGGTGCCGATGCTTTCGGATTCGATCAGCGCGATTTCCACAGCCCGCCCGGACTTGATGCGTGACAGCGCAGCGGCTGCCATCCACCCGGCCGTTCCGCCGCCGACGATAATGATGCGTTGAATTGCCACGTTTTTTCCAATCCCTGCCGGGCCGATGCCCGCTGTTATCGCGGGTTTCTGCGGCCCCGCCAAGTGTTGCCAGAATGCAATATGAACCGCAGATTACAAGTCTTGAGAACGCTCTCAAGATGTGCTAGGAAGTGTCCGCAACACGCAATGACGGGCACGAATCTGTCATGCGGCAAGGGGAGGTTGAAAGATCATGCAATTCGCAAGCGTTGCGCCGCGTCGGCGCCTGTTCGCTCTCGGCACCGCTTCGGCGCTGGCGATTTCCGCGGCAACCGCCGCGCCGGCCATGGCGCAGGACGCCGAGGCCGAAGATCAGGCTCCGGAACAGGTGGCCGAGCCTGCGGAAGGCGACATTATCGTTACCGGCTTCCGCGCAGCCCTGTCGTCGGCACAGAACCTCAAGCGCAATGCCGACACCTTCGTTGACGTGATCACTGCCGAAGATATCGGCGCGCTACCCGACCGTTCGGTTGCCGAAGCGCTCCAGCGCGTGCCCGGCGTCAACATCGGCCGCTTCGAAAAGCCCTCTGACCCTGACCGCTTCTCGGTCGAAGGCACCGGCGTGATCGTGCGCGGTCTGCCCTTCGTGCGTTCGGAACTGAACGGGCGCGACATCTTCTCGGCCACCGGCGGCGTCGCGCTGAACTTCAACGATGTCTCGCCCGAACTGCTCGGCCGCGTCGAGGTGTTCAAGAACCTCACTGCCGACATGATCGAAGGCGGCATCGCGGGCACCGTCAACCTCGTCACCCGCAAGCCGCTCGACCGCCCCGGCACCCATCTCGCCGGCACGATCGAAGCGAACTATGGTGATTTCGCCGAGGAAACCTCGCCCGGTTTCTCGCTGACCGGTTCGACCACCTATGAAACCGATGCCGGCACGCTCGGTGTCCAGCTCGGCTATGCCAAGTCGAAGCTGATCAGCCGCACCGATGCCTCGCAGATCACCGACCCGTGCTACCGCGCCGCCACGCTTGACGGCGGGTGCTTGCGTCCGCGCCCGGTCGGCAGCGGCGGCTTCTTCGGCGATGCCAGCTTCACGCCCGACAACTTCCCGCCCGCAGGCGCGCTGGTCGTTCCCAAGGGTGCGGGCGTGCGCACCACCGATCTCGAGCGTGAGCGCGAGGCGATTTCGGCAGTCGTCCAGTACGAAAGCCCGAACCGCGATGTGCTCGTGACCTTCGAGTGGCTGCGTTCGGAAACCAGCTTCTTCACCAAGGAATTCTCGGCACTCGCACAGGTCAATGACGACCTGCTGTTCCCGGTTCCGGCGGCTGGCAGCACCTGGGAATTCGACGAAAACGGCATTTTCCAGCGCGGCGTGCTGAGCCAGCGCATCGGCGATGCCTATGCCAACCCCTTCGGTCGGGGTGGTATCCCCTTCGAAACCCTGCGGTTCGAGCGTGATACGCGCGCGATCACCGAAGATTTCTCGTTCGATATCGACTGGAACATCACCGATCGTCTGCGCGTGAACTTCGAAGCGCAGCGCATCTCGTCCGATCTGCGTCAGGATGGCGTGATCGGGACGATGAATTCCTGGGCGAACATCGCCATCGACAACACCGGGCGCACGCCGCAGGTGGAATTCCTTGCCCCTCCGGGCGCGCCGTCGGATTACTTCACTTCGGGCCGGAACACCTATTACTGGTTCCTGCTCGACAGCATCGCCCGCAACGAGGGTGAGCTGGACAGCCTCAAGCTCGATGCCGAATACGACATCAGCGACGAAGGCTTCTTCAAGAAGGTGCGCTTCGGTGCGCGCTGGTCGGATCGTGACCGTGTGACGCGCGATACCAACTTCACCACCTGGGGTAACCTTTCGGCGGTGTGGGCCGGGCGCGCAGGCTGTGCGCCGTGGAACGCCGGTCCCGGCTGTGCTGCCACCGGCGGGTTCCAGGCGGGCCGCTATTTCACCGGCCTGCCCGGTCAGGAATTCGCGATCGGCGGCGGCGCCTTCGTCGACGATTTCCCGAACTACGCCACCCAGTTCACGCCGTTTGGTGCAGGCTTCCAGCGCGGCAATGCGCCGGCGCCGCTGCCGGTCGGCACCTTCTTCTTCGGCGGGGACGATTTCCTTGGCGAATACCTGTCGGGTGCTTCGGCCACGCAGGCTCGCGAAATCAACACCTTCTCGCAGACGCCGAACCCGTTCTTCGGTGTGCGCGGGCGCGAGTTCTTCAACCCGGTCACGAATCAGGTCGAGCCGTGCGATCCGTTCTGCGCGCCTGAAATCAACCAGGTCGCCGAACAGACCCGCGCAGCCTATGCGCGGATCGATTACGGCACCGATTTCGGCAACGGCTGGAAGCTGTCGGGCAATATCGGCCTACGCTATGTCGAAACCGAAGTGGTGGCCGCCGGTCTGATCGGCTTCCCCAACCCGCAGCAGTTCGACGCGGTCATTTCGGGCGGCAACGGTGACGGCGTTGTCCAGGTTTCGGAAATCACCGCCGCCTGTGACCGCGCAGCGGGCCTGCCTTCGGACCAGTTCCCCGGCTACTGCCGCCTCTCGCCCGCTCGTCAGGCAGAATTCGCGGCTGCCCATACCGGCGAAATCCTGATCGATGACCGCGCGGTGGTGTTCGACAACTGGCTGCCGAGCTTTAACGCCTTGCTCGACACCGGCAACGGCCTGCTGTTCCGCGCCGCTGTGTCGAAGGGCATCAGCCGGCCCGATCTGGGCGATTTCCGTTCGGGCGGGGTGCTGGGTGATTTCACCGCCGCACTGCGCGACGATCAGGCACGGGCAACCGGTCCGCTGTTCGCACTTTCGACCGGCAACCGCAATCTGCGCCCGATCGAAACCTGGAACTACGATCTGTCGGTCGAATGGTATTTTGACCGGGTCGGCTCGCTGACGGTCAACGGCTTCCTCAAGGATCTCAAGGGGATCGTCGGGCCGGGCGTGGCCGTGGTCGAATTCCAGAGCCCCGAAGTGCCGGCGGTGGATGTGCTGGTCAACGGGCCGGTCAACTTCCAGGACGGCCTGCTCAAGGGGGTCGAAGTCGCCTATCAGCAGACCTATGACTTCCTGCCGGGTCTGCTGAGCGGTCTGGGCACGCAGCTGACCTACACCTATGTCGATGGCGGCGATTTCAGCAACATCGACCGTGGCGGGACGCAGGGTCCGCTTGCTGCGGGCCAGCCGCTGGCCGGGATCTCGAAGAACACCATCAACGCGACGGTGTTCTACGAAAAGGACTGGCTGTCGATGCGCGCCGCCTACAACTGGCGTTCGGCGTTCCTGATCACTCCGCGTGACGACATCTTCCCGTTCTCGCCGATCTGGGGTGAATCCACCGGCCAGCTCGATGCGTCGATTTTCGTCTCGGTGATGGACGGCCTGAAGCTCGGCGTGCAGGGCGTGAACCTGCTCGACGAAGTCACCCGCACCAGCCAGGTGATCGATTTCGACGGCACGCGGGTGGTCCGTTCGGCCTTCCGGAACGACCGTCGCTTCACCTTCCTTGCCCGCTTCGACTTCTAAGAGGGCCGGATCATGACAATGGCAGGGCTGCTGAAGGCGGGCACGCTGACAGCGGCCCTGCTGCTTTCCGGCGCGGCAAAGGCGCCGCAAGCACCGGTGACAGCGCCGCTCGAAGGGGCGGGCTGGGAACTTGTGTGGGCTGACGAGTTCGAAGGCGACAGCCTCGACCGCAGCAAGTGGACGCCCGAAGTCTCGTGCTGGGGCGGCGGCAATTTTGAACGGCAATGCTACACCGACCGGCCCGAGAATATCGCGGTCGAGGGCGGGATGCTGCTGCTGAAAGCGCGCAAGGAACGTTTCACCGGCCCTGCGCGCCCGCCCGAGATTGCCGATGACCCAAACCCCAGCGTCACCCAGTCGCACACCTCGGGCAAGGTGCGCACCATCGGCCTGCACGCCTGGCGCTATGGCCGGATCGAGGCGCGGGCGAGGGTGCCGGCGGGGCAGGGCACATGGCCGGCGGTGTGGATGATGCCGCAGGACAATGTCTATGGCAGCTGGCCGCGATCGGGCGAGATCGACATCCTCGAAGCGGTCAACATCGGGGCCAAGTGCAAGGTCTGCGAGGGCGGGAAGGGCGAGAACCGCACCATCAGCGCGCTGCATTTCGGCAATTATGCGCCGCAGAACCGCTATGTCGATGGCCGCGCCACACTGCCCGATCTGGCGCTGCCTTCGGACGATTTCCATGTCTATGCGGTCGAATGGGGCGAGGGGTTGATCCGCTTCATGGTGGATGACCGCGTGCATCTGACAGTCACCGCCGATCAGTGGCAGACAGCCTCGCCCAAGGCGAAGGGGCGGCCCGCTGCCCCCTTCGATCAGCCGTTCTACGTGATGGCCAACCTTGCGGTGGGCGGGCGTCTGTCGGAAGAAAACAACGCAAAAGGGGTTGCCGCCAGCAGTTTTCCCGCGCAATTCGCAATCGATTGGATCAGGGTCTATCGTTGCAGCAGCGATCCCGAAAGGGGTCGCGCCTGCATGAAGTAGGCGGACAGGGACGCGGGGAACAATGGCGCGGGTGCGCAAGACTGTCACGATCAGGGACGTGGCCGAGGAAGCGGGGGTTTCTCTCCAAACGGTGAGCCGGGTGGTCAACGGTGGCCCCAACGTGCGCCCGCAGCTGCGCGACAAGGTGCAGGCTGCGATCGACCGGCTCGGCTATGTTCCAAGCCTCGCGGCACAGCGGATGAGCGGGTCGCGATCCTACATCATCCTTGCCATCAATGATCGCGAACGCACGCTGGCCGACTGGCGCGAGCGGCGCGGGACGGACTGGGTCGACCAGATGCTGCTGGGCGGGATCCTGACCTGTAGCCAGCACGGCTACCGGATGATGGTGGAACTGGTTGACACCCATTCCGACCATGTCGAGCGCGAGCTGGGCGCGGCGCTTTCCGCCTTGCAGCCCGATGGCGTGATCCTCACCCCGCCGCACTCGGAAAACCGCCTGATCACCGATCTGCTGGCGGCACGGGACATTCCCTTTGCGCGGATCGGCTCTGACGCACCGGGGCCGGGCATCGCGCTGACCATGGGCGATCACGGCGCGGCGCAGCTTGCCACGCGCCGCCTGATCGAACTGGGGCACAGGCGGATCGGGATGATTGCCGGCCCTGCGCAATACAGCCTGAGCGGATGGCGCATCAATGGCTGGGAACAGGCAATGGCCGAAGCTGGTCTGCCCAGCGCCGGATTGCTGGAACGCGGCGATTTCGGATACGAATCGGGCACCCGGGCGGCGCGTGCGCTGCTCGATCGCTTCCCCGATCTCACCGCGATTATTGCCAGCAGCGACCAGATGACGCTCGCCGCGCTCGAAGTCGCGCGCGATCGCGGGCTGGATGTGCCGCGGGACCTGTCGCTGATTTCCTTCGACAACACCCCGATCGTGCGGTTTTCGCAGCCGCCGCTGACCGCGGTCGACCAGCCGATTGCCGAGACTGTCTCGGTGGCGGTCGAACAGCTGATCGCACGGGTCGATGACGGGGATGACAAGCCGGTGATCGAAGTGGCGGCAGGCCTGGTCGAACGTTCGTCGACCGCGCCCGCGCCGGTGCGCGCCGCAACCCCGGTGCCGGACGCGGTTTGAGCGCGTCTGTCCCCGCGCCAGAGCCGCAGCCGCGCTGGTTCCTTGCCCTGTTCGCACTGGCGGCGGCAGGCGGCGCGGTTGCCTATGTTCCGCTGCTGACGGTGCTCCTGCCGCAACGCATCGCCGAATTGCAGGGGGGCGAGGATGTTGCCGCGCTGTCGCAGGTGATCTTCCTCGGCGCGCTGATGGCCAGCCTTGCCAATATCGCCGTCGGGACGCTCAGCGATCGCAGTCGCATGCGGCGCCCGTGGATCATCGCCGGCCTTGTCGCCTCGAATCTGCTGCTGCTGGCCGTGGGCCGGGCTGGATCGGTGACCGAAATCATCGTGCTGGTGATGTGCTGGCAGGTGGCGCTCAACCTGATGCTTGCGCCGCTGATGGCGTGGGCGGGGGATTGTTTTCCCGACGCACAAAAGGGCGTGCTGGGCGGCGCACTGGCGCTGGCTCCGGCGCTGGGGGCCCTGGCGGGATCCTTCGTCACCTATGCCGGCATGGTCGCGCCGGACGCGCGGCTGCCGCTGGTCACGGTGCTGGTGAGCGCACTGGTGCTGCCTGCCATCATGCTGGGAAAGGACAGGGCGCAACCCGGCCTGATGCAGCCTGCCGCTGCCTTGCCCGGTCCCGGGCGTCCGCGGGACCGGGTCGTGGCGCGGATGTGGACGGCGCGGTTGCTGGTGCAGGTGGCCGAGGGCGGAATGTTCGCTTTCCTGTTGTTCTGGCTGCGATCGATCGCGCCCGAATATCCCGAAAACGGCGCGGCCAATATCTTCAGTGTCGTGCTGGTTTGCGCTGTGCCGCTTTCGTTGTTGCTGGGCCGCTGGTCAGACCAGCATGGCCGCCCGGTGCAGCCTCTGGTGATAAGTGCGCTGCTCTGCGCGGCCGGCATGCTGGTGATGGCCGCCGCGCAGACGCTGCACTGGGCGATTGCCGGCTATGTCCTGTTCGCGATCGCGGCCGCGATTTTCCTCTCGCTGCATTCGGGCCAGACCCTGCGGGTGCTGCCTGCCCCGCAGCATCGCGGGCGGGATCTGGGCCTGTTCAACCTCACCAACACCGTGCCCGGCATGGTCATGCCGTGGTTGACGGTGCTGCTGGTGCCCGCCTTTGGCTTTTCGGCGCTGTTCGTGCTGTTTGCCGCGCTTTCGCTGGCGAGCGCCGGATTGCTTGCCGCACAGCTCCGCCGGGATTGAAAACGTGCCTTGATGCTTGCCAAAAAGGGTGCGGGCAGGCATAGTTTGATAACGTTCTCAAAAAATATGCGGTCTTGGGAGGGACTGTTCCGATGGTGCAAGGATTGATCGGGCGTCTGGCGATCGGGCGGTTGGCCTGCGGCGCGGCGCTCGGAGCGCTGGTGGCCGGCTGTGCAGGCGCGCCTGAGGTGCGTTCGGGCAGTGCGGCAGCCGAAGTGGCTGCCCCGGCCAATTCGCCCGAGGCTCTGCTCGCCCGGATGAGTATGGAGCGCAAGGTCGCGCAGCTCGTCATGCCTGACATCGGCTCGATCACGCCGAAGGATGTGCGCAAGTATCGCTTCGGCACGATCCTCAATGGCGGCAATTCCGGCCCCTATGGCGATGACAAGGCCCCCGCAGCCGACTGGCTGAAGCTGGCCGACGAATACTGGGAAGCCTCCACCGCACCCCTGCCCAAGGGCGAGCCGGTGATCCCCGCAGTCTGGGCCACCGACGCGGTGCACGGCCATGCCAATGTGATCGGCGCAACGGTGTTCCCGCACAACATCGCGCTGGGGGCGACGGGCGATGCCGATCTGATCCGCCGCATTGGTGCCGCCACAGCGGTCGAGATCGAGGTGACCGGCATCGACTGGACCTTCGCGCCCACCATCGCAGTGGCGCGGGACGACCGCTGGGGTCGCACTTACGAAAGCTATTCGGAAGACCCGGCGCTGGTCAGCAAGCTGGGCGCGGCGATGGTCGAAGGCCTGCAAGGGCGTCCGGGCGAACCCGGCTTCCTCGGCGCGGGGAAGGTGGCGGCCACCGCCAAGCACTTCTTCGGCGATGGTGGCACGGCGCAGGGGGTCGATCAGGGCGATGTCAACGGCGACCTGAAGGAACTGATGGCGATTCACGCCGCGCCCTATCCGGCGGCCATCGGCGCAGGCGTTGCAAGCGTGATGGCCAGCTTCAATTCGATCAACGGCACCAAGATGCACGGCAACGCACCGCTGCTGACCGGCGAGCTGCGCGGCAATCTCGGGTTTGGCGGGCTGGTTGTCGGTGACTGGAACGGCCACGGGCAAGTGGATGGATGCACCAATGCCAATTGTCCGCAGGCGCTGCTGGCCGGGCTTGATGTGTACATGGTGCCCGAAGACTGGAAGGCGCTTCACGCCAACCTCGTGAAGCAGGTGAAAAGCGGGCGGATCCCGATGGCGCGGCTGGACGAGGCGGTGCTGCGCGTGCTGCGGCTGAAGCAGCAGCTCGGCATTTTCGATGGCGAGGTGAAGCCCTCGCAGCGGGCCCATGGCGGCAAGTGGGACCTGCTCGGTTCGCCCGAACACCGCGCCATCGCGCGCGAAGCGGTGGCGAAATCGCAGGTGCTGCTCAAGAACCACGGCGTGCTGCCGCTCAAGGCTGGTGCGCGGATCGAGGTCGCCGGCAGTGCGGCGGACAATATTCCGCAACAGGCAGGCGGCTGGTCGGTCACCTGGCAGGGCGGCGGCGATCTGACTGCGGCGGATTTCCCCGGTGCAACGTCGATCTATGCCGGGATTGCCGCAGCGGCCAAGGCCAGCGGTGGCAGCGCGGTGCTGGCCTCGGACGGCCCGTCCGCTAGCAAGCCCGATGTGGCGATCGTCGTGTTCGGCGAGGAACCCTATGCCGAATTCGTCGGCGACCGGAAGGATATGGCCTTCCGCGACGAGGAGGGGCTGGAACTGCTCAAGGCCTATCGCCAGCGCGGCGTGCCAACGGTGGCGGTGTTCCTGTCCGGTCGCCCCTTGTGGATGAACCGCGAGCTTAATGCCGCTGACGCCTTCGTTGCCGCGTGGCTGCCGGGGAGCGAAGGGGCAGGGGTGGCGGACGTGCTGTTCGGACAGCGTCCCGCGACCGGGCGCCTGTCGTTCAGCTGGCCCGCAACCTGCGAAGGCGCGCCGGTCAATTCGCCTTCGGGCGCGCTGTTTCCGCTCGGCTTCGGGCTTGATCTGACCGCGTCGGCCCGCCTCGATCCGCTCGACGAGACCTGCAACGCCCTGACGCAGGATACCGGCGCAGTGTGGTTCGCCAGCGGCAAGCTGGGGATGCAGGTGCAGGCGGTGGCCGACAATGCGCTGCTTCCCGATCTGCGCGGCGGCGGCAATGGCATCACTGCCAGCGGGATCGATCGCAAGGCGCAGGAAGACGCGCGCCGCATTGCCTTTGCTCCGGGCGCCAAGGTGACGCTGACCGGGCCGGAAAGCACCGCAGCGTGGCGCATCGCCTATCAGGTCACTGCGCGCCCCAACGCTTCTGTTACGGTGACAGCGGGCGGCAAGGCATTCGACATCACCCAGCCGATGGCTGTGGCCGAAGGCAAGGGCTGGCGCGAAATGGTGCTCTCCAGCGCGTGCCTTGGCACGGCCGGTGGCAGCCTGACCTTTGCCTCGAAGGGTGCGTTCTCGCTCCAGATCAGCGAGATCACCCGTGACGAGGCAGCGACTTCGGCGGAGTGTTCTTTCTAGGGCACGACAATGTCAAAGCCCTGCGGCACCGGATCGAGCGCGTCGATCAGGGTCTGCAGGGCAGCGGCATCGCCTTCGACCTTCAGCCCGGCGTTCTGCATCGCGCTGACCGGTTGCTTCAGGAACAGCATCGCCAGCAGCATCGCACGCGGGCCGCGGATGGTCACATCGGGTGCGGCAGGCAGGCTGCCGACGCGGCCGATCAGCACGCTGCCATTGGCTTCAAGGGTCGCCTGCTCCTTGCGATCGGTCAGATCGAGCGCCACGGCCAGCTTGCGCGCACCGAACCGTTCGGGCGCAAAGCGGGTTGCAGCAGAATCGAGCAATTCCTGCGTGGCAATCGCGGCGATCAGATCGCTGCTCTGCGCGGCAGCCATGGCCCCGCGGCCCTTGCGCAGCTCGCTTGCAGCGGCAAGGAACTGGTTGCGCCAGATCGCGCTTTCGGCCTGAAAGCCCTGCTGTTCATAGCTTTCGGCGAGCAGCGCCTTCGCCGCCTCGTCCCCCGGCGCTGCAAAGACGAGGTTTTGCAGCAGGTCCGAGGCCCAGCGGTAATCGCCTTCGGCCATGGCGTTGCGGGCAAGCGCCATGGTCCGTTCGCTGCCGCCCAGCGCTTCGATCAGACGTGTGGCCCGCGCCACCGGCGGGTGGGCGTGAAGGTTGGCCGGGACCGCATCGTACCAGCCGAGATAGAACTGGTAGATCGCCTTCGCGTTGTGGCTGGCCGTGCCGTAATAGCCATGGGTCGACCATTCCTGCGCGAGCGCTGGCGGGGCGCCGTTTTCCAGCGCCTCGGCAATCTCGTGCATCGTCTCGCCGCGGTTCATCCGGCGCACGGTCTGGTCGTGCAGCCAGCGGTAATTGTCGCGCTGGGCGGCGAGCCATGCGGTGCCTTCCGCCTTGCCGAAGATCGGCCAGCAGTGGCTGGAGATCACGACGTCGCTCTGCGGGGCATAGCGGGTCACGGCTTCATCGAGATAATGCGCCCAGGCGCGGGCGTCGCGCACCTTGGCGCCGCGCGGGGTAAGGATATTGTGAAGGGTGCAGGTGGCGATTTCGGCCGCCAGAAATGCCTTTTCGGGCGCGACGAAGACATTGAACTCGGCCGGTGCCTCGCTGCCTGAAACCATCTGGAATTCGATTCTGACGCCGTCGACATCGCGGGCATCGCCAGTGGCCGCGACAGTGGCGGTCGGTGCGATCAGGGACAGCGTGCCGCCCGAAACAGCCATGCCGATCCCACTGCCCATCTGGCCGGTCGATCCGGGATTGATGCCCGTGCCGAACTGGAACGACGCGCGCCGCATCATCGCGCCGCCGGCCATGACGTTTTCCGACGTGGCTTCTTCCATGAAGCCTTCGGGCGCGATCACCTGCGTGCGTCCCGCCGCGACCTCCGCCGGATCGACCACCCCGCGCACGCCGCCGAAATGGTCGGCATGGCTATGCGAATAGATCACTGCGCTGACCGGACGCGCGCCAAGCGTGGCGTTGACCAGTTCCATCGCCGCTCTGGCAGTCTCGACACTGGTGAGCGGGTCGATCACGATCCAGCCGGTCCGTCCGCGCACGATGGTCATGTTCGAAAGGTCGAACCCGCGCACCTGCCAGATATTGTCGGTGACCTTGTAGAGGCCGTGATGCTTCAGGTGCCGCATATGCCGCCACAGGCTGGGGTGGACCGTGGCGGGGGCAGGGCCATCGACAAAGGCATAGGCGGCAAGGTTCCAGACCGGCTTGCCGCTGGCGTCTGTGATCACCGGCTCCTTGCGCGTTGCAAGGAAGCCGCGGGTGGAGAAACCGGCGTCGCGGGTGCCTTCGGGGGGGAGCTGCGCAAGGGCGTCGGTCTGGGCAGCGCGGGTGGCCTCGCTGGCGGCGTCCTGTGCCATGACGGGTGGTGCCGCGGCGGCGACCGCAACCAACGCTGCCGCTGTGCGGAAAAGTGCTGTGTTCATCGAAAATGTCCCTCTCGTCCCGCAGCGGTGATGCCTGTGACGAGGTCGGGATTCAAGCATTCCTGCGGTTTTCGGGGCCGGGAATCGCCAATCTTCAAACTTTCAAATTATAGAACGTTTGTGAAGAAAGATTGAATTTTTCCGATTGTCCGCCCGAGTCTAGAGATCGCGCCGCGTTCCAACGACACGAAAGGTGCAAGCGATGGAAATGAGCGGACAGATGGTCGAAAGGTCGAATGATCTTGCCGGCGCTGCGGCAGTTTCGGGCCGCCGGGCGAGTGCCGGGCCTGAGCTTTCGGTCGTTTCTGCGCCCTTTGCGCTGGCACTGCCCCCCGAGCCGGCGCCAGAGGAATGGCAGGCGGCAACCGGACAGCTGCTGGAATGGCTCGGAATCAGCGCGACCCTTGTACCCTTTGCGACGCCGCGCCGTCTGGCAATTGGCGGCTGGCAGGCATCGGCGCAAAGCGCACCGGTGTTCGCGCCGTGGCACGCGTGGTCGCCGGGCGCGCTGCAATATGGCGGTTTGCCCGCGCTGCCCAAAGCGCAATGGGTGGCCAGCTATCTGCTCGATCACGGTGCAGGAGGCGGCATGCGCCAGCGCGGCGTTGATGTCATGCTGATGTCGCCCCTGCCATCGGCCTGCACCATTGAAGAGGCAGGCACTCCGCCCCAGCCTGGTCTCGCCGTACTCAGGGCAATGATTGCGGCGGCCCGCACGGAAGGACGCGAGCGGGTGGCGATCATTGTCCCGGCCCGTCAGCGCAATGCGACAGCCCGCCAGCTGATGATGGCAGGACAGGCGATGCGCGGGGAGGGGCTGATGCTGGATTTGCTGTCCATCGAGGAAGCGCTGCGTCCGCTGGCTGCCGGCGCCACCGGCTGGGACGCGATCATCGCCATGCCCGATGTGCGGGGCATCGTGTTTACTCTGCTGTCCGAGGCAACCGGCGTGCGGGGCCCCTGGCCCATGGTCTGGCACGGCGGCGCCCGCGGACAAGCCCCCCGCTGGGTGACCTGCGAGGCGGCAGGCGAGGGGCTGTCGCGCCCGGCGCTCGATGCGCCCGCATTGATACAGGCGCTCGCACTTGCGCTGCGCCATGGCGGGTGTCTGCATGCGGCACGGCGGCTGCATCAGGGTTGGGCGCGGCTGCGCGACAGCGGGGTCACGACGCCCGGCCGCGGTTCGGACGCGCCCTATGTCACGACGGTCAGTGATGCCGGGTTTGTTGACAGGCTCACCGCAGGACTGATCCCCGGCAAGCGCGAGATTCCGGCCTGGCGAGCGCTTCCGTTTGCAGAAACTGCAAATCCGGGGAGCCAAATGCGATCATTGCGCGTTGTTATATCAAATCCCCCCCTCTCCTCTCGCTAGAAAAGGTAGCTGACATGCCAAGCCGCAAGATCGTCGCCAACGAACTGGCCCATGTGCTGCGCCAGATCTCGCACCCTGATCGTATCCGCCTGCTGCTGAAACTGCAGGCGGGCGACCAGACCGTGAACGAGCTGGGCGATATTCTGGAGATTTCCCCCACGCGCGTGTCGCAGCATCTCGGCGTGCTGCGGGCGATCGCTCTGGTCGAGACGGAGACCCACGGCCAAAAGCGGGTTTACCGCCTTGCCCAGCCCGAACTGGCGCTTTGGCTGATCGAGGGGATCGACTTTATCGCTCACCGCCTCGGCCGCGCCAGCGCCACCGATATCCAGCACGCCAAGCAATTGTGGCAGGCCGAAGCGGTCGAAACGGTGATCTGATGCGGCGATGCCGCCCCTGCCGCGGTCAGGCGGCGGGGCGGGTCATCAATGCGCGGATTTCGGTCTTGCTCGGATCTTCCGAACGGCGGCCATAGCGTTCGACCAGCTCGCTCCATTCCACGATCAGCGAGCCGCCGGTGCTCTGATGCAGCTTCTCCCACGAGGAGAGCATCTCCAGGCAGGCGTGGTCGATATACTCCAGCTTCTCGACGTGGATGTGCACTTCAGAGCCGAAGGGCGAGCTTTCGAGCGCCTTGCCGAGCTGCGGGATCGAGAAGAACGTGGCCGAGCCGGTCATCCACAAATCGATCCGGTTGGTCGCTGCATCATGCTCGCGCCGGATTTCGAGGTGCGAGAAGGTGTAGACCAGCTTCAGCGTCGCCAGCACAAAGCCGAGGATCACGCCGGTCAGCAGGTCAATGGCGACAACGCCGATCAGCGTGGCGAAGTAGATTGCCAGCTCCTGCTTGCCGAATTCGGCGATCTTCCTGATCTGGGCAACATTGACCAGCTTGTAGCCGGTGTAGACGAGGATCGCGGCGAGCACCGAGGTGGGAATCTCGTTAAGAATGAACGGGAACGCCGCCACGGCCAGCAGCAACCAGGCGCCGTGCATGATTGCCGAAATCCGCGTCGTTGCCCCGGCATCGACATTGGCGGAGGAGCGAACGATCACGCCGGTCATCGGCAGCGCGCCCAGCGCGCCGCAGATCATGTTGCCGACGCCCTGCGCCCGCAGTTCCTTGTCGTAATCGGTGCGTGCGCCAATGTGCATCTTGTCCACCGCCGTAGCGCACAGCAGGGTCTCGGCACTCGCCACGAAGGCGAAGACGAGGCCGAGCGTCAGGATGTCGGGGTTGGTGAACCCGGCGAGCGCCTCCGAGGTCGGGATGTTGAGGCCGCTCGCGAGCGTTTCCGGCAATTCCACCAGAGTGATCGGCAGGGCAAAGGCAACCGCGAACACCGTGCCGACAATCACCCCGAGCAGCGGGCCGGGGATCAGCGACAGATTCTTCGGCTTGAACTGGTTCCAGAGCACAATGGTGATGATGGTGACGATCCCCGCCATGGCTGCCAGATGGTGCACCGATCCATCCGCCGGGAAGACCTTGGCGATGGCTTCGGGGATGGCAGCGATGTTGAGCAGCCCGTTGGCGCGCGGCGCATCATCCAGCATCACGTGCAGCTGCGAAGCAAAGATCAGCACCCCGATCCCCGCCAGCATCCCGTGGATCACCGAGGGGGAGATCGCCCGGAACCACTGCCCCAGCTTCAATGCGCCGGCCAGCAATTGCAGGCCGCCCGCGATCAGGCCGACCACGCCGAGCATGATCAACCCGTGTTCCTGCACCAGCTGGTAAACCAGCACCGCCATCCCCGCAGCCGGCCCGCTGACCTGCAGCGGCGATCCGGCCAGCGTGCCGACCACCAGCCCGCCGACGATCCCGGTGATCAGTCCGAGGGCAGGCGGTGCCCCCGAAGCGATCGCGATCCCCATGCACAGCGGCAGGGCGACCAGAAAGACCACGATCGACGCGAGAAAATCGCGTCCGACCACGGCTGGTGTCAGGCTTTCGGTAGACACGGGCTTCATAGGGGGAAACTCCGGAGAGGCGGGCAGGGGGATGTGTGTGCGGGTCAGCAGCCGTGGCTGTGCATCGCCGAGGAGGCGAGTTCGGCAGCATAGCGTTCCTCGACCGGAACCCAGCAGCCCGTCGTCTCGTCATAGGCGCTGACCTCGCCGGTCTTGATGTCATAGACCCAGCCATGCAGCTTGACCGCCTGCTGCGCGAGCGCGACCGCGACCGTGGGGTGGGTCTTGAGGTGCTGCAATTGCAGGATCACGTTCTGCTCCAGCAGCATGCGCATCTTGGCTTCGGGATCGAGCCCTGCGCCAATGGTTTCGACGATATCCACCGCGCCCTGCGAATAGCCGAGCCATTCGCGCACGTGCGGCAGGTTGGTCAGGCCAGCGCGGTTCATCGCGCCCTTCATCGCCCCGCATTCGGTGTGGCCGCAGACCACGATGTGCGGGATTTGCAGCGCGCCGATGGCGAATTCGATCGAAGCGGTCATGCCGCCGGTCTGGTTGGTGTGCGGCGGCACGATGTTGCCGGCGTTGCGGCAGATGAACAGCTCGCCCGGATCGGTCTGGGTGATCATTGCCGTTTCAATGCGGCTGTCGGAGCAGGTGATGAACAGCGCTTCCGGGCTCTGACCGGTGCTGAGCCGTTCGAACAGCTCCTGCTTTTCAGGGTAAACCTCGCGCTGGAACTTGATCACGCCAAGGGCAAAACGGGACATCGGGGGTTTCCTTTCAGTGGGAATTGTTGGCTTCCGGCGCGCTCCACAGCGCCCGGGCGGTGTCGATGTGATCGGCCTCTCCCAGCCGGTTGCGGATATCGACGAATTGCAGCGCGTCGACGATCCATGCGGCGAGGTGAGGGTGGGACAGGCGATAGAAATGGTTGCGACCATCGCGGCGTTCTTCGACCAGTCTCTGGGCGCGCAGCAGGGCAAGGTGCTGGGAAATACGGGTCGCGGGGAGGGACAGCGCCCCGGCAATGCCGGAGACGTCCTTTTCGCCATGGCGAAGCTCCTCGATCATCCGCAGACGATCGGGATGCGCCAGCAGCTTGAGCAGATCGGCAAGCTCGCGCGACACGATAAGCCGGCTTGGCAATATTCCCTCCCAAGTATGCAAAACTTTGCAGGTTTGCAAATGCGAAACTATGGGATTCGCGATGTGTGGTCAAGCCGCGCTGGACAGCGAGGTTGTCCAACCGCGTTGACGCTACGTAAGCTTCGCTGCCTGATTGAGAAAATGGTTTGGCTAACGGATTGCTAACCATTTTTCCGTAATTCCCCGTGGCATGAACCACGATGCACGACATAACCTCGCCTTAACCACGATTTGCGGCGCTGCTGCGCTCAGTGGCCTGCTGTTTGCTGCGCCTGCCATTGCAGGCGGCGTGACCGCGGGAACGCTGATCGAGAACACCGCGGTCGCCAGCTATGACGACGGCGCGGGTCCGCGCACGATCAATTCGAACACCGTCACCGTGCGGGTCGACGAATTGCTCGATGTGACGCTGACTTCGCTCGATCCCGGTCCGGTTACGGCGCGTCCGGGCGATGCTGTGCTGACGTTTGAGCTGACCAATCAGGGCAACGGACCCGAAGCCTTCCGCCTGACTGCCAACGCGGCGGTTGCCGGCAATGATTTCGACGTTTCTGTTCGCGCCATTGCAATCGATAGCAACAATAATGGTGTCTACGATGCCGGGATCGACGAGATTCTCGCCGTTCCGCAGACCACCGCCGTCCTGGCCGCCGATGCGACCCTGACGCTGTTCGTGCTGGTGACCGTGCCTGACGGGGTCAATGACAGCGAAACCAGCAATGTCGAACTCACCGCAGAGGCGGTCACCGGCAGCGGTGCACCCGGCACGGTGTTCGGCGGGGCAGGGGTTGATGGCGGCGATGCGATTGTCGGCACCACCAATGCCATCGCCACCGCACGCGGCGGCCTGCTGGCCGGCCTTGCGACGGTGCAACTCGTCAAATCGGTCGTGCTGCGCGATCCCTTCGGCGGAACCAGCGCTGTTCCCGGCACGGTAGCCACCTTCACCATCGTCGCCCGCGTCACCGGCAGCGGCACGATCCGCGACCTTCTCGTTACCGACGCCATTCCCGAAGGCACCACCTACGCGCCCGGCACGCTCGCGCTCGACAGCACCGCCCTGAGCGATGCGGCCGATGGCGATGCCGGGACGGCGTCCGATGCCGCCGGAATTGCCGTCACGCTCGGCGATATCACCGCCGAAGCCACCCGAACCGTTACCTTCGATGTTGTAATTGACTGATAAAAGTCTCGCACAAGTTATTGAAAAGGGTCCAAAGTCATGAAGTCGATCAACAAGGCCATGTTCGCAATCGCCGCAGCTCTCGCGCTGCCGGCGATGCCGCTTGCTGCACAGGGTAGCGCCAGCCCGATTGCCCTTACCGGCGATGTAATGGCCGAAAAGATCGTCACCGCGCCCGACGGCAGCGAAACCACCCAGCTGGTTGCGCCTTCCACCATCGTTCCCGGCGACCGGCTGATCTTCGGCACGGACTACGCCAATAACGGGGCAGAGGCGGTCAGCAACTTCACCGTCACCAACCCGCTTCCGGCTGCGGTGCGCCTTGCGCCCGATGCCGATCCGGCGCTCGACGTGTCGGTTGACGGCGGCAAGACCTGGGGCGCCATCGCCGCGCTCTCGATCACCAATTCCGACGGGACCAAGCGTCCCGCCACCCATGCGGACGTGACCCATGTCCGCTGGGTGCTGGCGAGCATCGCGCCCGGCGCCAAGGGCAGGCTCACCTATCCAGCCATCATCCGCTGATCAGCGGGAGATAACCGCCACGTCCTGCGGGCGGATCACTTGACGCGGGGCACACGCAGAGGACCACTCTCATGAAGACCACCACCCAGTTGCTGGGTGCGGTGAGCGCGTTCGCGCTCGTCGCAATGTCCAGCGCGCCTGCATGGGCCGAAGGGACCAGCGCAGGTTCTACCATCACCAACAATGTCACCGTCAGCTTCGATGTTGGCGGGATCACCCAGAACGCCGTTGCGGCAAGCGACAGCTTCATCGTCGACCGCCGGGTGAACGTGAACGTCAACTATGTCGGCACGGCCGCGACCAGCGTTTCGCCGGGCGAGGACAATGCGGCGATCGCGTTCGACGTGACCAACCTCTCGAACGACACCATCGATCTCGAACTCGCGGCAGCCCTGCGTAACGGCACGGCCGCCAACATCGACAACTTCCGCGTCTATCTCGACGCCGATGGCGACCGCGTGCTGAGCGCAGCCGAACTCGCCGCCGGTCCGATCACATTCCTCGACGAGGTGGGTGAAGACGACACGGTTGCGGTGATCGTGGTTGCCGATATCGGCCTCAACGCTGTCAACGGCGATGAATTCGACGTGACCCTGACCGCCGATGCCCATGCGGGCGGCGGTGCCGGTGCGCTGGGTGCCGAACTGGTCGGTACGGCTGGTGCCAACACCAACGGCGTCGACACCGTGCTGTTCGACGGCGCGGGCGATACCGATGCGGCCAACCAGGGCGATTTCTCCGACACCGGCGAATACGTCGTGGCCGGTGCGGTCGTGACTGTCGCCAAGACCAGCCGCGTTGTCAGCGATCCGGTGAACGGTTCGACCAACCCCAAGGCCATTCCCGGCGCGACCGTGGAATACTGCATCACCGTGTCCAACGCGGCGGGCGCTGCAACGGCAACCGACGTCAACGTGACCGACGATCTGCCGTTTGATGTCACCTATGACGCTGCCTTCGGCATCTTCGTCGATGGCAACGCATCGTGCACCAGCGGTGTCCCCGGCGGGAACTTCAGCGCCGGAACCGGCCCCACGGGCGAGGACCAGGTGCTGGGCGACCTCAGCGACATCCCGGGCGGCCAGGTCCGCTCGCTCTACTTCCAGGTCGAAATCAACTAACCGGCCGGGACAAGACTTTGCGTGTAGCCCCCTCTTTGCAGCGCGCGGCAGCGGCACTCTCGGCAGTGCTGCTGCCGTTCGTCGTGCCGCAGGAGGGGGCCAGCGCACAGTCCGATAATGGCGTATCGGTGCGCAGGATCACCAATATCGCCGAAGCCTCGTGGGAAGCTGACGGGAGGCGTCGCCGGATTGACAGCAATCCGGTGAGCTTCGACGTCAGCTCCACCCCTGCAACGCCGCCTACCCTCCGGGTCTACCGCCGTTCCCCCGGCACCGGATCGGATCTCGTCTACCGCGAACCGGCGTGCATCGTCGGCCCGAACCCGGTGCAGCAGGGCGCTGCGGGGCAGGCGCAGGCCGGAGCGGGCAATAATGCCGCAGCGGTTGCTTCCGCGCGCGTCCAGCCGACCAGCCAGCTGCGCGGCGGCGAGCCGCTGTTCTTCGAAGTCTCTGCCGCGTCCGCCAACCGCGATCCCAACGCGATCGACAGCCTGACGGTGGTGATCACCTCGGCCGATGGCGACCGCGAAACCATGACGGTTTTCGAAACCGCACCTGATAGCGGTGTGTTCGCAGGCGTTATCAATACTCTGAGAATACCTCCTCAGATTGTTTCTGAAGATTGCCGGCTTAGCGTCGGCGAAGATTCGCAGATCACAGTCTCGGTCATGAACCCCGAAACCGGGGGCGTTCTGGTTGATGTCGACGTCGATGTGCTGGTCGACCCGTTCGGCGTGGTGTTCGACAGCGAAACCGGCGCGCCGGTCGATGGAGCGCGGGTCGCGCTCGTCGATGCAGTCACCGGCGCACCTACGACTGTTTTTGCAGAAGATGGCGTAACATCATGGCCTTCAACAGTTATCTCTGGTTCGCCGATCACTGACGGGAGCGGTCGCATCGTTCCGATGGGGCCGGGCGAGTTCTGGTTTCCGCTGACGACGCAGGGCCGTTACCGGCTGGTGGTGACCCCGCCTGCGCCCTATACCGCGCCCTCTGTCGTCCCGCGCGAGGTGCTGGCGCGCCTGACCCGTCCTGACGGGCGCCCCTTTGTGATCCGCGAGGGATCGTTCGGCGATGCCTTCCTGCTCGACAATCCGATCCCCTTCGAAGTCGATATTCCGCTCGACCGGCCCAGTCTCGATCTGACGCTCGGCAAGACCGCCTCGCGGGTGAATGCCGCGCCGGGAGATGTGGTTTTCTACACCCTGACGGTGCGCAACGCCGACCCTGAGCGGGTCAAGCGGGCGGTGAGCGTGACCGACACGCCATCTGCCTGGCTGCGCCTGCGCCGCGACACGATCCGCATCAACGGCATTGCCGCGCCCGATGCCGTCACCGTCTCGCCCGATGGCCGCGTGCTGACGGTGGCGCTGGGCGATATTGATGGCGGGGCTGCGGTGCGGGTGACCTATGCCATGACCGTGCGCCCGGATGCCCCTGCGGGCCGGGTGCTGAACGATGCCGCTGTCCGCGACGGGCTTGGCCGTGTGGCACGCGCGAGCGCTGCGGTGGATCTGGTGCGCGAGGGCATTGCCGACCGCATGACCATTATTGGCCGCATCACAGCGGGCCCCTGCACGATCGACGAGGCGCAGCGCGCCGGGGTCGCCGGGGTTCGCGTGATGCTCGAAGACGGCAGCTTTGCCGTGACCGATGCCGACGGTCGTTACCATTTCGAGGGCGTCGTGCCCGGAACCCACGTGGTGCAGGTGTCGCGCATGACCCTGCCCCGGGGCGCGCAGATGGTCGATTGCCAGCGCTCTACCCGCAACGCCGGCAGCGCCTCGCAGCGCTTTGCGATCGGCCAGGGCGGAAGTCTGGTTGTTGCAGATTTTCATGTAGTTCTGGATGAAACTTCAGAAATGACTGAAGTTAAGACTGCGGTCGCCACCCAGGCGCCCGCGGCGCCCAAGGCCGAGGCTGCGACCGATTTCCTCGCGCAGGGCGATGGCGAGGACGGTTTCCTTGCTCCCGCGGTCGATGCCAACCCGCGCGCCCCCGCGATCCGCGTGGCGATCCGCCACCGCCGCGGGCAGAGCGTGCAGCTGTTTGTCGATGGCAAGCCGGTCGACCCGCTCGCCTTCGACGGCGTGCAGAACCCGCAGAAGGGCCGCTTTGCGATCAGCAACTGGCGCGGCGTGCCGCTCGTCAACGAACGCACCGTGCTCGAAGCGCGGATCGTCAACAGCTTTGGCGAGGTGACCAAGACTTTCACCCGCGAGGTGTTCTTCACCCGCGCGCCTGCCAAGGTCGAATTCCTGCCCGGCCAGTCGAAGCTGATCGCCGATGGCCGCACCCGCCCGGTGATCGCCGTGCGCCTGCTCGATCGCAACGGCCGCCCGCTGCGCGAGGGGATTTCGGGCAACTTCACGCTCAACGCGCCTTACGAAAGCGCCGAGCAGATCGATCGCCAGCAATTGAACCAGCTGACCGGCACCGCTCCGGTCGCGGCCCGCTGGGTGGTGGAAGGGACCGAAGGCATCGCCCGTATCGAACTCGCCCCCACCATGGTCAGCGGCTCGCTGCGGCTGGCCTTCGCCTTCGACGATGGCAACATCGTGCGCCGCCAGGAGCTGGAAGCGTGGATCGAGCCGGGCGATATGGAATGGACCATCATCGGCCTTGCCGAAGGCACCGTGGGCGCCCGTTCGGTGGCCGACAACATGGAGCGTGCCGGCCAGTTCGACAGCGATCTGGGCGATGATGCCCGCGTCGCTCTCTATGCCAAGGGCCGGGTGCTGGGCAAATACCTGCTGACGCTGGCCTATGACAGCGCCAAGCAGCGCGATGACCAGCGCCTGCTCGGTGCAATCGACCCGCAGGCCTATTACACCGTGTTCGGCGATGCCTCGGCCCGCCGCTTCGACGCGGCCAGCCGTGAAAAGCTCTACGTCCGGATCGAGACCGCAACCTTCTACGCGCTCTATGGCGACTTCCAGACCGCCTTCAACCAGACGCGCCTTGCCAATTACAACCGCACCGCGACCGGTGTGAAGGCCGAGGCGCGGCTGGGCGCGGTCAAGGCGCAGGGCTTTGCCGCCGAGATCGCCAGCCGGTTCCAGCGGCAGGAAATCCAGGGTCAGGGCATTTCCGGTCCCTACAGCCTCGCCAGCCGCCGCATTCTTGCCAATTCCGAACGTGTGACGTTGGAAGTGCGTGACAGGTTCCGTCCTGAACTAATTGTTTCTGTTCGTGAACTGACCCGCTTTACCGATTATGACATCGACCTGCTGGCAGGCACGATCAGCTTCGCCGCGCCGGTGCTGAGCCGTGACGAGAACCTCAACCCGCAATTCATCGTGATCGAGTTCGAAACCGACGGCAACGGCAAGGCCGAACTGAACGCCGGTGTGCGGGCTGACTGGACCAGCGGTGACGGCGCAATCCGGATCGGCGCGAGCGCGATTACCGATGCGGGCCTGACCGATGCGGCAGGCAATGCGCAGCGCACCGATCTGGGGGCGGTCGATCTCCTCGCCAAGCTGGGCGACAATACCGAAATCCGGGCCGAACTGGGTGTCAGCAGCCGTCAGGGTGAACAGGCAACCGGCTGGCTGGTCGAAGCCCAGCATCAGACCGCGAAGGTCGATCTGCTCGCCTATGCCCGCCAGATCGGCGCAGAATACGGCATCGGCCAGCAGAACCTTGCCGAGCGCGGTCGCCGCAAGCTGGGTGTCGATGGCCGGGTGCTGCTGAGCCAGGCGCTGAGCCTTGTGGGATCGGTGTGGCAGGACGAAAGCCTGATCGACGCCGCCCGTCGCCGCGCCGCGCAGGGCCAGCTGGTCCTGACCCGCCAGCGCACCGATCTGCGCATCGGCATTACCCATTTCGATGATCGTCTGGCCGATGGCAGCGCCGCCGCTTCGACCGTGCTCGAAGCGGGCGCGACCCAGCGGTTGTTCGACAACAAGCTCGAATTGTCGGCCGGCACCGCCGTGTCGCTCGGCAAGGCGGAAAGCGTCGATCTGCCGGCCCGCCACCGCCTTGGCGTGCGTTACGCAGTGACCCAGGACGTGCGGCTGGTCGGCACCTACGAACTGGCCGATGGCGAGAACATCAATGCGCGCCAGCTGCGCGGCGGGATCGAGGTTGCGCCGTGGCGCGGCGGACAGGTGGTGACCACGCTGGGGCAGGAAAGCATCGGCGAACAGGGCACCCGCAGCTTTGCCGCCTTCGGCCTGTCGCAGAGCCTGCCGGTCACCAAGTCGCTGACCATCGATGCCACCATCGACGGCAACCGCACGCTCGGCGGCGCGGCGGCCCCTGCCGGTCCCAACGCCGGCGGTGTGATCAATCCTGCGCAGCCTGTTGCCAGCGGCGGCCAACTGAGCGGCGGCCTGCTGTTCGAGGACTTCACCGCCGCCACCTTCGGCGCGGCCTGGCGCAAGGATCGCTGGAGCATCACCGCCCGCGGCGAAGTGCGCGATGGCGAGACCGCCGACCGCAAGGGCTTCACCTTCGGCGCGATCCGCCAGCTGGGCGAGGGCAGCCTCGTCGGTTCGGGCGGGACCTGGACCCGAGCCGAGGCCGCCAACGGCGCTTCGACCGAGATCATGGACGCCAGCATTGCCTTTGCCCACCGCCCCGATGCCTCGCCCCTGGCGATGCTGGGTCGGCTGGAGTTCCGCAGCGATCGCATCACTGGCGGCGTTGCGGGCGAGGCGGGCG
Source organism: Erythrobacter sp. RANMB8 (assembly GCF_056848235.1). Taxonomy (NCBI): domain Bacteria; kingdom Pseudomonadati; phylum Pseudomonadota; class Alphaproteobacteria; order Sphingomonadales; family Erythrobacteraceae; genus Erythrobacter; species Erythrobacter sp. RANMB8. Next base: position 209,891 of record NZ_JBREHG010000004.1, read on the forward strand.
GCGCAGGCGGGGCCGGGCGCACCGCGCTGGTGGTGGATGGCGATGCCACCGCACGCCGTCTGGTGGCGAGCCTTTCGACCAACTATAGCCCGCGCGGGGATGATGACGGGGCCGAGGTCCGTCGCCACGAGATGTCGCTGTTCCTCGGCGCGCGCCACAATTTCGACCAGTTCGAAGGCACCGAATTCTCCGGCACCAGCGTGCTGGTGGGGGCCGATGGCCGGATCGGGATCGGCGAGCGGTTCGAGCTGGGCGCCAGCGCCACGGTGCGTAGCAACCTGACCGACAATGTCACCAGTTTCGCCTATGGCCCGACCATCGGCGTGGTGCCGGCCAAGGGCATGCTGGTGACCATCGGCTACAACATCGAAGGCTTCCGCGACGGCGATTTCGGCGCGGCGCGCAACACCAACAAAGGCGTGTTCGCCGCAGTGCGCATGGCCTTCGACGCGGACAGCTTCAGCTTCCTCGGGCTGGGGAGGTAAGCCATGCGCCTTGCCAGCCTCAACAAGGTAAAGCCTTTGTTTACCATGTTTTCCTATCCGGAAGGCATGAACGGGTCAGGACAAATACCGGGGTGGCGCAAAACACTCCGCACAGGGCTGGGCGTGCTGGGCGCGGTGCTGGCAGGCAGCATGGCGACGCCGGCCGTCGCGCAGGCGGTGACGACCGTCAGCAATACCACCACCGGAACGGTCAACGGCACCACCACCTGCGCCGCGCCGCTGGTGCGCAATTTCACGGTGACCGCGAACATCGTGCTCGCCGACGTGAATATCGGTATCCTTACCACCCACACCTGGCGCGGTGACTTGCAGTTCACCCTGCAATCGCCGAACGGCACGCGGGTGCAATTGACCAACGGCGATACACAGAACGTCAGCGGCGACAATTTCAACGTGCTGCTCGATGATTCGGCCACGCAGGTCGTCAACACCGACAGCCCCACCGGCAATCACACCACGACCGCGCCGCCCTACCAGAACACCTTTCGCCCGCGAAACCTGCTTTCTGCTTTCAACGGCCAGAATGCGGCCGGGACCTGGCGGCTGGAAATCTGCGACCTTTTCCCCACCGCCGATAACGGCAGCTTCCGCCGCGCGGACCTTTATCTGACCGCGCTGCCGCCGAATTCTGCCGATCTGTCGCTGACCAAGCAACTGATCGGCTCGCCCCCGCTGTCGGGCGGCGTTGCGAACTGGCGGCTGACGGTCACCAATGCATCGAACTCGGCTGTTTCGGCGAACAGCATCACGGTCCGGGATACCCTGCCGGCGGGGTTCGCGTTCACATCCGCCAGCGGCACCGGAACATTCAATCCGGCCACAGGGATCTGGACAGTGGGCACGCTGGCACCAGGGCAGAGCGCGGCGATCACGATAACCGGCACGATTTCGGCCGCAGCCGGATCGACCGTCACCAATACAGCCGAAATCATCACCAGCAGTGCGCCGGACCCCGATTCCACAGTCAACAACGGCGCGAACGGCGAGGATGATTACGCGGTCTCCAGCTTCATCGTGCAAAGCGGACGCGCGCCCGGCATTGCGCCGGTGCTGTCTTGCCCGGCTGGCATTTCGGTGTTCGACTGGGACCGGATTTCCGGCTGGACTGCCGGATCGACGGACAACACCTATGCCTTCGCCAGCTTCGGGAATGCGCGGTTCCGGCTTACCAATGATGGTGCCTACATCAACAATGCCCAGTTTGGCGGGCAGTCACCCACCGTGTTCAATGCGCTGACCGGGGGGCTCAATTCCCCCGAGCGCAGCCTGACCATGCTGGTCGACCAGCCGAGCCAGGCAGGCCAGGTCGAGCTGGAGATAACCCTGCCGCGCAGCTTTACCGGTGTTCAGTTCAGCATTTTCGACGTCGATTTCTTTGCCGGCCAGTTTGCCGACCGGGTCACGGTGTTCGGCACCAGCGCCGGTGCAACCGTGATGCCCGTATTGACCAACGGCAACGTCAACACAGTCAGCGGCAATCAGGTCATCGGGGACGGGCTTTCCGCCGATGCCGAGCCTTTCGGCAATGTCGTGGTGACATTCAGCCAGCCGGTCGACCGGATCGTCATCCGCTATGGCAACCACACGACCGCGCCGGTCGATCCGGGCCAGCAGGCGATCGCGCTGCACGATCTGATCGTGTGCAACCCCTTTGCCGATCTGTCGGTGACCAAGGTCAGCTCGCTGATTTCCGATCCGGTCAATCTGACCACAAACCCCAAGGCGATCCCCGGCGCGCTGGTCGAATATCTGATCTCGGTCGCCAATAATGGCACCGCTGCGACCGACAACAACTCGGTGGTGGTGATCGACACCGGGCCAGCCGATGCCAAGCTGTGCCAGATCAGCCGTGCCGGCGGGCCGGTGGTGTTCACCGATCCGGGCGGATCGGGGCTGACCTACAGCTTTGCCTCGCTGGGTTCGGCGACCGACAGTCTGGAATTCTCCAACAACGACGGGGCGTCCTGGGCCTATGTCCCGGCGGCAGATGCGCAAGGGTGCGATGCAGCCGTCACCGGTTTCCGCGTCAGGCCGGGAGGCGGGCTGGCAGCCGGTCGCAGCTTCACCCTGCGGGTGCGATACATCATCGAGTAGCAGCGGATTACGGGGTTTCCCCTAGCGTTTCCCGGACCGATTCCAACACCTGCAACTCTATGCAGGAGCGGACCAATTGTTCGGCAAACGGAAGTATCCTCAGCAATGCTCAAGCGCATCGACGTTGCAGACCTCGAAATCGGCATGTTCGTGCACAAGATGGAGGGGAGCTGGTTTTCCCACCCGTTCTGGAAGGCGAAGTTCCTGATCGAGGACAGCGACCGCCTCAGAACGCTCAGATCGAGCAATCTCGATGGTGTTGTGATCGACACGTCCAAGGGCAGGGATGTGGGCGAGGCTGGCCCCCGCGATGCGCGGCCGCAGGCGCAGACCGTGCCAACCCGGCCCGAGGCCCGCCTGCGCAAGGTCGCAGCAAGGGTCGCCGGCAATGTCGATCCTGCGCCCACCCATGTCGAGGTTCATCAGGCACTCGGCATCGCGAACCGTGCACAAAAGACGATCCACAACACCTTCATCGCTGCCCGGCTTGGCAAGGCGATCAATGTCAAAGCGGTGCAGCCGGTCGTCACCGACATCATGGAATCGGTGCGGCGCAATCCGCAGGCCTTTGGCGGGCTGATGCGCTGCAAGCTCAGGAACGAGGCTGCCTACCAGCACGCGCTTTCTGTCAGCGCGCTGATGGTGGCGCTGGCACGGCAGATGAAGCTGTCATCAACCGAGGTGCACGAGGCGGGCCTTGCGGGTTTGCTGCTCGATATCGGCACCAATTACCTGCCGCAAAGTCCTGATCTGCCCGATAATGATTTTCGCAACGCCGACCCCAGGGTCTGGCAGCAGCACGTGATGCTCGGCTACCGCGCCCTGCAGAATGACGGGGCGCTGCCCGAAGCGGTGCTGGCGGCCTGTCTTGAACATCACGAGCGGGTGGACGGTGCGGGCTTCCCGCAAGGGCTGAAGCGCGGTGAGATCAGCACCATCGGTTGCATGGCTGCGGTGTGCGACACCTTCGATTTCCTGCTCACCCGCTCCCATTCCACCGAGGCGCTCGACCCGGCAGTGGCGGTGCAGCGCCTCAAGGCGATGGAAGGGGCATTCGACGAGGAAATCCTGCGTGCCTTCATCGAATCTGTCGGGCTGTACCCGGTCGGTGCCTTTGTCGAATTGCAGAGCGGCAAGATCGCCATGGTGGTCGATGAATACCGCGCCGATGCCTCGCGTCCGGTGGTGCAGGCGTTCTTCTCGTGCGAGACGGGCGAGCGGATCGTTCCCCACAGGATCGAACTGGCGCGGGCCGATGCCCATGATGCGATTACAGGGATCGCCGACCTGACGGGCCTTGAACTGCCCGACGAGGCGCAGCTGCGCGAGTTGATCTTCCTTACGGCCTACAAGCTGGCAAGCTGATCGCCGCAGCGGCGCGTGACAGGTGGATTGCGCCTGTCACCCTTTTCCGGATTGCGCTTTTGCGCTCAGTTGATCCGCGCCCGCAACCGCACCTCGAACTGTCCGGCAGGGCTCCCCCCCGGCATGGTGCCTTTGGGGTTCAGGCACACGTGGCGGACCTGCGGATCATAGCCTGCCGCAGGGGTATAGGTGCACTGCGCAAAGCCGGTTGGCGGCGCGAGGTTGTTCGAAAAGCGCAGGTCGGTCGAGGGCGTGAAGGTCAGTCCAGGACTGCCGCTGGTAAAGCCGATCACGCCGCCAAAGGCCGGCGTCGCCGCATTGTGGAACACATTGGCCTGATCAATCGAAAGCACCGCGAAAATCGAATCCGCATCGGTGCTGCCGTTGCCGGTATTGGTCACAGTTGCGGTCAGCACGATGTCATTGCCGGGCGTGGCAAAGGGATTGGCGGCGGGCGGATCGAACACTTGTGAGGCGATCTGCACAGCCAGCTGCGCGATCCCACCAGCGGTGGCCACTGCGGAAAACTCCGAAGTGATGTCCCACGCGCCGCCTGCGGTTTTGCGGGTCGTGGTGGCGGTGACACGTTCGTTGACGCTCACGGGTTCAATCGTGGTCAGGTTGCCCGAATAGCTGTGGCTCCCGCCCGGATGGACAATGTCGATCGAGCCGATGAAGCGTTCGCCTTCTCCGAAGCCGGAGGAATGGCCCGCGGCGTTGGCGAAGAAGTCGATCCGGTAACCGTTTGCTGCCGCCGGGGCATCGAGGGTGAAGTTGTATTGCAGGATGTTGGAGCCATTGGTGTTCGCGCCGGCAATGACGGGAAAGTTCAATAGGTCGTTGGGGCCCGCGTCACCGTCGCCGGGATCATTGGCGGTGACGCCGTTCTCGCCCAGATCGATCCCGATCAGGGTGTTGCCGAAGATCCGGTTGCCGACCATCGCGGCGCGGGTGTTGCCTGCCAGATAAATGCCATTGCGGCTGTTGTTGCGGATGGTGTTGCCTATCACCTGGATATTGCTGCCGCTCGATTCCAGCCGGATGCCCGAGCGGCTGGAAAAGGCGATGGTGTTGCCCTGTCCCGCTGCACTCCCGCCGATCAGGATGTTCGAATGGGATGATCCGCCGCCGAAATAGACCAGATCCTCGCCATTGCCGGACACGATCTGCGAGCTGCCGTTCGCCCCCACTCCGATGTTGTTGCCCTGGATTGTCACGCCATTGGTGGTGCTGGTCCAGAATTCCACCAGCGCGGCGCTGTATCCGCCGATGACATTGTTCAGGATCGCAATATTGCTGGCGTTGCCGCCGCCGTCGAAACTGATGGCGTCCCTTGTCGCAGTCCCCTCGTTCTGGCCATTGGCCACCGCGACATTGCCGGTCAGGTCGGTGCCGATGTAATTGCCGTTGATGGTGATGCCGGAATTCGTGCCCACGCCAAAAATGCCGCGCCGCCCGTTCCCTGCGATGACATTGCGGCCACTGGCGGTGCCATTGCCGATTGTGACATTGCTGGTGTTGACCAGAACGATGCCATGGTCGGCATTGGCAAAGGTGCCGCCGATGGTGGCGATTGGCCGGATCAGGTTGCCGGTGATGGTGATATTGCTGGAATTGTTGAGGATCTGGATCCCGTCATTGCCATTGCCGCCGATGCTGTTGCCCTGCGTCGCGGCATCCCCGCCGATGGTCACGTTGCTGACATTGTCGAGCCAGATGCCGCGAGCAAGCGCGAGTGCGATGGTGTTGCCCCTGATCGTCACGCCCGAGACCGAGCGCATGTCGATCCCGTCCTGATTGGCGGTGATGATGTTGCCCTCGGTCGCTGCGGTGCCGCCGATCAGCACGCCGGTGATGCTGCTCGCATCGAAGAATATCCCGTCGCCGCTGTTGCGCAGCAGCGCGGTCTGCGTGCGGTTGGTGCCGATGATGTTCGACTGGATGCGGATCTGGCCGTCCGACGGACTCACGCGGTCGTCGGTTTCCAGCGCGATCCCGGCAGGACCGTTGTTGCCCGAGATGAGGTTGCGGGTGATGTCGCGCCAGGTCGCGGTGCCGTTGAAGTTGTTGATTCCCCGGTCGTTGGCGATGATGCTCATGCCTGTCGGGTCAGTCCCGATGAAGTTGCCCCGGATTGCGGTGTCGCTGCTTCCGCTGGTGGTGAACACGGCAGTCGCATTGCCGGAAACCACATTGCCTTCACCGGGATTGAGGCCGCCGATCACTGTCCCTGCGCCATCGACACGCACACCCAAGCTGGTGCCCGAACCGCGTGTGCCATTGGGCAGAAGACCGATGTAGTTGCACCTGATCGCGACATTGCTGGCAAGGGGGTGCGTGTAGACTTTCGTGCTGAAGCCCGTGATCGCAAGGCCCCTGACAGTGAGATTGGCCGCTTCGAGGTGGAGCCCCGTCCCGATGGTCCCGGCAGTGAGGTGGATCCGCAGATTGTGCGGGGTGCCTGCCCACAAGTTACCGCAAGAAGAACCGGGCTGAGTGGTGCCGTCCAGCGTATCGCCCGAGCCGAGGAAGGGCGGCAGGGGGCTGGCCAGCGTAATGGTATGCGGCCCGGCCCCGGGGATGGCGAAGCTGATCGTATCGGCCTCGCCCGGAATGGCATTGGCATCGAGCACCGCCTGCCGCAGCGTTCTCGTGCCGCTGTCGGCGGTGCTGGAGACGACAAAGATCGCGCCCGTTCCGCTGCTGCTGGTCTGCGGGGTCAGAAACAGATCGGCGCGCAGGAACGTCCCGTCGTCAAGCAGGCTGAAGGTATCGCAGATTTCGAGCCGCCATGTGCCGGCACTGGTCTGACTGTTGAACACCGAGAGCGGTGCTTCGGGGATGAAGTTGTTCTGATACGGGGGCACGGCTGCGGTCGAATGGTTGCCGTCGGGATTGTCGGTGTTGACGAGCTGGGTTCCGCCATCGTTGAGCCTGACGTTGAAATTGTCGCCTGATGCTATGCCGTTGCCTGTCACAAGGGTCTGCCGCGTCCCGGCCGGTGACTGCAATGTGATGCTGATGTCGCCGCGCCATGGATGGCTTGCCAGCACCCCCAGATCGACGTCCCCGACCACGAAATTGCTCGTCACGGTGAAGTTCCGCACCAGCGGCAAAAGGCAGGTCGTCAGCGAATTGATGCCGCCGCTGGTGGTATTGCTGAAGCTGCGGGTCGATTGCCCTGCTGCCGGGGGTGCGGCCAGCGTTCCGCACATCATTGCAAGCACGCAGAAGCGGACAAGCCAGCGGGAAATGACGCGGGCAATCAGGCTCACAAGGCGTTCCCCCTGTGCCCGCCATGAAGGTGCCGTGATGAAAGCGCTGCGCCGCATACCGGTTGCAGGTATTGCCAGACGGGGTCCCAGATCATGGCTAACCGGCTACTGCGGGTTATCACGGAGGGCGGTGCCGCTGTTCGGGGCGAGCCCCAGCGTGCCCGCATCGAACTTGAACCGGATGCTAGCGAACAGGCCTTCGTCCAGCGGGCGGTCGGTGCTGAAATCGGGGTCGCGAAAACCGGCGACGTTATAGCCAAGGCTCAGCAGCGCGCCGTCTGCCACAACAAGGCTCGCCTGCGGGCCGATAGCGTAGCTGTAGCTGCCATCGGTTACGTTGGCGCGGATGCTGGTGCTGCCGCCGATGTCGAGCCATTCATTGAGGCCAAGCCGCAGATCGAGCCCGGCGAGCGCCGTGAATCCTGCCAGATCGAGCGTGCCCAGCCGATCGAGGCTGTAACGCGTGCCGAGAAACAGGCCGATCTCTGACAACTGCCTGCTGCCGCCTGTCACGCGCGGCGACCAGTTGGCAGACAGGCTGCCCACCAGCCGCCGTGCCATCGCATCGCCGGTCAGATCAAGCGCGGTGCGCCCCGCCGGGCCAAGCATCCCCGCTGCGGCACCGGTCACGCGGTCGCTGCGATATTCGATCCGGCCCAGAAGCGAGAGATCCGAGCCTTGCGGGCGGTGGGCGAGGGTGATGGCAACATCGGTGATCGCCGTTTTCGCGCCGCCGGGGGCCTCGGCCTCGGTCCACACCAGATTGCCGCCGAAGGCGCTGCCTTCGCCCAGCTGGCGGATCATGCCTAGGGTCAGCCCGCGGCGGTCGGCGAATTGGCCGTCGCGATACTCGCCGCGGCCATTGGCGGTCCAGCGGCCCGCACGCCATGTTCCGCCGAGAGTGACAGCGGTAAAATCCTCGAACAGCGTGCGATCGATTGCCAGTGGACCGCCGCTCGCAGGGGGCTGGGCGGGATTGATCACGCCGCCGGGCGAAGGCGCATTGCCCAGCGTACGGTTCCCGTCGAGCGTGGCATCGAGCGTCAGCGTGGGGGAGACGGCAATGGTCTGGGCGAGGCCGAAACCGGCAAAGCGCCCGGCAGAACCCGCATCGCCCTCGTTCCGGCCGAGCGTGGTGACCATCCGCCCGCCTTGCCAGGGCGTCACCTCGATCCCGGCGCGCAGGGTTCGTGCCCTGATGGCGGTGCTATCGGCAATCTCGTAGGTGCCGGTCAGCCGCACATCGGGCGTGACGGCATAGCGCAGGCCAAGCCGGTGGCGCGGCGGCAGGTCGAGCGATTGCGCCTGATCCAGCGCGATGCTGGTCGCCCCGCTGAGTTCCAGCCGGTTGTCGAGCAAGCGCTGCGTCGCTGCGGCCTCCAGTACCGTCGAGCGGGCGCCTTCGCCATTGGCGAGCCGGTCGTCGAAACGGGCAAGGCCGATACGGGCATCGGTCGAGGGGGATCGCCAGGCAAGCTCTGCCCGCCCGCCGCGCCGCTGCACCCCGTCGCCTGCGAGGCTCCGGTCATCAAGGGCGCTGATGGTGGCCGCAAGGCGGTCGTCGATCTGGTAACGGGCATCTGCGCCGATCATCCGGCGGCCAGTCTCGGCAAGGCTCTGCTGGCCGGTGCCGTAACCGGTGTCGATCGCACGGGCATAGGCGGTGAGGCCAAGCCTGCCGGTCTGGTGCTGCACTTCGGCCAGCCATGCCTGCGCCCTCGTTCCGCCGGTGTCGCTTACCGCGATCTCGCCGCGAAACTCGGTCGTCTCTCCCACCTTCAGACGCGCATCGGCGACGCCCAGCGTGGTGCGGTCTGCATCGCCCTGTTCGGTGATCGCGGTCGCGCCCACGCGCAAGGCGCCATCATCGCTGGTCCAGTCGGCCCGAACGCCCGCATTGATCGCGCCATCGCCGCTGCCCGCGGTCTCGTACTCGATCACCACGATTTGCGGATTGAGATCGGGGTCGCGGCTCAGCACCGGTTCGCTGAAGGTGATCGTGCCCGACAATACGTCGATCCGGTAATCGGTGAAGCGGGCAAGGCTGCGGGCGCTGACGATCACTTCGGGCCGGAACCGGTCGCGCACTTCGATGGTGACGCGTTCGGAATTGATCAGGATATCGCGGTTGCCGAGCGGATAGGGGCCGGCAAGGCCATTGCCCTGGAACTCGTCGCGCCGGAACCGGCTGCCGATGGCGGCCCCGAAGGCCTCGGCACGCACCGCGCCCAGCCGTGCCTCTGCCCGGATGCCGGTGGCGGTGCGCTGATAGCGGCCGAGCGTTGTCTCGTCGAACCCGGTCTGGAAATCGCCATAGAGCGCCAGAAAGGTCGCCGTTTCGATCCGGATATAGAGCTTTTCGCGGCTGGCGGCGTCGAAGCGGCGCTGCGAGCCATCGGCAAACACGGTGTAATAGGCCGCAGGATCGATCGCCCCGAGCAGCGGCTGGTCACCCCGCTGCTTCGCGCTGTCATAGGCGAAGGTGAGCAGGTATTTCCCCAGCACCCGCCCCTTGGCATAAAGCGCGATGCGGGCATTTTGCCCCAGATCGCTGTCGAAGGGCGTTCCGGTTTCCATATTGTCGGCCACCGAACGTGCCCCCGCCGTGGCCTCGCCTAGGCCGACGATTGTCCATTCGACCGCGCCCGGCACGACCCATGCCTCGATCTCCTGACGGCGGCGGAGATTGCCGTCGTTGAACAGGAACGCGATCCGCAGCGCGCCGCTGACCATGGTGGGTGCGAGCTCAATCCGCGCAAGGCCATCATCGCCTTCGATCACCCAGCGGGCCGAGGCCTCGCCGACACCGCTCAGCTGGCGGATCTGCTGAAGCTCGATCTGCGCGGCGCTTTCGAACGGGGCGGAAAGCAGGAATTCGCCGGAAATGCCCTCCCGCACCGGCCGTCCGCGCCGGTCGGTGATGCGCACGGTCACCACCGGACGCGTGACGCCGTCTGCCACCAGCAGCGATTGCGCCGCGACCAGCGCGACATTGGCAGGCTGCGAGGTGAAGAACACCTCGCGTTCCAGCCGCGCATTCACGCCGCCGAGCGAGTTGACGATCTCCGCCGCCAGCACGGTGCGTTCATCGGGCAGGGCGATGCCGCGCCACAGGCTGACGGCATAGCGGCCATCGGCGGAGGTAAGGGTGCCATCGAAAGTGACCGGATCGACCGGCTTGCCATCGGCATAGAGCCGGATGGTCTGGCCCGCCCGGTGGCGGAAGGCGACCTTGATCGCCGGCACGCGGGGGTTTGCATCCTCGTCGGGGGTCAGCCATCCGTCGGGCCCGTCGCCGAGCGAAAGCCAGTCAGTTTCGGGCAGAGTGGAGGCCGTGCGCAGTGTCGGCGCGTCCTGTCCGACGTCCGCCTGCATCAGATCGCGGGCAACGTTGATGCGGGGTTGGGTTCGGTCCGCTGCGTCCACGACATGGAAATCGGCCCGCGCCAGCGATCCGCCCTGCGCGATGACAAAGCGCGATCCGGGATCGCCTGCGCTGCGGGTCGATCCGGAGCAATCGACCAGCCGCGTCCCTGCGGGCAGGGTGCCGCGCACGACCTGCACCACATGGGTGCCGGGGGTGACGCCTTCCAGCCGGTAACGCCCATCGGCATCGGTGATGGCGAAGCTCCCATCCTCCATGATGACGCGCACGCCGCCGATGCCCCGGGCGGCCTCGCCCGAAGTGCACGGCCCTGAAAGCACCTGCCCGATGATCGTCATGCGCGCGGCGATCCCTTCGCGCTCGATCTCGACCATGGCATCGGCAAGGCTGTTGCGGCCCAGCGTGTCGATAAGGCGAGCGGTGGTGACCCGTCGTCCCGGCGGCGCATTGGCGGCGATAGCGGCGGCAAAGCCGATCCGGCGCTCGCTGCCCGCCGGGAGCAGGCCGGGCGCGATTTCGAGCCGCCTGCCATCGGCAGAGATGCGCACCGCGTCGCCAGCCGGGCGGCCGTCAATCGTAATGGTTCTGCCGCGCAGCCTGATGCCTGCGGGCAGATCCACCGTGACGGTGCCATCTTCCGGACCGGCCTCACCGCTATTCCTGACAACCAGCGAATAAAGCAGTGTCTCCCCCGGCTGCGCGCGCTGACGCGAGAGGCCGAGTGTCAGGCCCAGCGGGGAGGGCCCCGTTGCCGGTTCGATGATCGTCACGTTCGCGCTGACGGGCAATCCGCCCGCATTCCCTTCATCGAGCGCGATGGTGATCTGCCCGCCCTGATTTACGGCAAGGCGGCAATCGTCCGCGCCCGCGGTCTCGCCGGGCAGCGATGTGCCGATGCTGCCGACAAATCGTCCGGTGTCAGGCCCGGTCTCGAACACCACCAGCCGCACCTGACCGCCCTGCGAACTGCTTGCGAGCACCGTGAGGTTGTCGATCACCGCAGGATCGCGGTTGGCGGTCTGGGCGGTGACTTCGAAGATGATCGCCTCGCCGAGCCTGACCTCGGTTGTCGGCGCGATCGTGGCGGTGAGTGCTTGCCCGACAGATGCTTGAGCGCCAGTGGTGCATTGCGACCGGAAATAGGTGACGCTGGCGCCGCTGTCGGGCGCAAGCCGGAAGGTAGCGAGCGTGAAAGAAGCCGTCTGTACGGCAACGCTGACCCGGTTCGATTGCGTCTCTCCGGCGATCCCGCCCATGTTCCACGAAGCAAAGGCGGTGTTGTCGATGGACTGCGCTGCTGCACCATGACCCCATGCCGCGGCGGCAAGCAGGCAGAGCGCGCCCGCCATGCGCCGCGACAGGGACCGGATCACGCTGGCCATTGCACAAATGCGGTCAAGCCCGCCGGGGTCAGTTGATCGTGGCGCGGAAATAGGCGGTGCGTGCCGCGCTGGCGGCGATATCGCTCAGCGGAGCGGTGACGGTGCTGCCGCTGATCGATCCGCCGGGCGTGCCATCGGCGTTGCACTGTCCCGAACCGGCGGGCGTGCCATCGACCCGGATGCCGAAGGTTGCATCGAAGGTCAGATCGCCGGGGAGAATGTCGGTCACCACCACATCGGTTGCTGTGGCGCTCGAAGGGCCGTTGGCGACGGTGACGCAATATTCGATCAGCGCGCCGGGGATGGCTTTGGGGTTAGTGGTTCCGTTGACCGGATCGCTGATGACGCGGCTGGTCTTGGTCACATCGAGCGTGGCGGCAAACACGGTGTAGCTGCCTGCGGCAGAGAACACCCCGTCATTGGCGCTGTCATCCGCTCCGGCACCATCGGCCAGCACGGTTTCGACATTGTCGGTATCGGCCCCGGCGGTCGTGGTCAGGATTGCGCCCTGCGATCCGGCGCTCCCGCCCGAATGGGCGGTGGCGGACAGGATCACGTCGGCAACCTGGGCATTGGTCTGCGCCAGCGGAATATCGGCAACGATGAACACCCGCAGGGTTTCGTCCTCGGCGACTTCGTCGAGCAGCGTGGTGGCGGTGTCATTCACGTCGAACACGCCATTGCCGTCGTCGCGGTAGATCGTGACATTGGCGGCATCGAAATCGTCGCTGCCCGACTGGCTGGCCGCCAGCACGAGGTCGATCGTATCGTTGGACAGGTTGGTAATTTCGAAAGCGATTACCGCGTCTGCCTGGCCGGGCGAAACCTGGGTGGTGGGGTCGGAAACGCGGGTGATGACAAGATTGACCTTGCGGTCGACCGCAAAGCTGTCGGACGCAACCTCGGCGTTCTGCGCGACCCCGCCGACGCGGTAGTCGATGGTGGCGGTGTTGGTGATCGTGGTGCCCACGGTGGTGCCTTCGGCAAAGGCGGGGGCGGTCTGGAGCGCCACCAGCGCAGTGCCTGCGGCAAGAGCGGCGAAGTGTTGGCGGTGTTTCATTGTTGCGGCCTTTTGCTGGCTTGATCCGGAGGCTGGTCAGCGCACGGTGACGGGGAATTCGACCCGGCCGCTGGCGCCCGGTGCGACAACCGGGATGGTCCAGCGCATGTGGGTGATGTCGGCAGGTGTCGCAGGACGGGGATCGCCCTGGCTGTCGGGAACCGTAAGCGCGGCAATCCGCCCCCAGGTCTTGCCGCCATCGACCGACACGGTCTGCGCAGGGTCGATCTCGCCGGTCACCGCGACGCTTGGCGGCACGGGGTTGGAGACGACGAAATCCTCGACCGGCGCGCTGCCGGTGTTGGTGAAACGCGTGCCGAAGATCAGCCGGTCGCCGGGGACAACCACTTGCGGGGCGGCGCGTTCGACCACGGGTTCACCGCTGGCACCTGTGGTGACCGTCTCGCGCTCGACATAGCCTGCCAGTTCCATCGGTGGTGCGGCGCGGGCCGGGGCGGCAAGGGCGGCGATCGCCGCGATCATGGCTGCAAGGGCTAGACGCATCGGGGTCTCCTTATTCCTCGATCGACACGGCAAAGCTGACGGTGCGTGATGCCCCGCCGGGCACGGTGCCGAGGTCGAAGCTGACTGTGGCGGGTGTCGCCTCGCCCGCATCGTCGCCAGCCGCGTCGGTCAGCGGCGCGCCGTCGAGTTGCAGCGTGCCGGCGCGATATTGGGTGCGCGGGGGGATGGCATCGGTGATCCGCAGGGTATCGACATCGGCCGAACCGCTGACCAGCGCGGTGATCGAATAGGTGATGATTGCCCCGGGCACAGCGCTGCTCCCGCCGAAGGGATCGGCGACGCTCGCCGATTTGACGAGGGTGACTGTGCTGGCGCTCGCCACCAGCTGTCCGGTTGCGACTGCGGTGCCGCCGCTTGCGCCGACCACGGCATCGCCGCCGCCTTCGCCCGATCCGGCAAACAGGGTGCCCGGCGCACCGCTGCCTGTGGCTGTGCGGGCGACCAGATTGACGGCACTCTGCGCGCCGTCGGCAAGACCGGCAGGCGCGCTGACGATCACGAACACGGTCTGCGATGCTTCGGCGGGCAGGCTGGTCAGCGTGGCGGGGCCGGGCAGCACCTGATCGACGCCGGCATCATAAACCCCGTTGCCATTGCTATCGATCGCGATGGCATCAGGCACGGCATCAAAGGCATTGCCCGCGACGCTTGTGACGGCCTCCAGTGCGATGCTTTCCGGCCCGTTGCCGGTGTTGGTGACCTGGAAGGCGAGCACTGCCGTTCCGCCGGAGCGTACAGTCAATGGTCCGGAATCGAGTGAGGCAACGGTGACATCCAGCACCTCGTCGACCCGAACCTGCACCGTGTTCGAGGATGCATTGCGGATGACGCCGCCATCGTCATAGGTGGCAGTCGCGGTGTTTTCGATAATGGTTCCCGCGGGCGCGCCGGCCGCCAGCAGGGGCAGCACGGGCAACGCCGCAAGCACCAGCGCAGGCAGCGCGGTGCGTGGGTTAACGGAAAGGGCAACAGCGGTAACCATCACTGCCCGATAGGCGCACCGGGGCTACGAAGCCGGAATGGAGCGCCTATGTATTATTCCGGGGGTTGAGGCTCTGGCGCGCACCATTGCCAAGGCGCAGGGCGGGCGTCAGAGTTGCCGATCCTGCCAAGCCGGGCCAGACGCCCATTAACCCAAACGAGCGATGTTCCGATGCCTGCACCAGCCCGTCCCAAAGTTCTCGCCTTCGACGTATTCGGCACGGTGGTCGACTGGCGGAGCAGCATCGCGCGCGAATCCGCGGTGTTTCTCGACCGGATCGGCAGAAGCGATTGCGATCCGGCCACCTTCGCCGATGGTTGGCGCAGGCAATATATTGCCGCGATGATCGGGATGAAGCGTTCGGGCCGCGAATTTGTCCCGCTCGATATCCTGCACCGCGAGATGCTGGAACAGGCCCTGCGCGAACGGGATATTGATCCGGCGGCGCTCGATCCGGCACTGCTGGACGACTGGAACCGGGCATGGCACCGGCTCGATCCCTGGCCCGACGCGGTCGAGGGGCTGACGCGGCTGAAATCGGCCTTTCCGGTTGTGACCCTTTCGAACGGCAATATCGCCTTGTTGCTGGCAATGGCCCGCCATGGCGGACTGCCGTGGGATGCGATCCTCGGCGCCGAAGTCAGCCGTGCCTACAAGCCCGAGCGCGCAGCCTATCTGCGCACGGCCGAAATTCTCGGCATCGCTCCGGAAGAACTCTGTCTGGTCGCGGCCCATCACGGGGATCTTGCCGCAGCGCGGGCGTGCGGGCTTCTGACGGCCTATGTCGATCGTCCGGACGAATATGGCGGCGCGCCCGCTCCCGATGCGGCGCACGAGCAGGCGTGGGAATGGCGCGCCGACAGCCTGATCGATCTCGCCGCGCAAATGGGATGCGGTGGCTGATGCGGACCGACCAACCGCATTCGTGATCGACAAGCTATCACCGGAAACCGACGAAACGGCGTTGTGCCTGATAGGCCGCGCTGGTAGCACTTCGGAGAAGTCCGTATCGGCTTGTTCGGTATGGTGTTTTCAGGGGCGCAGCTGCGAACAAGGTCTTGCAAAAAGACGCAGCAGCAAAGGGGCGGTAATCGTGGAATTTCAGCTTTGTCAGGATTGCCGCTCGTGACGGTTGCACATGGCAGAAGGCGCGCGGGCCTTGCCATATCCCTTGCAGCAATGGCCTTGTCCGGTTGCATGGCCGGTCGCAGCGATCCGCCGGCCCTTGCCAGTGTGCAGGCCATTCCGGAACGCTGGGTGCTGGCCGAGCCTGCGGGGGCGGAGATTCCGCTCGATACCTACTGGCTGATGCTGGATGATCCGCTGGCGGCGGAGTTCGTTGCGCAGGCGCAGCGCGAAAACCTCGATCTGGCACAGGCTGTCACGCGGCTGAGGGCGGCCCGCGCGGGGCTGCGGCAGGCACGGGCAGACCGGGTGCCGACCGTCAATGCCAGCGGCGGGGCGCGGCGCGAAGTCGGCGATCTTGCCAGCGATGACGTGCTGCTTTCGCTCGGCGCGGATGCGGCGTGGGAGGTCGATCTGTTCGGACGGATCGACGGCTCGATCGATGCTGCCCGCAGCGATGTTGCGGCGGCGGGCTATTCCCTCGGCGATCTGGAACGGGTGATTGTCGCGCAGGTGGCAAGCCAGGTGGTGACCGCCCGCTCGCTGGCGGCGCAGTTGGCAATCGCCCGCGATACGCTCGCGATCCAGGACGATACCTTGCAGATAGCGCGCTGGCGCAATCAGGCGGGGCTGGCCAACAGCCTCGATGTCGAACAGGCGCGCACCCAGCGGGCGCAGACTGCCGCATCGATTCCGCAGATCGAAAGCAATCTGGTTGCGGTTGCCAATGCCATTTCCACCCTGATCGGAGAGCCGCCGGGCAGGGTTTACAACGCACTGATCGCTGCGCCACGTGCAGTTCCTGCACCGCCTGCCGATGTCGCGCTGTCGGCGCCTGCCGACATGCTGCGCCGTCGCCCCGATGTCAGCGCTGCCGAAGCGCGGCTCGCCGCCGATCTTGACCGCGTTGGCGTGGCGCGCACACAGCTTTATCCGCTGGCGCGTCTGTCCGGCACGATCGGCACCAGCGGCACGAGGGCGGGCGATCTGTTCGACATCGTCACCGGCAATATCTTTGCCAGCCTGTCGCAGTTGATCTTTGATGGCGGGCGGGTGCGCGGGCGGATCGAAGGGGCCGAGGCGGTTGCCGACGGATCGCTCGCGGCGTGGCGCCAGAGCATCCTTGTGGCCTTGCAAGAGGTCGAAAGCGCCAATGCCGATCTGTCCGCCAGCGCGGAACGCGTGACCGCGCTGGCCGAAGCGAGCGAGGGCGCACAAAATGCCGCCTTGCTGGCGCGCAGCCAGTATCAGGCCGGATTGATCGATTTCCAGCGCCTGCTGGTCGCCGAAAGCCAGCTGCTTGCCACCCGCAACGCGCTGGTCAACGCCGAGGCATCGCGGGCACTGGCCTTTATCAGTCTGGCGCGGGCGCTGGGTGGTGGATGGTCGGTGCCCGGCGGCGCGGGTCTTGAAAATATTGCGGCGAGGGAGCCAGGCGAGTGAACGAGACGAGCAATCCGGCTGAAGTGCCGAGCGTGGACGAGTTCCTCGGCACCAAACCGCGCCCGATGTGGCGGCGGACCATGAAGTACTGGCTGCCTGCGCTGATCGTCCTGATCGTGCTGGCGATGATCCTTTCCGCAGTGTTCAGCGAAAAGCCCAAACCCGATTACATTACCGAGGCAGTGGTGCAGGAATCGCTGTCACTGTCGGTATCGGCGACAGGCAACCTCAGGCCCACCAATCAGGTCGAAGTCGGCGCGGAAGTGACCGGGCCGGTCGACAGCGTTGCCGTCGATGTCAATGACCGCGTGACCCGCGGGCAGGTGATCGCGGTGATCAATACCGAGATCATCGACCAGCAGATCGCGCAGGCGCGCGCCAACCTCAACGCGGCCCGCGCCGCCTTGGCGCAGGCGCAGGCAACGCTGGATATCGACAAGGTGCAACTGGCGCGGTTGGAAGAAGTGCGGCGGCTTTCGGGCGGGCGCGTGCCTTCGCAGATCGAGGTCGAACAGGCCGAAGCCGCGGTCGAACGCGACAAGGCGGCGGTCGCCTCGGCGCGGGCCAATATCGAGGCTGCCAGCGCGCAGATGCGGGCCAACCTCACCACCCGCAGCCGTGCGGTGATCCGCTCGCCCGTCAATGGCGTGGTGCTCGCCCGCCGGATCGAGCCGGGACAGACGGTGGTTGCCGCCTTTAACACGGTGACGCTGTTTGTGATCGCCGAAGACTTGTCCGAAATGCAGTTGCGCGTGTCGATTGACGAGGCCGACGTGGGCCAGGTCAAGGCCGGGCAGAAGGCCACCTTCACCGTCGATGCCTATCCCGGCAGGCGCTTTCCCGCGACGCTGCAACGGGTCGATCTGGCATCGAGCAACACGGTGCAAAGCCAGTCCGGCGGAGCCGCGGCGGCGGCAGGGGGCGCCGGATCGGTCGTCAATTACGAAGCTCGGCTCGAAGTGCAGAACCCCGATGGCCTGCTCCGTCCCGGCATGACTGCGACCGCGACCATCGCCACGCAGGACACCGGCAAGGCGCTGCTGGTGCCCAATGCCGCGCTGCGGTTCCGCCCCGATGCCAAGGAGGAAGGCGGCGGCGGCGTGTTCCAGCCGCAGATCGGGCTGGAAGACCAGAAGCAGCAGGCCACCATAGGTGAAGGCAGTCGCCAGCAGGTGCAGGTGGTGCAGGCTGACGGCACGCTGAAGGCGATCGAGGTCATCACCGGCCGCAGCGACGGGCGGCGCACGGTGGTGCGGTCTAAGGAGCTGAAGCAGGGCATGAAGGTCGTCACCGGCGTCAAGGCGGCGGGCCAGTGACAGCGCAACCGCTCATCCAGCTTGAGGGGATCACCAAGACCTTCGGCAGCGGGGCGGCGGCGTTTCAGGCGCTCAAGGGCGTCGACCTGGCCATCGAGCGGGGCGAATTCGTGGCGATCATGGGCCCCTCGGGGTCGGGCAAGTCGACCACGATGAACATTCTCGGCTGCCTTGATGTGCCCACCGGCGGCGTGTTCCGGTTTCGCGGGATTGAAGTGCAGAAACTTGACCGCGACCAGCGCAGCCTCTTGCGCCGGCGCTATCTCGGCTTCGTGTTTCAGGGCTTCAACCTGCTGGCGCGCACCACCGCGCTCGAAAATGTCGAGCTGCCGCTGCTCTATCGCGGCGAGAGCAAGGCGCGGCGGCGCGAGGCGGCGATGCGGGCGCTCGATCAGGTGGGCCTTGTCCCCTGGGCCGATCACACCCCGGCCGAATTGTCGGGCGGTCAGCAGCAGCGCGTCGCCATCGCCCGCGCGCTGGTGACCGAGCCCGATGTGCTGCTGGCCGACGAACCGACCGGCAATCTCGACAGCGAACGCTCGGTGGAAATCATGCAGTTGCTCCAGCGCCTCAACGGTGAAGGCATCACCATCCTGATGGTCACCCACGAGGAAGACATGGCCGCCTACGCCAAAACCATCGTGCGCTTCCGCGACGGGCTGGTCGAGCGGGTCGAGCGCGGGGTGATGGCGACAGAAGGCAGCCCCGCCTGATGCTCGGCACCTCGATCCTGCTGGCCCTGCGCGAAATCCGCCGCCACATCCTGCGTTCGATCCTGACGACGCTGGGGATCATCATCGGCGTTGCCGCGGTGGTGACGATGGTGACGCTGGGCAATGGCGTGACCGCATCGGTGCAGGAGGAGATCTCCTCGCTTGGCGCGAGCAATTTCATCATCTTCCCGGTGCGCACCACCCGCGGGACCATCCGCCCGTTCGACGAGGCCGATGTGCGCGCGGTCAAGCAGCAGATCGCCGGGGTCGATATCGCGGCGGGCAATGTCGGCGCGAGCACTACGGCCTTTTACAACGGGCAGGATTGGGACACGCGGGTGCAGGGCGGGAACAACGACCTGCTCGAAGCCCAGTCGATCAGGATCGCCGAAGGCCGCGCCTTCACCCCGCAGGAACAGGAGGCAGGCAACGCGGTGTGCCTGCTCGGCCTCAAGGTACGCGATGCGATCTTTCCGCCGGGAACCAGTCCGGTCGGCGCACGGATGCGGCTGTCCGATATTTCCTGCACGGTGATCGGCGTCATGGAAGAACGCGGGCAGGGCGGCGGCGGCGCGGATGATGACGATACGGTCTATATGCCCCTCAAGACCGTGCAGCGCCGGTTCAAGGGCAACGACAACCTCGATTTCTTTGTGGTCAAATATGATCCAGCTTACGAGGCGAGAGTGATCCAGGATTCGCTGGTCGCCCTGCTGCGCGAACGGCGGTTGTTGCAGGGCAGCGAGCCCAATGACTTCAACGTGATCGATACGGCTCAGGTCAATCAGGCGCTGGGTGCGGCCACCGGCGCGCTCACCGCGATGGTGGCGGTGATCGCCTCGATCAGTCTACTGGTCGGCGGCATCGGGATCATGAACATCATGCTCGTCAGCGTGACCGAGCGCACCCGCGAAATCGGCATCCGCCTAGCCATCGGCGCGCTGGCACGCGAGGTGCGGCTGCAATTCCTGACCGAGGCGGTGGTGCTGTGCGCGCTGGGCGGTCTGGTCGGGATCGGGCTGGGCTTCCTCGCCTCGATCGGGCTGGCCGCGGCAATCGATGTGCCTTACGTGTTTGACCCCACGATCAACATCGTCAGCTTCCTGTTCGCATCCTCGATGGGGATCGTGTTCGGATACTATCCCGCCAGCCGCGCCTCGAAGCTCGATCCGATTGACGCGCTGCGCCACGAATAGGCAGGCCCGCGCTGCCGCGCAGCATCGAAGGCAAGCAGCAAAAACGCGGGTTCTCGTGGCAGAGGCGATGGCGCACAGTGCAGCCCGCCCTGCCATTGACGAACTGAGGACACACAGATGCACACCCACACGCCCGCAATCCGGAGCGCCGCCGCATGAGCGGGATTGGCCTCGCCGCCGCGCACGAACTCGCCGCCCGCGTCGAGGCTTTCGTGCGCGAGACGATCGTGCCTTACGAACGCGATCCGCGCCGCGATCACCATGATTGCCCGTCCGATGAACTGGTCGCCGAAATGAAGGACAAGGCGCGCGCGGCAGGCCTGCTAACACCGCATATCCTGCCCGATGGCAGGCATCTGACGCAGGCCGAAACCGCGATTGTGCTGCGCGCCACCGGCCTTTCGCCACTCGGCCCGCTCGCGCTCAACACCGCCGCGCCGGACGAGGGCAACATGTATCTCCTCGGCAAGGTCGGCAGCCCGGAAATCCGGGAGCGGTTCCTGAAGCCGCTGGTCGAGGGGCGGGCGCGGTCCGCCTTTTTCATGACCGAGCCTGCCGCCGAAGGGGGTGCCGGATCCGATCCTTCGATGATGCGCACCACCTGCCGCCAGGATGGCAACCACTGGGTGATCAACGGGCGAAAGGCCTTCATCACCGGTGCCGATGGGGCCGGGGTCGGGATCGTCATGGCGAAATCGGACGAGGGCGCCTGCATGTTCCTGGTCGACCTGCCCGATCCCGCCATCCGCATCGAACGGGTGCCGAACACCATCGATTCCTCGATGCCCGGCGGCCATGCCGTGGTGGCGATCGAGAACCTGCGGGTGCCTGCCGACCAGATGCTGGGGGAGGCGGGCGAGGGCTTCCGCTATGCCCAGATCAGGCTCGCGCCGGCGCGCCTTTCGCATTGCATGCGCTGGCTCGGGGCCTGCATCCGCGCCCATGAAATCGCGACCGACTATGCCTGCCGCCGCGAGGCTTTCGGCAAGCTTTTGGTTGATCACGAAGGCGTCGGCTTCATGCTGGCCGAAAACCTGATCGATCTGAAACAGGCGGAGCTGATGATCGACTGGTGCGCGGGCGTGCTCGACACCGGATCGCTCGGCACGGCGGAAAGCTCGATGGCGAAGGTCGCCGTGTCGGAGGCGCTGATGCGGGTGGCGGATCGCTGTGTGCAGGTGATGGGCGGGACCGGCGTGACCGATGACACCATCGTTGCTCAGGTGTTCCGTGAAATCCGCGCCTTCCGCATCTACGACGGTCCGACCGAGGTCCACAAATGGAGTCTCGCCAAGAAGATCAAGCGCGAATGGAAGGCTGCCCGCGATTAAGGGGGGCTGCCGGATTTGGCGATGGTCGGAAGAACTCTGTCTGGGGCGGAGGCATATCGCTCAACGACCGGCCCGATCGAATCCCATTCGTCCGAAAGCAAGATAAGGGCCGAGGTGTTCCGATTCGCTGACCGAGACGCTGGTGCCTGCATAGGGCAGAAACTTTCTCTGGCGGCCATGAGATCCGCAGAATTGGTCGGTGTTGGCCCATTGACCTCCGGGTTCTGAAGTCGCC
>NZ_JBREHG010000005.1:0-195792 GCF_056848235.1 Erythrobacter sp. RANMB8
GCCGAAGTTGCAGCCCGGCGAATGAAACCGGTCCCGATTCGGGACAGGCCGGGAACAGGGAATATGGGGCATATGATGGCGCAGGACGGCGAGGCTTCGGTCGAGGAGATTCTCGAATCGATCAAGAAGGTGATCGCACGCGACAACCGGGCCGGGGCGATGGAAACCCGGCGCCGGCGCGAAAGCGTGTCGGATCATGTCCTTGCGGACCGGGCCGAGCCTGCCCGCGCCCATGTGGTGCGTGACGAAGACGAGGTGCTCGACCTTGCCGAGATGGAATGCGCCCCCGAAGACACCGCACCGCTGCCGCCGGTCGAAGCCGAAGATGCGCCGCTGATTGCCGATACCGTGCGCGATGCGATGCACGAAAACCTCGCCGCACTGGCGATGCTGGCAGAGCCCGGTGCGCGGCCGCAGATCGTGCGTTCGGGCGAGACCTCATTGGAAGGGCTGACCCGCGAATTGCTGCGCCCGATGCTGGCACAATGGCTTGAAGCCAATCTGCCGGGCATGGTCGAAAAGCTGGTGCAGGCGGAAATCGCGCGGATCGTCGGCAAGCGTCCCTAGGCTGCACCACCCACGCTTTGCAGCACTGGCGCGTCGGCATAAGGCGGGCTAATCCCGCCATCATGCACAAGCTGATGATCTCCGGCGCGTCAGTCGCCGTCGCCGCCCTGTTCGCCGCTCCGCTTGCCGCGCAGGAAGCGCCCGCCGTTCCGGGCGTGACTGCCCCGCCGATGAGCGCCGAGGATCTCGTCACCCTGCCCCGCCTCGGTGCGCCTGCGGTCAACGCGGGCGGAACGCTGGCGGTTTACAGCGTCACCACCACCGATCCCGAAAGCCTGGCGCGCAGCACCGCGTTCTACCTGCTCGATCTGACTGCGGCAGGGGCTGCGCCGGTGGCGCTCGATTTCGGGATCGCGGCGTCCGATCCGGTGTTCGGCGCGGACGGGCAGCTCTATTTCCTCAGCAGCGAACATCCCGATGGCGAGGGGGTCGAGGCGCGCGGGCGGGTGTGGCGGGTCGGCCTGACCAAGGCGGGCATCAGCGGCACGCCGCAGCTGGTTGCAGGCTATCCCCACGCCGGGATCGAGGGCTTCAAACTCGCGCCCAATGGCAAGGCGATCGCCCTGTGGGCCGCCCTGCCCCGCGATTGCCCGAAATTCGGCTGCGCCGATGCCAAGCCGAAGCACCTGCCCGGCCCGGGCACCGGCCGGCTGTATGACGCAGCAGACGGCTTCGTGCGCCACTGGGACAGCTGGGAGACCCCCGGCACCCACAACCGCATCTTCGTCGCCCCGCTGACCGACGGGCGCGTTTCGGGCGCGGAAGTTCCGGTTGACGGCACCGATCCCGCCACCGGCCTCGTCGCCGACAGCCCCACCATGCCCTTCGGCGGCGCGGAGGAAGTGGCCTTCGCGCCCGATGGCAAGGCGCTCTATTTCACCGCGCGCAAGGCCGATGCGGCCGAGCCCACATCAACCAATCTCGACATCTATATGTCGGATCTCAAGGGCGCAGCGCCGGTGCTGCTGACCGATGGCAACACAGCCACCGACACCACCCCCGTGCCTTCGCCCGATGGCCGCTATCTGGCATGGCTCGCCATGGCCCGCCCGACTTACGAGGCGGACAGGCTGGCGGTGCAACTGCTCGACCTCAAGACCGGCAAGGCCCGCAACCTGACAGCGGACACCGATCTCAGTTTCGGCAGCCTGACGTGGAGCACGGATGGCAAGCACCTCATCGCCACCGCGCAGAAGGTGCTCGATACCCCCGCCTTCCGCATCGACATCGCCACCGGCGCGGTGACGGAACTCAACCTGATGGCCGGCAACGAGGCGCATATCGGCAACCTTGCCGCCCTGCCCGGCGGGCGGCTGCTGTTCACCCGCGATTCGCTCGGCAATCCGGCGGAGCTGTTCCTGTCGGATGGCGGCGCGCAGGCCCGCCCGCTGACCGATGTCGCCACCACCCTGATGGGCAAGCGCGCCAATATCGTCACCCGCCGTTTCAGCTTTGCCGGCGCGAATGGCGACACGGTGTGGGGCCAGATCACCCGGCTCGCCGACCAGACCGGCCCGATCCCCGCAATCCTCTATATCCACGGCGGGCCGCAGGGCAGCTTCAACGACAGCTGGTCGACCCGCTGGAACCCTCGCGTCACCGCCAGCCAGGGCTATGCGGTGATCTCGGTCGATTTCCATGGCAGCACCGGATACGGGCAGGCCTTCACCGATGCGATCAACAAGGACTGGGGCGGCAAGCCGCTCGAAGACCTGCAAAAGGGCCTCGACGCCGCCCTCGCGCTCGACCCGCAGATCGATGGCAGCCGCGCCTGCGCCATGGGGGCGAGCTATGGCGGCTACATGATCAACTGGATCGCCGGGCAGTGGCCCGACCGCTTCGATTGTCTCGTCAACCACAACGGATTGTTCGACAATCGCGCCTTTGCCTATTCGACCGAGGAACAGTGGTTCCCGCGCTGGGATTTCGGCGGCTCCTATGAACAGGCGCGGGAGACCTACGAGAAGTGGAACCCGGTCAACCATGTCGGCAAATGGCAGACCCCGATGCTGGTGGTGCTGGGCGAAAAGGATTTCCGCGTCCCCTACACGCAGGGGCTGGGCGCCTTCACCGCGCTTCAGGAACGCGGGATTCCGGCGCAATTGCTGGTGTTTCCGGATGAAAACCACTGGGTGCTCAAGGCCAAGAACTCGCTGCAATGGCACAACACCGTCTTCGCATGGCTGGGCCGCTGGCTGAAGGCGGACAAGCCGGAATGAGCCGGCAGGAACTGCTCTCGGCGCAAACCTCGCTCGCCAAGCATTACGGCGATCCGGCCAAGGCCAGCGCGATCACCCGCCACATCATGCTGTGTGCGGTATCGGACAAGCAGAAATGCTGTTCGCGCGAGGCGGGCGAGGAGGCGTGGGGCTTTCTCAAATCACGCCTGAAGGAACTGGGGCTGGTCGGCCCGCAGCGCACCGCCGACAGCAATCGCGGGCCGGGCGGCGGGGTGCAGCGCAGCAAGGCGGATTGTCTGCAAATCTGCGCGGCGGGGCCGGTCGCGGTCGTGTGGCCGGACGGGGTGTGGTATCATTCCTGCTCGCCCGCGGTGCTGGAGCGGATCATTCAGGAACATCTGGTCGGCGGAGTGCCGGTCGAGGAATTCCGGCTGATGCCCGCGCAATAGGTTCCGTTCGCCTCGAGCGTAGTCGAGAGGCCGGTGCGCAAGGTGTCTCGACTGACGACAGTATGTCGGCAGTTCATCCTGAGCCTGCCGAAGGGCTCGACACGAACGGGGACGGGGCGCGACGGCCCCTCAATCCTCTTTCGGGCTCCAGAATTCGTCCTTGGCGGGCATCTGGTTATCGACCGATTCATCGTGGCCGGTGCCGTTCGAAAGGAACACCAGCCCCATCAGCGCCCCGCCCAGCAGCATCGTCAGGCTGATGCCGAGCGCCACGGCGATGTAGAAATGCACCGAGACCATGCCGTTATAGGCAAACAGCAGGCCCATCGCGATGGCCACCACCAGCACGGTTGCGGCCAGCAGCAGCTTCATGATCTGGCGATAGCGCGCCCAGGCGTGGGCCGCATTCACAGGGTCATCGAGCGGAGATTTGCGGGTCATGGCCCAAGCCATGGCCTGCGCCGCCACGATTGGCAACGCGCAAAGGGTGCAAGTCAGCCCTCACGCCGCGCAATCATGCGGATTCGCCTTTTGGCGGGAAACATGTCACCTTCCTCATCCGATAGAGAGGGAGTCGTCATGAACATCGCTCGAATCATCGCCCAGCGCGGCCCATCCGACATCATCGCCTGCGACGTTGCGACGCCCGTGTCGCAGGTCGTCAGCACGCTCGCCAGCAAACGCATCGGCGCGCTGCCGGTGCTGCGCGATGGCCGCGTGGTCGGCATCGTGTCCGAACGCGACGTGATCTACCGCCTTGCCGATCACGGGGGCGCGTGCCTCGATCTGCCGGTCGAACAGATCATGACATCGCCTGCGGTCACGGTCGAACCTTCGACCACGATCGACGAGGCGCTGGGCATGATGACCCGCCGCCGTTTCCGCCACTTTCCGGTGGTCGAGGATGGCGCGCTGGTGGCGTTCATCTCGATCGGCGACCTGGTGAAGCACAAGATGGACGAGGTGCAGCACGAGGCCGAGGCGCTGCGCAACTATATCCAGGCGGTGTGACCGCTTGAGGATTGCGCCCGCGCGCCCTAGATTGTGACCATGAGCGCCGAGCCCCTGATCCTCACCCCGTCCGCCGCCAAGCGCGTGGCCTTCATCGCGCAGAAACAGTCGCGCCCGGCGATCCTGCGCCTTGCGGTCGAAGGCGGCGGGTGTTCGGGCTTCCAGTACAAGTTCGATCTGGCAGATGCCCCCGATGCCGATGACAGCGTCTCCGAAACCGATGGCGTGAAGCTGGTGGTCGATCCGGTCAGCCTCGATCTGATCGCGGGCAGCACGGTCGATTTCGTCGAATCGCTGGGCGGCGCGGCCTTCAAGGTCGAAAACCCGCAGGCCGCCGCAGGCTGCGGCTGCGGGGCCAGCTTCGGGATTTGAGTTGATCTCTTGCCCCGTCATTGCGAGGAGGCCCGCAAGGGCCGACGCGGCAATCCATGGACAGGCCTCGCCTCAGGCGGAAACGCTGGTCGATGGATTGCTTCGCTCCGCTCGCAATGACGAGGTAGCCCCATGAAAATCGCCACCTTCAACATCAACGGAATCAAGGCCCGCGGCCCGCGCCTTATCGAATGGCTTGAGGAAACGCGCCCCGCGGTCGCTTGCCTGCAGGAAATCAAGACGCAGGACGAAGGCTTCCCCGCGGGCGATTTCGAGGCGATCGGCTATTCGGCGATCTGGCACGGACAGAAGAGCTTCAACGGGGTCGCGATCCTCGTCGATACCCGCGCCGGATACACCCTTGCCGAAGTGCAGCGCGGGCTGGGCATCCCCGGTCCCAACGAAGGCGACGAGGAACAGGCGCGCTATCTCGAAGCCGATGTCTCGGGCGTGCGGATCGCCTGCCTGTATCTGCCCAACGGCAATCCCCATCCGGGGCCGAAATTCACCTACAAGCTGGCGTGGATGGCAAAGCTGCGCGAGCGCATGGCCGCGATCCGTGCCGAGGAAGTGCCCGCCGTGGTGCTCGGCGATTTCAACGTCATTCCCGAAGACAACGACGTGTGGTCGGTGAAGGCAATGGCGGACGATGCCCTGATGCAGCCCGAATCACGCGCCGCCTATGCGCGGCTGCTCAATGATGGCTGGACCGACGCGATCCGCACCCACAATCCGCGTGGGGGCGTGTGGACCTACTGGGACTATCAGGCCGGTGCATGGCAGCGCGATCACGGCTTCCGGATCGACCACATCCTGCTGTCACCCGAATGCGCCGACCGGCTCGATGCCTGCGGCGTCGACAAGGCCTATCGCGGACGCGAAAAGGCCAGCGACCACACGCCTGTTTGGGTGAAAATCAGAAACTGACCCAGCCTTAGGGCGATGACCGGCGCGCAGCGCCGCAAGGGCGACCGCCCGCCCGCGGCCGCTCGCCCGAAGGGCGAACAGCGGCGAGGATGAGCGATCAGCGATAAAAGATATGCGTGTCGATCTGGGCGAGGCGCGTCTTGGTGCGGCTCCAGCCGGGTTTGACGTAGCGGGCGTGGAAGAACACCGCTTCGCCCGCTTCGGATTCCCACAGGCCCTTGTGCGCGATTTCGGCGATGGCCACGGCGCGGGCCCAGGCGGGTGATCCGGTGCGGATCGCGGGCATACGGTTGCCGCGCATGAACGAGAACTGCCCCGGCTGTGACACGACGCCGCAATAGGAGCGCGGGAAGCGGCCGTCTTCGGTGCGGTTGATGATCACCTGCGCCACAGCCAGCTGGCCGGTCAGCGGCTCGCCGCGAGCCTCGAAATAGACCGCGCCGGCGAGGCAGTGCAGCTCTTCGGTGAGGGTCTGGCCGGTATCGACCATGCCGACCAGCTCGGCAAGCGAACCCGCCTCGGTCAGAACCGGCGCGGCAGGCGCAGGCGCGGGCGCGAGCGGCTGCACCACGGCTTCGGATACGAAGGTGATCGGGGTTTCAGGCACCAGTTCCGCATCATCGACCACATCGGTCACGGCGGACTGTTTATCGGCTGCCCGGGCCAGAGCGACGGCATCGGAGCCGCCGGGAAACATCGTGGTTGCGAAAGCCAGTCCGGCAATCGCGACAATCGTGGCAGTCTTGCGACTCATGAACTCTACAAATCGGGCGGTGAGCGCGCTCCGTCGCAGGCGGGAACCTTGATCCAGATCGTTTGGCGATGTGGGGGGGTTCGAAGAAGCCTGCCGGCCGCTCCCCGTCTGCGTGCTGGTCGATACGGCCGGATTGCCGCCCTGCCAGCCTGCGCTTCAGAGGTTGCGGCGGGCCGTTAGCCCCATCGCCGCGCAGGTCAACGCCAGTCGTTCAATTCCGCGACGAAGCGTTCGGGATCCGCGATGTCCACCTCGATCAGCCAGATATCGGCATCCTGCTGGCGACGACGGGCCAGATAATCGGTGAATTCCTGCCGGTTTTCAGGATTTTCCCGCTTTGCAGCAACATAAGTGCGCGATCCGTCAAGCTGCGGCATCCTTTCGTAAAGCACCGCGCCGCTGCCGCGACACTGCGTTACGACCAGGATCGTGCCCGTGTCCCGTTCCCCCTTGGCGAGCACTGCGGCGAACCCGCCCTGCGATTCGGCGAGGCGGATGATCGCACTCGCTTCGAGGTGGGCGGGCAGGCGGCCCTCCACCGCTACACGTCCGCCACGTAGCCCGGCAGGCTGGAGAGCGCCATGCGCGAACGCATGAAGGTGCCGGTGCCGCGCCCGATTTCCTCGCCCTCGCTATCGACCAGCCGCGCCTCGGCCACGAAGACGCGGCGCTTGCCGGTCACCCAGCGGCCCTCGGCCACCACGGTGCCTTCGCGCACCGGGCGGGTGAAGTGCAGGTTGAAACTGGTGGTCAGCAGAAAGCGGTCGGTCGCCAGCGTGTTGGCGGCATAGAAGGCCGCATCGTCGAGCATCTTGAAATAGATCGTCCCGTGCGCCGCGCCCGCCGCGTGATAATCTTCCGGGGTCACGGTGAAGGTCAGCCGCGACAAGCCCTCGCCCGGAATGTGCAAGGTGCTGGCAAACTTGCGATTGATCGGCGCCGAGGCATAGAGCCGTTCCAGCGCACGGTAATGCTGATCGGCACCGGTTGCGGATGAATTCTCGTCACTCACCGGCATCACACAGCGTTGCAGATCACGCGGCGTCGCGCAGGAACTGATCGGTCAGCAAGCCATAGACCGCCTCGGTGGTGGGGGCATCGGCGAGCATCTGGAGCATCGTTTCGTCCCGCGTCAGGCGCGAGATCGCCGCGAGCGCGTGGAGGTGCGTCGCCCCCGCATTCTCCGGCGAGACAAGCCCGCACACCAGCGAGACCGGGCGCGAATCCGCGGCTGCGAAATCGATCGGCTGCTCCAGCCGGATCAGCGCCAGCGACGGACGGCGCACGGCCTTGCTGCGGCAATGCGGGATCGCCACCCCGCGCCCGAAGCCGGTGCTGCCCAGCGCCTCGCGCGCTTCGAGGTTTTCGAGCACCTCGCCCGCATCCAGCCCGTAGGCATCGGCGAGCAGCTGCGCGGTCTGCGCCAGCACCTTCGGCTTGCTGTCCAGCCGGGCGAACGCGATCGCCTTCGGAGATAGGGCTAGGTTGACGTCCATTGTGTTGATGATCCCGATAAACTGCGCCCTTGTGCGGCGAATATCCGGACCGGATATGCTGGAACAGCATCGCCGGGCCGGGGCGGTGAGCCCCTCCTGCTACCGCCGCCTGAACCTTTGGACGCCGGCCTTCCGGCAATCGCGGAAGGCCAACGCGGCTCTATTTCGGTTCGACCCATCCGATCGAACCATCGGCCCGCCGATAAACCATATTATGCCTGCCGGTGCCAGCATTTTTGAAAAACAGCGCGCCCGTGTTCCGCAGGTCCATCAGCATCACCGCATCCGCGACAGTGGCGGTGGGAATGTCGACGCGGGTTTCGGCGATCACCAGCGGGGCATCGGCAACAACCTCTTCTTCCTCGTCTTCCTCGACGGCGAAGATGGTGTAGGCGGCCTCTTCCTCGTTGCGGGCGTGATCGGCCTGCTGGTGGCGATCTGTCAGCCGGCGCTTGTAGCGGCGCAGCTGCTTTTCGATCTTCGCTGCCGCATCATCCAGCGCGATATGGGCATCCTGCGCGCTGCCTTGCGCCTTCAGGATCAGCCCCTGCATCACATGGGTGACGATATCGCAGGTAAAGGCCCCGGCGGGCGCCTTGCCGAAGGTGACATGGGATGACAGCGCGCGGTCGAAATACTTGTCGACGATTGTGCCCAACCGGTCAGCCGCATGTTCCTGCAAGGCTGCGCCGGTTTCCATCTGGTGGCCGGAAATCCGAATATCCATAAGCTGTCAGTCCTCCCGTCAATGATGACGATCCCGTGTCTGATCGTGGACCGCTGAACCCTCAGCGGTTCCAGATCGCGTTGTCGATCCCGGCAATGAATGCACGGTGGCGTTCCAGCTCCTCCGGGCTGGCAACATGAGGGCGGGGTTCGCGCCGGGGCTTGTCCGTGGCCGGACGGTGCCAGGGCGCGTTGGTGGTGGTGGTGGTGGCGGAATCGCCCGCCGGATCGCTATCGACCAGACCAAGCCCGATCTGGCGACCGCCGGTCAGTTCGACATAGACCTGCGCGAGCAGTTCGGCATCGAGCAGCGCGCCATGCTTGACCCGGTGCGAGCGATCGATGCCGTAGCGGGTGCACAGCGCATCGAGGCTGAGCTTGGAACCGGGGTGCTTCTTGCGGGCGATGGCGACGGTATCGACCATCCGTTCCATGCTGATCGGTGCGCGCCCGATCAGCTCCAGCTCGTTGTTGAGAAAGCCGAAATCGAACCCGGCATTATGCGCCACCAGCGGTGCATCGCCGAGGAATTCGAGCAGTTCGTCCGCGCTGTCGGCAAATCTTGGCTTGGTCGCCAGGAAGGCGGCAGACAGGCCGTGCACCCGTTCCGCCTCGGGCGGCATGTCGCGTTCGGGGTTGAAATAGGCGTGGAAGGTGCGGCCCGTTTCAACCCGGCCGATCATCTCGATGCACCCGATTTCCACCATGCGATCCCCGGTCTTGGGATCGAGCCCGGTGGTTTCGGTATCGAAGATCACTTCACGCATTTGCCGGACTATCTGCCCAAGTCGGGTGACTTGCAAGCGCTGGCTGCAATCAAAATGACGCAATCACAACGTGGCGATCAGCGCTGCGACCTGGGCGCGGGTTTCTTCCAGCGAGGTGCCGGTATCGATCACGTGATCGGCGCGTTCGCGCTTGTGCGAATCGTGCAGTTGCAGGCCGAAGATGTGTTCGAACTTCTGTTCGGTCATGCCCGGACGGGCGAGCACGCGGGCGCGCTGCACGGCTTCGGGGGCGGAGACGACGACGATGGTATCGACTGCTTCGTGCCCGCCGCGCTCGAACAGCAGCGGAATGTCGAACACCACGGCGCGCTTGTCGTGATGCTGTTCGAGGAACGCGGCGCGCTTGGCCGCCACCGCCGGGTGGACGATCGCTTCCAGACGGTGCAGCGCTTCCTTGTCGGCAAAGACCTGATGGCCCAGCCGGTCGCGGTCCACGCCATCGGGGCCGGTGCTGCCGGGAAAGGCGGCCTCGATCGCGGGGAGCAATTCGCCCCCCGGCCCCTGCATGGCGCGCACTTCGGCATCGGCATCGAAGACGGGGATTCCGGCCTCGGCAAACATCTGCGCGACGGTCGACTTGCCCATGCCGATGGAGCCGGTGAGGCCGATGATCTTCGGTTGCGTCATTGCGTCAGGATGGTCCGGAGTTCACTGTCACGCTCGCGCGGGGGCGCGGCGCCGAAGAAGCGCTCAAAGGCGACCGCCGCCTGCCCGATCAGCATGGCAAGGCCATCGATGGTGCGGTGGCCCCTGGCCGCCGCGCCTTGCAGGAACGCGGTGTCGAGCGGGGCGGTGACGATGTCATAGGCGATGGCACCGGGCGGCGCGTGGCTCCAGTCGAAGGCGAGGGGGGCCTGCCCCTGCATCCCCAGCGACGAGGCATTGATCACCAGATCGCAGCATCCCTCGCGGTCATCGAAGGCAAAATCGGTCGGATCGGCAAAGTGCGAAAGATGGATCGCATGGTGCTCGCCCTTGGGGGCAAGTTCGTCGAGCAGGGCGCGGGCCTTGGCCGGATCGCGCCCGGCGACCACCAGTGTGAAGCCTTGCCCCGCCAGCGCCGCGATGATCGCCCGCGCCGCGCCGCCGGTGCCGATGATGCGGGCCATGCGGAAATAGTGCGTCTGGCCCAGCACCGCCTTCAGCGGCTCCAGAAACCCGCTTGCATCGGTGTTGGTGCCGCTTAGCCCGCCCTTGCCCCCCGGCAGGATGGTGTTGACCGCGCCGATGCTGTCAGCCGGCGCCTCGATATGATCCAGCAGCGGCATCACGGCCTGCTTGTGCGGCATGGTGACATTGCACCCGCGCCACAGGGGGTCATCGCGGCGCTGCCGGAGGTAATCGGCGAGCTCATCGGCTCTGACATGGCAGGCGCGGTATTCGGCATCGATCCCCAGCTTCTCGAGCCAGAAATTGTGGATTTTCGGGGATTTGGACTGGGCGATGGGATCGCCGATCACCTCGGCATAGGCCTGTCCTGAGCTCTGTCGAAGGGGGCGGGTCATGCGATCAGCACCCCTTCCTCGCGCAGCGCCCCCAGCAAGGGCAGCAGCGGCATGCCGAGCACGGTGAACTGGTCGCCCTCGATCGCCGAGAACAATTGCACCCCCGGCCCCTCGATCCGGAAGGCGCCTACGGTATGGCCGATGGCTGGCCATTCAAGCGCCAGATAATGCGCGATAAACTCCTCCGAGAGTTCGCGCACATGCAGGCGCGCAAGGCTGGCATGGCTCCACGCGCACCCGTCGCCGCGCACCAGAGCGGCAGCCGAATGAAGCTCCATCACCTGTCCGGAGAAAAACCGCAGATGCTCCGCGGCTTCATCGCGGGAAGCAGGCTTGTCGAAGCGGCGGCCGGCGCACACCACCAGCGAATCCGAACCCAGCACAAGGGCTTGTGGGTGCAGCGAGGCAACCGCAGCCGCCTTGGCTACGGCCAGCGCTTCCGCCACCTCGGCGGGGCCAGCGCCTTCAAGCCCGGCCTCGACCGCGCGTTCGTCGATATCGGCGGGAATGCTATGGTAGGCTACGCCCGCCGCATCGAGCATCGCCCGGCGCGAGGCCGATTTGCTGGCGAGGATCAGGGTCATATCGGCCAGAGTCATATCGGCTTGTCAACTCCGTCGACCTGTGCGGGTCGCCGCTCGCGCTCCTGCGCCAGACGGATGATCGCGGCGGCGGTTTCCTCGATCGAGCGGCGGGTGACGTCGATCACCGGCCAGCCATTATCGCCGAACATCCGCCGGGCAAATTGCAGCTCGGCCTTCACCCGGTCATTATCGACATAGGCGGTCTCGGTTGCTTCGTTGAGCGACAGCAGCCGGTTGCGGCGGATCTGGACCAGCCGTTCCGGCGACGTCGTCAGCCCCACCACCAGCGGATGGCGCAGGCGGTAAAGCGCCGAGGGCGGCGGGCTTTCCACCACCAGCGGGATATTGGCGACCTTGTAACCGCGATTGGCGAGATAGATCGAGGTCGGCGTCTTGGACGAGCGCGACACGCCCACCAGCACGATATCGGCCTCCTCCCACTCCTCGTGGCCGAGGCCGTCGTCATGGGCGATGGTGTACTGGATCGCATCGACGCGCTTGAAATAGGTCTCGTCCATCATGTGCTGGCGACCGGGGCGGCCATGGGCTTCCTGCCCCAGCTGCGCCTCCAGCGCGGCGGTCACCTGGTCGAGCACGGGCACGGCCGGAAGCCCGAGATGGCGGCAATGCTCCTCCAGCCGCTTGCGGGTTTCGGGGTTCACCAGCGTATAGAGCACCAGCCCCGGATGCGCAGCGAGATCGGGCACGATCCGGTCGAGGTGCTGCAAAGACCGCACCATCGGCCAGAAATGGCGGTTTACGCTTGGGTTGTCGAACTGCGCCAGCGCCGCCTTGGCGATCATTTCCAGCGTCTCGCCGGTCGAATCCGATACAAGGTGCAGGTTGAGTCGGTTCATGCGGAGAGTTCGTTCGGACGCCTGTGGACAGATTGCCGCATAAACCATGGGAGGGCGGGGCTAACAAGCAGGGGAGCAATTTTCATGCCCGCTCCCGGCCTTTTCGCAAGGCTATTTGCCCACACGGGACAAGTTTTGTCGACAGGCTGGGAATAGTGGGGATAAAGCTGGCTTGACGTCCAATCCGTGCGGATTCGGTGGGGGCTTGAGTCACAGGGGGAGACTGGGGGTAATCGGACAGAGGCCGGTAATTCCCGCTTTCCACAGGGCCAACAGACTCCATCAGTCTCTTTATAATTTGAATTGATTTGTTTTAAGGAACCCTATGCCCGGTCCGCTTCTCGATACGCTCAAAGGTGTCCGTCAGGACGTCGCCCCCGTCTGGCTCATGCGACAGGCTGGGCGTTATCTGCCGGAATACCGCGAATTGCGCGCCGAAAAGGGCGGGTTTCTCGAACTGGTTTACGACAGTGAGGCAGCCGCCGAGATCACTGTCCAGCCGATCCGGCGGTTCGGCTTCGATGGCGCGATCCTGTTTTCCGACATCCTGATCGTACCGCACGCGATGGGGCAGGGGCTGACCTTCCAGGCTGGCGAAGGTCCGCACCTGTCGCCGACGCTGCTTGAGGTTGGGCTGGATTCCTTCACGCCCGCCTTCGAACGGTTCGAGCCGGTGTACGAAACCGTGCGCCTTACCCGCCAGCAGATCGGGCCGGCGGTGACGATGCTCGGCTTTGCGGGCAGCCCCTGGACGGTTGCGACCTATATGATCGCGGGCGAGGGGTCGAAGGATCAGGGCCCGGCGCGGCTTCTGGCCTATCGCGATCCGGCGCATTTGCAGGCGATCATCGATGCCATCATCGATGTTTCGGTAACCTATCTGCGCGGCCAGATCGATGCGGGCGCGGAAGCGGTGCAACTGTTCGACAGCTGGGCCGGCAGCCTTGCGCCCGACCAGTTCGAGAAATGGGTCGTCGCGCCCAATGCGGCGATCACCGCGAAGCTCAAGGAAACGCACCCCGATACGCCGGTCATCGGCTTTCCCAAGGGCGCCGGGGCCAAGCTGCCCGCCTATGCCCGCGAGACAGGGGTGGACGCGGTCGGCCTCGACGAGACGCTCGATCCGGTGTGGGCACACCAGAGCCTGCCGCAGGGCATGCCGGTGCAAGGCAACTTCGATCCGCTGCTGCTCGAAGCGGGCGGCCCTGCGCTGGCCGAGCGGGTCAAGACCATCATCGCCGCTTTCGAGGATCGCCCGCATGTCTTCAACCTCGGCCACGGGATCGGGCAGTTCACGCCGATTGCGCATGTCGAGGAATTGCTCGCCGCGCTAAGGGGTTAAGCCTGTGCAGGACACGCTGCTGTCGATCTATCTGTTCCTCAAATCGGGCCATGTCATCTTCATGGTGTTCTGGCTGGCGGGGCTGTTCATGCTGCCGCGCCAGTGCATCTACATGCTCGATCACGCGGCGGGTTCCGAAGGTGAGGCCAAGTGGGCGACCCGCATGGGCAAGCTCCGCAAGATCATCCTCACCCCGGCAATGATCATCGTCTGGGTGCTGGGGCTGACGATGGCGATTGCAGGCGGGCATTTCAGCAATGGCGGGTGGCTGCATGCCAAGCTGGCGCTGGTGCTGGCGCTGACCGGTTACCACGGCTGGCTGGTCGGGCAGACCAAGAAGATGGCGCGGGGGGAACGTCCGCTGAGCGAAAAGCAGCTGCGCATGATCGGCGAAGTTCCGGGCCTGCTGCTGATCGTGATCGTGCTGCTGGTCTATCTGAAACCGTTCTGAGGCACCGCGCGCCCGTCGCAATCGCTGATTGACCTTGCGGCGGCGCGCTTCTATCTCGCATCCACCTATCCGGTAGGTGGCAGGGCAGACGGCCCTTCCACAGGTCTGCTTTCTCCAAGCCCGGCCCCGCATCAAGGGGCACCGCCTGACAACGGCGGCACTGACCATCCGGCCACACCTGACTTTCGGAAATACGATTCATGCATCTGAAGGACCTCAAGCGAAAGACCCCGGCCGAACTGGTCGCGATGGCGGAAGAACTGGGCGTCGAAGGCGCCTCGACCATGCGCCGGCAGGATCTGCTGTTCTCGATCCTGCGCGAACTCGCCGAGGATGAGGAATACGAAGAAAAGATCATGGGCATCGGCACCATCGAGGTGCTGCAGGACGGTTTCGGCTTCCTGCGCTCGCCCGAAGCGAATTACCTTGCCGGGCCGGACGATATCTATGTCTCGCCCAACCAGGTCCGCCGCTGGGGCCTGCGCACGGGTGACACGGTCGAAGGCGAGATCCGCGCCCCTCGCGATGGCGAGCGCTATTTCGCGCTCACCAGCCTCGCCAAGGTCAACTTCGACGATCCCGATGCGGTGCGCCTGCGCACCAATTTCGACAACCTGACGCCGCTCTATCCTGACCAGAAGCTGACGCTCGACACGCTCGATCCGACGGTGAAGGACAAGAGCGCGCGTGTGATCGATATCATCGCGCCGCAGGGCAAGGGCCAGCGCGCCCTGATCGTCGCGCCGCCGCGCACCGGCAAGACCGTGCTGCTCCAGAACATCGCCAAGGCGATCACCGACAATCACCCCGAGGTGTTCCTGATCGTCCTCCTGGTCGACGAACGCCCCGAGGAAGTCACCGACATGCAGCGTTCGGTGAAGGGCGAGGTGATCTCCTCGACCTTCGATGAACCTGCCAACCGCCACGTGCAGGTTGCCGAAATGGTGATCGAAAAGGCCAAGCGTCTGGTCGAGCACAAGCATGACGTGGTGATCCTGCTCGATTCGATCACGCGTCTGGGCCGCGCCTACAACACTGTGGTGCCCTCTTCGGGCAAGGTGCTGACCGGCGGTGTCGATGCCAACGCGCTCCAGCGGCCCAAGCGGTTCTTCGGCGCGGCGCGCAACATCGAGGAAGGCGGCAGCCTCTCGATCATCGCCACCGCGCTGATCGACACCGGTAGCCGCATGGACGAAGTGATCTTCGAAGAGTTCAAGGGCACCGGCAACTCGGAAATCGTGCTCGACCGCAAGGTGTCCGACAAGCGCATCTTCCCCGCGCTGGATGTCGGCAAGTCCGGCACCCGCAAGGAAGAACTGCTGGTGCAGAAGGACAACCTCAGCAAGATGTGGGTGCTGCGCCGCATCCTGATGCAGATGGGCACCGTAGATGCGATGGAATTCCTGCTCGACAAGATGAAGGATTCCAAGACCAACGAGGACTTCTTTGCTACGATGAACCAGTAAGACCTGCCGGGGGGCGGGCGTTTCGGACGGGAAAAGACAGGTCGGATCAGTGCTTAGCCAGTATCTCTATATCAGCACCGCGCCGACTCTCCCGCGCGAGGAGGTGGACGCCATCCTCGCCACCAGCGCCCGCAACAATCCCGCCCGCGGGATCACCGGCCTGCTGCTTTTCAACGGCCGCAATTTCCTCCAGCTGCTCGAAGGCGAGGATGCCGAGGTTGCGGCGCTGATGGACACCATCACCGCCGATCCGCGCCACGCCGGCGTCTCGGTGCTCGACCGGCGCGGCATCGAACAGCGCGCTTGCCCTGACTGGGCGATGAAGCGGGTGATGATCGCCGAAAGCATCGCCAGCCGCCGCGAAATGCTGGATCGCGACCTGCCCGAAGGGCTCGACCCCGAAGTGCGCAAGATGATCGTGAACTTCGCGGTGCTGAACTAGGGCGCCCCGGGGTTTGGATCTGGTCACCATCGCCATCGCGGTTTCCCGCGTTGAAGCGGTGGTTCTTGCCGGAATGCTCGAAGGTTATGGTATCCGGGTGCATATCGGCGCCGATGCTCACGGTTCGACCGAGTATAATGCGCTGGCGCTGGGCGGCTACCGCCTGTGGATCGCCGAGGCAGATTGGGCTGCGGCCTCTGACATACTGCGTCAGTCGGCTGCGGGCGCAACGGACACGATCAGCACAGGCCCACGGCGCGCCATCTTCCGGTTCTGGGCGGCGGTGCTGGCGGCGCAGGCCGTGTTTGTCCTGCCAGCGCTTGCGGTGCTGGGCACGCTTGCGATCGAGCTGTTGCTGGTTCCGCTTGCGTTGCTGGTCGTGCCGGTCAATCCGCAGGGGCGCACGGATTACTACCTCGCGCCGCCAGTGACGGAATAGCGCCTATCCTTTGGCCGCCTGAAGCTGCGCCGCCATCATCTCCCAGACCTTGTTAATCGCCTTCAAGGGCCTCACCATCACCTTGAAATCGCTGATTGTTCCATCTTTGTTCCAACGAATGATATCGACCCCGTTGATCGCGATGCCGTCCAGCTCGGTGACGAATTCGAGCATCATCTCGTCTCCGTCCACCAGCTCGCGGACATAGTGGAATTTGTCGTTGCCCAGCACATGGCTGGCGGCGACGAGATAGGCCATGACGATGGCTTTGCCTTGCTGGGGCGTGTGCACCACCGGCGAATGGAACACCGCATCATCGGCGAGCAGGTCCGACAGGAGGGCAGGATCGCTCCCGCCCTCCATATAGGCGTGCCAGCGGGCGAGATTGGCGTTGGGCGTCTTCGGGCTCATCCCAGGTGCTCGGCGAAGAAGGCGGCGGTGCGGCTGTCGGCGAGGGTGGCAGCTTCCTCGTTGCGGCGCTTGCCGTGCTCGGTTGCGAAGCCGTGGTCGAGCCCTTCGTAATCGAACAGCGTCACCTTGGGGTGATCATCCAGCCCGGCGTGCATCGCGGCCTGTGTTTCACGTGGAACAAAACCGTCGGCCGTGGGGATGTGCAGCAGCAGCGGATTGGCGATCGCGTCCTTCTCGCCCAGCAGACCGTCGATCCCGACCCCGTAATAGCCGACGCTGGCATCGATGCTGGTGCGCGCCGCCGCCATGAAAGCGAGCCGCCCGCCGAGGCAATAGCCGACGCAGCCGACCTTGCCGGTGCCTTCGTGCTCGCGCAGCCAGTCGATCGCGGCCTGGATGTCGCGGATCCCGGCGTCCTGATTGAACTTGCCCATCCAGTCGAGCGCCCGGGTGAACTCCGCCTCGACATCGGGATCGAGCGAAATGCCCGGTTCAAGCCGCCAGAACAGATCGGGCGCCAGCGCGACATAGCCCGCCGCGGCGAGTTTTTCGCACTTCTGGCGGATGCCGGGGTTCACCCCGAAAATCTCCTGAATGACGATGATGGCACCGCGCGGGGTGCTGTCGGGGCGGGCGATATAGGCGCCGAAGCTGGCATCGCCTTCGAGGGTGGGGATCGTGGCATTGAGGGTCATGCGGGGTCTCTCTCTTGCAGGGTTTCGGGTTGCCGCCGGGTCTATCGCTTGCCTTGGCCGCCTGCCAAGCGCAAATGAGAGAGGGAGGAGAAACCGCTCATGAAGATCACCATCGAAGTCGATTGCACCCCGGAAGAGGCGCGCAGCTTCCTCGGCCTGCCCGATGTCAGCGCCGCCAATTCGGTCTATGTCGACAGCATTACCAAGGCCATGAAGGGCGTGTCGAACCCCGCGCAGATGGCCGAATATGCGCAGGCACTGGCGCCGATGGGGCAGGTGGGGCTGAAGCTGTTTCAGAGCTTCGTCGAAGGCGGGTTGAAGGCGGCCTCCGGCTCCAAACCTTCCGAATAG
Source organism: Erythrobacter sp. RANMB8 (assembly GCF_056848235.1). Taxonomy (NCBI): domain Bacteria; kingdom Pseudomonadati; phylum Pseudomonadota; class Alphaproteobacteria; order Sphingomonadales; family Erythrobacteraceae; genus Erythrobacter; species Erythrobacter sp. RANMB8. The sequence goes on from NZ_JBREHG010000005.1 coordinate 17,814, forward strand.
CATCGCGATGCAGACCGCCCCGACGATCTTCGCGCTTTCGAGCGGCGCGCCGCCCGCCGGTGTGGGGGTGATCCGTGTCTCCGGCGCGCAGGCGGGTGCAGCCTTGCTGGCATTGGCGGGCAGGGTGCCGCCGCCGCGCAGGGCTTCGCTGGCACGGCTGCGCGACAGTGATGGTGCGCTGCTGGACGAGGCGCTGGTGCTGTGGTTCCCCGGACCGAATACGGCGACGGGCGAGGATCTGGCCGAATTCCACTGTCACGGCGGGCGCGCGGTGATCGCGGCGGTGGAGGCGGCGCTCGCAGCGCTCCCCGATACCCGCCGTGCCGAGCCGGGCGAGTTCACCCGCCGCGCCTTCGCCAATGGCCGGATCGATCTGGCCGAGGCGGAAGGGCTGGGGGATCTGCTCGCCGCCGAGACCGAGCTGCAACGCGCCGCCGCGCTTGCCAATGCGGGCGGGGCGCTGTCACGGCAGGTCGAGGGTTGGCGCGAGCGTGTGCTCGGCCTGTCCGCGGAAGTCGAAGGCGTGCTCGATTTCTCGGACGAGGAAGACTCCGCCGATCTGCCCGAATGTTTCACGTGGAACATTGCTGCGCTTGCTGCGGAGATCGGCGATTGGCTCGCCCGCCCGCGTTCGGAGCGGTTGGGCGAGGGCTTCCGCGTCGTGCTCGCCGGGCCGCCCAATGCGGGCAAATCCACCCTGTTCAACGCGCTGGTCGAGAGCGAGGCCGCGATCACCTCGCCGCTGGCGGGCACCACCCGCGATGTGATCGAGCGGTCTGTGGCGGTGGCCGGGGTGCCCTTCACCTTTGTCGATACGGCAGGGCTAAGGCAAGTCGAGGGCGGGGCAAAGGCGGACCAGATCGAGGCTATCGGCATCGACCGCGCCCGGGGCGAGTTGGCACGCGCCGATTGCGTCTTGTGGCTTGGCCCCGAAGGTGAGGGGCCGGCCGGCGCATGGGAGATCGCCGCGCAGGCTGATCGCGATGGCTTCCGGCCCAAGGCTTCGGCGGGCTTCACGGTCTCGGCGGCCACGGGTGAGGGTGTGGCGGCGCTCAAGGAAGCACTGCTGGACAGGGCGCGCGATGCGCTCCCCAAACCGGGTGAGGCTGCGCTCAACGCCCGCCAGCATGCGCGTCTGTCCGAAGCGGCAGAGGCGCTGGAGGCGGCACGCAACCTGACCGATCCGTTGCTGGTCGCCGAGGAACTCCGTCGCGCACGCCTGGCCTTCGACCGGTTGATCGGCCGCGCAACAACCGAGGACATGCTCGATACCCTGTTCGGACGGTTCTGCATCGGGAAGTGATCCGGCGATTTGGCGCAAAATGTTTCACGTGAAACATTGACCCCCATTTTCGCCAAAAATGTTTCACGTGAAACATTGCCCGCCAATTCTGCCCCAAATGTTTCACGTGAAACATTGGCTGCCAATTTGACGCAAACTGGCTCCGGTTGAGGCGAGGTGTCTGATGCAGCCACCAGCTTTGTGCGCCCGCCGACCACCACAATCCGCTTTGACGACTCCCTCGCAGGGGCCTATTTGCGGGCCATGCACCAGTTCGATGTTCTCGTTATCGGCGGCGGTCACGCCGGGGTTGAGGCTGCCTGCGCGGCGGCCCGCATGGGTGCGCGCACCGCGCTGGTGAGTTTCGATTGCGATGCCATCGGCGCGATGAGCTGCAATCCAGCCATTGGCGGGCTGGGCAAGGGTCACCTGGTCCGCGAAGTCGATGCGCTCGACGGGGTGATCGGACGGGCGGCGGATGCTGGCGCGATCCATTACCGGATGCTCAACCGCTCCAAGGGCAGCGCCGTATGGGGCCCGCGGGTGCAGGCCGACCGGGTGCGGTTCAAGGCGGCGGTGCAGGCGCTGGTCCGCGCCCAAGCCAATCTCACGCTGGTGCAGGGCGAGGCTGCGGCGCTGGTGCTGACAGGCGGGGTGGTCTCCGGTCTGGAACTGGCCGACGGCACAATGTTTCACGTGAAACATATCGTGCTGTGCACCGGCACCTTCCTCGGCGGGGTGCTGTTCCGCGGCGAGGAGCGGTTTGAAGGCGGTCGCATCGGAGAGAACGCGGCCAAGCGGCTCGCGCAGCAGCTTCGCGCAGCCGATTTGCCCATGGCCCGCCTCAAGACCGGCACGCCCCCGCGGCTCGACGGGCGGACCATCAACTGGGCCGCGCTCGAAGAGCAGCCTTCCGACGGCGAGGGCTGGACCATGTCCCCGCTGACGCCTGCGCGCATCAACCCGCAGGTGTTCTGCGCGATCACCCGCACCACGCAGGCCGGGCATGATGCGATCCGCGCCAACCTCCACCGCTCGCCGCTGTTCTCCGGCGCAATTGCGGCGGCGGGGCCGCGCTACTGCCCCTCGATCGAGGACAAGATCCACCGCTTCGGCGATCGCGAGGGGCATCAGGTGTTCCTTGAGCCAGAGGGGCTCGACACGCATATCGTCTATCCCAATGGCATCAGCACCTCGCTGCCGGTGGATGTTCAGGAGACCGTGGTGCGCACCATGCCGGGGTGCGAGCAGGTGGCGATCGTGCAGCCGGGCTATGCGGTGGAATATGACCATATCGACCCGCGGGCGCTGACGCCGGACTTGCAGGTGCGGGCGATCCCCGGTCTCTATTGTGCCGGGCAGATCAACGGAACCACCGGCTACGAGGAGGCCGCCGCGCAGGGGTTGGTCGCGGGGCTGGAGGCTGCCGCGGCGGCTTTGGGCAAGGCCGCGCCGCAGCTTGACCGGGCGAACAGCTACATCGCGGTGATGGTCGATGACCTGACCTTGCAGGGCGTGTCCGAACCTTACCGGATGCTCACCGCCCGCGCCGAATACCGCCTGCGCCTGCGCGCCAACAATGCCGCGACGCGTCTGACCGGGCTGGGGATCGCGGCCGGGTGTGTCGGAGCCGAGCGCCGCGCATGGTGGGAACGGCGCGAAAATGTGCGGGCAATGTTTCACGTGAAACATTCGCAGAAGCTCCACGCCCGCGAACTCGCCGACCTCGGCCTGCCGGTGCGACGCGATCACGGGGAGAAGTCGCTGGCCGAATGGCTGCGCTATGACGGGGTCACCCCCGAAGCGCTCGCGCCCTGGCTGGGGGAGGTGACCGCACTGGATCCGCTGCTGGCCGAAGAGATGGCAGAGGATGCCGCCTATGCCCCCTATCTCGCCCGGCAGGACGCCGAATTGCGCGATCTGCGGGCGAGTGAGGCTTTGCCTCTGCCGGCCGATTTCCCCTATGCCGAGGTGCCCGGCCTCTCGAACGAGATGGTCGAGCGGCTCTCCGCCGCTGCACCCGGAACGCTGGCAGCCGCAGGGCGTGTGCCGGGGGTGACGCCCGCCGCGCTCTCGGCCCTGCTGGTGCACGCCCGCCGTCTTGCCAGCGGGCAGCGCGCGGCATGATCGTCACCGAAGAGGAAGCCCGCGCCTATGTCGCCGGGCTGACCGATGCCGAAGGCATGGCGCGGCTGGACCGCTTCGCCGCGCTGGTGCTGGAGGAGAACCAGCGCCAGAACCTGATCGCCAAACCCACCGAACCGCATATCTGGCAGCGCCACATAGCCGATTCGGCGCAGCTGCTCGAAAATGTTTCACGTGAAACATTGGGCGCCAATGCGGGCGGGCCCTGGCTCGATCTGGGGAGCGGGCCGGGCTTTCCCGGTCTGGTGATCGCTGCGCTGTGCCCCAATATGCCGGTGGTGCTGGTCGAATCGCGGGCGCGGCGGGTGGAGTTTCTCGAAAGCGCCATTGCCGCGCTCGGCCTTGCGAAATGCCGGGTCGAAGGGCAGCGGCTGGAGCGGGTCACACCCTTCGCAGCCCGCGCCATTTCGGCACGGGCCTTTGCGCCGCTGGACAAACTCCTGACGTTGTCCGCACCCTTCTCCACAAGGCAGACCGCCTATGTGTTGCCCAAGGGGCGCTCTGCGGCGCAGGAACTTGAATCGATGAAGCCTTCGATTCGGGCAATGTTTCACGTGAAACATTCCTTGACCGATCCCGAGGCCGGGATCATCGTGAAGGCCTGACACGCGAAAACGGTGCGGATTCAGCCTGAATCGGCGCGCGGGAAGGACGGGACCACCATGCTGACCATCGCGATTGCCAACCAGAAGGGCGGGGTGGGCAAAACCACCACCGCGATCAACATTGCCACCGCCATGGCAGCGACGGGTTGGCGCACGCTGCTGATCGACCTCGATCCGCAGGGCAATGCCTCGACCGGGCTGGGTGTCCATTCCTCGGCCCGCGAGGTTTCGAGTTATGATCTGCTGGTCGACGAGGTGACGCTCGATTCCGCCATCGTGCCGACCGCGATCCCGCGGCTCGAGATTGTGCCCGCTACGGTCGATCTCTCTGGCGCCGAGGTCGAGCTGGTGGCCGTGGAGGGCCGCACGCACCGCCTGCAAAAGGCGCTGGCAGGCCACACCGGCCACGATATCTGCTTCATCGATTGCCCGCCCTCGCTCGGCCTGTTGACGCTCAACGCGCTGTGCGCCGCCGATACGCTGCTGGTGCCGTTGCAGTGCGAATTCTTCGCGCTGGAAGGGTTGAGCCAGCTGCTCCAGACGGTGGATCAGGTGCAGCAGCGGTTCAATCCGGCGCTCGGCATCATCGGCGTGGCGCTGACCATGTTCGATCGCCGCAACCGCCTGACCGATCAGGTGTCCGACGATGTGCGCGACTGCCTCGGCAAGCTGGTGTTCGATACGGTGATCCCGCGCAATGTGCGCCTGTCCGAAGCGCCGAGCCATGGCTTGCCCGCGCTGATCTATGACCAGCATTGCACCGGCAGCCGCGCCTATATGGCGCTGGCCCGCGAATTGATCGGACGATTTCCCGCAGAAAGACAAGCCGCATGAGCGATGATGTGACCCAACCCCTTGATAATTCTGCCGCTTTGCGTGGATCGGCGGACAAGCCGCGGCGTCTGGGCAAGGGGCTTGGGGCGCTGCTGGGCGAGACCCGCCGGGAAGAGCCGCTGGTGCGTCGCGAGGAGCCGGTCGAAGCGCCGATGCCCGGGTCTTCGCCGCTGCGGATGTTGCCGCTCGCCTCGATCCGGCCGCTGCCCGGCAACCCCCGCAAGCATTTCGACGAAACCGCGCTGGCCGAGCTTGCCGCCTCGATAGCATCGCGCGGGGTGATCCAGCCGATCATCGTCCGCCCGCATCCCGAGGGCGAGGGTTATCAGCTGGTTGCCGGTGAACGCCGGTGGCGGGCGGCGCAGAAGGCGCGGATTCACGAGATTCCGGCGCTGGTGCGCGATCTGTCAGACCGCGAGGTGATGGCGCTGGCGCTGATCGAGAACCTGCAGCGCGAGGATCTCAGCCCGGTCGAGGAAGCGCGGGCCTATCACCGCCTCTCCGAACACGAAGGCATGATTCAGGTCGATATCGCCAAGCTGGTCGACAAGTCGCGCAGCCATGTCGCCAACATGATGCGGCTGATGACGCTGCCCGACCGCGTGCTCGACCTGATCGAGGAAGACAAGCTGACCATCGGCCATGTCCGCCCGCTGATCGGGCGCGACGATGCGCTGCATCTGGCGGAAATCGCGGTGCAGGAAGGGCTTTCGGTGCGCGATATCGAAACGCTCACCCGCAAGGCTTCGCGCAAGCCGGGCGAGCCGGCGCAGCCTCAGCTGATTCCGGCCGAGAATGCCGATATTCTGGCCGTGCAACAGCACCTTGAGGAATTCCTCGGCCTTGGCGTGAAGATCAAGCCCGAGGCCGATCCGCGCAAAGGCACGATCACGATCCGCTACACCACGCTCGATCAGCTCGATCTGGTCTGCCAGCGCCTTACCGGCGGCGAAATCTGACACGAAAAAAGGGAGCCGCGCAGCCCGCGGCTCCCTTGATTTTTTCGTTGCAAAGACGGGGGTTTAACGCCCGGTCTTGATCATCTTGGCCGAAGGAATCTCGCGCACGGCGCCCGGCACGGTGTAGCGTTCCTCGCGCACGGTTTCGCGCACCACGACCTGCTGCTGCACTTCGGTGCGCACCGGCACCAGCACCGTCTGCTGCGGCGCATAGGCATAGCCATAGCTGTAACCACCGGCGGGATAGCCGTGGCCATAGGCGGGGTAGGCGATATGGCCGCCCGGCGCGCCATATTGCGAAAGGTAGCCATCCAGCGCGGCTTCGCAGTCGTAGCGGTTCTTCTTCTTGCCGCCACCGATCAGGCTGCCGAGCAGCCCGCCGATCAGGCCGCCACCGCCGGCGCCCAGCACCGAACCCAGCACGCGGTCGCCTGCGCCGGCGATCTCGTAACCGGCAACCCCGCCGGCAATCGCGCCGAGCAGTCCGCCGATGATCAGGCCGGTGTCGTCATTGTTGCGCCCCCTGGTGCGGCGGCGGCATTCCTCGATCCACTGGTCGCGCTCGAACACCACCGGCGCGGCATAGGCGGGCGCATAGACCGGCGCATGGGGCATCGGGGCATAGGTGTGCTGCATCGGGGTCCACTGCGGGTGATGCGCGCGCGGGGCTGCGGGAAGATCGATCCGGCGGGTGCGGGTGATCGTCTCCACCCCGTCGACCACAGTGCGGGTCTCGTTCACCTGCGCCATTGCCGGAGCCGTGCGATATTCCACCGGCAGGCTGCGCACTTCGGCCTCGCTCATCGGGGTCAGCGGCGGCAGATCGCTGTAATTCTGGGCATTTGCCAGCGATGCAAAGCCGATCGCGGGCAGGGCAATGCCGATAGCGGTAAAGGTGCGAAGCGGCAGGCGCATGGTAAAACCCCCTTCTCGCCGCAAGCTGCGGCCTATGGTTAGCAAAGGGTTTACCACCGACTAACCCCGCTGCCCAAGCGATGCTGTGGCAAGTGTCCCGTTTCGGGCCGGTCGGGCGGGGAAGCGGCTCAGATCCGGTCGGAAAGCAGCGCGGCGAGCGCCTCGATCCCGTCCGCATCGGACCGGGTGAAGCGCGCGGGCGAGGGGCTGTCTAGGTCGATCACCGCGATCACCGCTCCATCGCGAATCACCGGCACCACCAGTTCCGACTGGCTCGCCGCGTCGCAGGCGATGTGGCCGGGGAAGGCGTGCACGTCCTCGACCAGCTGGGTCTGCCCGCTGGCCGCCGCCGCGCCGCACACGCCCTTGCCAAAGGGGATGCGGATGCAGGCCGGACGCCCCACGAAGGGCCCCAGCACCAGTTCGTTGGCGAGGCCGCTCTTGGACTGCCCCACGCGGTAGAACCCAGCCCAGTTGAGATCGGGCAGAAATTCCCAGATCAGCGCCGCGACATTGGCCATGTTGGCCACCGCATCGGGTTCGCCCGCTGTCAGCGCGTCGGCTGCCCCCGACAACTCGCGGTAAAGCTCGGCCACATCCTGACCTGCTGCGGGCTTGAAATCATACACGGTGCGGGGGCCTTTCGTCGCTTGCCGCCTGTGCGGCCGGGCTCTATCTGCTGCCACATGGCCATTTTACGCAAAATCGCAATCGCTCTCGGGATCATTCTTGTGCTGGGAGGAGGCGCGGTGTGGTTCCTGACCCGCGGCGATACCGCCGAGCTTTCGGTCGAGGAGGTCACCGGCACCGATCCGGTGCTGCGCGAAGGCGATGCGCAGACGGTGCCCACAGTCCAGATTGCCGAGCCGGTGGGCTGGGCTGCGGGCGAGGCGCCCGAAGCGGCCGAGGGCCTCGAAGTGGTCCGTTTTGCCGAGGGGCTGGATCATCCGCGCACGCTTTATGCCCTCCCCAATGGCGATATCCTCGTCTCGCTCACCCGCGCGCCGAAGCAGGAAGGTGGCGAGGGCGGGATCATGGCTGCAATCACCGGCTGGGTGGCCGACAAGCTGCTGACCAAGGCGGGCGCGACCGGCGAATCCGCCAACCAGATCGTGCTGCTGCGTGACGAGGACGGCAACGGCACCGCCGAAAAGCGGATCGTGCTGCTGGAAGACGGGCTCGATTCGCCCTCCGGTCTCAGCTGGAAGGACGGCACTCTGTTTGTCGCCAACCACAATGCGGTGCTCGCCTTCCCCTATGCGCTGGGCAGCGACAAGGTTTCGGGCGAGGCGCGCAAGATCATGGACCTGCCCGGCGGCGGCGGCCACTGGATGCGCAACCTCGAACTCTCGCCCGATGGCAACCAGCTCTATGTTGCGGTCGGATCGGTCAGCAATATCGGCGAACAGGGAATGAAGGCCGAAGAAGGCCGGGCGATGATCTGGGAATATGATCTCGTCGCCAAAAGCCAGCGGCAATATGCGGCGGGCCTGCGCAATCCCAACGGGCTCGATTTCAGCCCCTGGACCGGCGAACTGTGGACCACGGTGAACGAGCGCGACATGCTCGGCAGCGATCTGGTGCCCGATTACCTCACCAATGTGCCGGTGGGCGCGCAGTATGGCTGGCCGTGGGTCTATTACAAAACCAACCGTGACCGGCGCGTGGAAGCGCCGATGCCGCGCTTCCTGATGGAATATGTGAGGAAGCCCGAATATGCGCTGGGCCCGCACGTCGCGGCGCTGGGGCTGGTGTTCACCACCGAAGGCCACATGATGGGCGAAAGCTTCGCCAGCGGTGCCTTTATCGCCCGCCACGGTTCGTGGAACCGCAAGCCGCCTTCGGGCTATGATGTGGTGTTCGTCGATTTCGACGACCGCGGCAATCCGGTGGGCAAGCCGGTGCCGGTGCTGACCGGCTTCCTCAAGGCCGATGGCACCACGCGCGGGCGTCCCACCTGGGTCGAATGGGCAGCTGACGGATCGCTGCTGGTGTCGGACGATACTGCGGGGATCATCTGGCGCGTGCGCTCGCCCTCGGCCAAGCCTGCCGCGGCGATTGCGCGCCTGCAAGGCGAACGCCTGCCCGCTCGCGAATTGAAAGACCCGCGTGCGGCTTTCGAGGAAGATTACCTGCGCCAGCAGGCGGGGCAGAAGAAGTAGTTCCCGGCCGCCTGTCGGCGGGGCGGGCGGTCCGAAACCTAAAGCGCTTTCCCCGCCCGTCCGGCGATCTCTGTGGCGAATTGCAGCGCGGTGCGGCCCGAACGGTTGCCGCGCTGGATCGCGAAGGCCATCGCCTCCTCCGCCTCGAAGCCAAGGCCGAGCGGCGCGAGGTAGCTGCTGACAATCGCGAGGTAGGTGTCCTTGTCTGCCGGGTGGAAGCCCAGCGTCAGCCCGAAGCGGTCGGCCAGCGCCAGCGCATCGTCACGCTCGTCACGTTCGTGGATCGCGCCCGAGGTATCCTCGCGCTCGGTGATGGTGCGGCGGTTGGCGGTGACGACGAGGCGGATATGCGCGGGGCGCGGGGCGATGCCGCCGTCGAGCAGGCTGCGTAAGCTGAGCATCTCGGCCCGCCCGTCCGCGCCGAAGCCGAGATCGTCGATGAACAGCAGGAAGGCGCGGGGCTGCTGCGCGAGTGCGGCGATCAGCGCGGGAAAGCTCGGCAGGGTGCCGGGAGCGAGCTGCACCAGCGCGAGTGACTGCGGCGCATCGCGCTGCACATCAGCCACGCAGGCGCGCACCAGTGCCGACTTGCCCATCCCGCGCGCACCCCACAGCAGCACGTCATGCGCCGCAGCGCCGCTCGCCAAACGGGCGCAATTGTTGCGCAGCGCGACTTTCTGCGCGGCGATTCCGTGCAGACCATCCAGCGGCAGCGCGGCGAGCACCGGCACAGGGCGTGCGTGCGTCCCCTCCCACAGATAGGCGGGGTGGGCGCGCCAGTCTGCGGGCGGGGGCGGCGGGGGTGCCAGCCGTTCGAGCGCGGCGGCGATCCGGTCCAGCGCGTCCCCCGCCTCCATCTCAGCCCACCAGCGCTGCGGCGGGGAGGGCGTAGAGCAGATCGGCCCCGGCGACTGCGCCAGCCTTCAGGCCTGCGGCTTCGGGCACGATCCGGTCGAGGAAGAACCGCACCGTAACCGGTTTGGTCGCCGCGAGTTCGGGCGCGGCCCCTGCGGCCACCGCCTCGGCCTGCTTCGTCAGCTGCCACCCAGCGACGCACACTGCCGCCATGGTGCAGAACGGCACACTGCCGGCGAGGCGATCATCGAGGCTGGCATCATCGCGCATCCAGCGCGCCACGTTGGCGCAATCGCGGGCGAGGGCCGACAGGGCGAATTCCGCCGCGGTTTCGCGGGCGATGGTCTCGAACAGCGCCACCAGCGCCTCGCCGCCCTCCAGCCCCAGCTTGCGGGTGACAAGGTCGGCGGCCTGAATGCCGTTGGTGCCTTCGTAGATCGGCGCGATGCGCGAATCGCGCCAGTGCTGCGCCGCGCCGGTTTCCTCGACAAAGCCCATGCCGCCGTGGATCTGGATGCCGAGGCCCGCGACTTCGACGCCGATATCGGTGCCCCAGGCCTTGATCAGCGGCACCACGATTTCGGCGCGGGCGCGGGCGGCTTCATCGCCCAGATTGCCGCGATCGACCTGCCCCGCGCAGTAGTAGAGAAGCGCCCGCGCGCCTTCGGTCAGCGCCTTCATCCGCAGGATCATGCGGCGCACGTCGGGATGTTCGATGATCGCCACCGGGGTCTTGTCGGGCGAACCGGCGCGGGCGGACTGCACCCGGTCACGCGCATAGGCGAGCGCTTGCTGCGTCGCCCGCTCGCCGATCTGCACGCCCTGATTGCCGACATTGATGCGGGCATTGTTCATCATCGTGAACATCGCGGCGAGGCCCTTGTTGGGCTGGCCGACCAGTTCGCCGATGCATTCGCCATTGTCGCCGTAGGACATGACGCAGGTGGGCGAGGCGTTGATCCCCAGCTTGTGTTCGAGGCTGACGCAGCGAAGATCGTTCTTCGCACCCAGGCTGCCGTCGGCGTTCACATGATACTTGGGCACCACGAAGAGGCTGATCCCGCGCGAACCTTCGGGCGCACCGGGGAGGCGGGCGAGGACGAGGTGGATGATGTTCTTCGCCAGATCATGCTCGCCCCAGGTGATGTAGATCTTCTGGCCGGTGATCCGGTATTTGCCCGCGTGTTCGCCGCTCTCGATGGGTTCGGCGGTGCTGCGCAGGGCACCCACATCGCTGCCCGCGGCGGGTTCGGTGAGGTTCATCGTCCCCGACCACTCGCCGCTCACCAGCCTCGGCAAATACATCGCCTGCTGGCCGGGCGAGCCGTGGTGCTCCAGCGCCTCGATCGCGCCCACGCTCAGCATCGGCAGCAGGGTGAAGGCCATGTTCGCCGCACCGAGGTTTTCCAGCACGTTGCAGGCGAGGGTGAAGGGCAGGCCCTGCCCGCCATGGGCGAGCGGGGAGGCGATGGCGTTCCAGCCCTGCTCGACATAGGCGTGATAGGCGGCCTCGAAGCCTTCGGGCAGGCGCACGACGCCGTTTTCCAGCTTCGCGCCTTCAAGATCGCCCTTGCGGTTCAATGGCGCAAATTCCCCCGCCGCGAACTGGCCCACGCCTGCTACAATCGCCTCGACCAGATCGGGCTCGGCATGGGCGAAACGTTCGGTTGCGGCGAGTTCGTCGATCCCGGCATTGACGCGGATGGCGAGCAACTGGTCGGCGGTCGGCGGGGTAAAGGGGGTCACTTCGGGGGCGTCCTTGCGTCTGGAAAGGGCCTGCGCGCTTGGCAGGGCGGGCAAACGAATATAGCGCCGCTGCATGAGCGGCAAGAACGTTACGGAAGTGGTGCTGGCGGACGCCGAAGGGATCGCGAAAGCGGCGCGTTGCCTCGAATCGGGCGGGTTGGTGGCGGTGCCGACCGAGACGGTTTACGGCCTCGCGGCGCGGGCGGATTCGCCGGAAGCGGTGGCGCGGATCTATGCCGCCAAGGGCCGACCGGATTTCAACCCGCTGATCGTGCATGTGCGGGGGGTGGAGCAGGCGGCGCGCTATGCCGATCTGTCCCCGCAGGCGCTGGCGCTGGCCGCCACACACTGGCCCGGCCCGCTGACGCTGGTGGTGCCGCGCCGTGCCGATGCCGGGCTGGCCCCGGCGGTGACCGCAGGCCTGCCGACCGTTGCGCTGCGGGCTCCTGCCCATCCGGTGATGCAGGCGCTGCTGGAGGCGACCGGCTTCCCGCTCGCCGCGCCTTCGGCCAACCGCAGCGGCTTCATCAGCCCCACTTGCGCCGATCATGTGCTGGCCTCGCTCGACGGGCGGATCGACATGGTGCTCGATGGCGGGCCGACCACGGCGGGGGTGGAATCGACCATCGTCGCGGTGCGCGCTGACGGGAGCGTGGAGGAACTGCGCCCCGGGCCGCTTGCAATCGGGGTTCAGGGTGAAGGCAAGACGCCGGAGGCACGCTTGGAGGCTCCGGGCCAGCTCGCCAGCCACTATGCGCCGGGCAAGCCGGTGCGGCTCAATGCACTTACGGCCGAAGAGGACGAGTTCCTGATCGGCTTCGGAGCGGTGGCGGGTGATGTCACGCTGTCAGCCAGCGGTGATCTCGCCGAAGCCGCCGCACGGCTTTACGCAGCCCTGCACGAAGCCGCCCGCGCCCCGCAGCCGCGCATCGCGGTCGCCCCGGTGCCCGATGAAGGCGTGGGGCGAGCGATCAACGACCGGCTGCGGCGGGCTGCGGCTTAGCGCCGGTCAGGTTCCACCGGCACGCCCGGCATCAGCGCCCGCATCTCCGCCCTGATCGCCTGCGCCTTCTCGCAATCCTCGTCGTCCCCGTCGGCGCAGCGGTCCATTGCCTTGCGGTAATCGCGATCGAGCTCGCCGAGGCGCGCCTCGCGCTTGCGGATCTCCCGCCCGCGCTTTTCGTCGGCTTCGGACTGGCTGGTGGTGGCGACATCCACGCCCTTGCTCACTGCGCGCACCGGCAGGGTCACCACATCGGCCGCAGCCCGCGCCAGACAGCCCTGCAAGGCGAGGGAGGCGAGGATCAGTGCGGCAAGGGCGGGGGTGCGCATCGCGGGCCAGTGTCACCCGCAACCGGCGCGAATGCAAATCCTATTGCGGCGCTTTCGGGGCGACCGGTGCGACCGGCACGGTGGGTGCGGCGACGGGGGTTTCGGCAGGCGCCGGAATCGCCGCGGTGGTGCCCGCGCCGGTTGGCGAGCAGGTGAGCGTGCCCGATCCGAAGGCGTTGACAGTGCACTTGGCATTGCCGGTCACCTGCACATCGCCCGCGCCCGCGATATTCGCCTCGACCGTTCCGTCAGACGCGAAGGCAACATCGCCCGCGCCGCCGATCGCGACTTCGGCCTTGTCGGCCTTCAATCCGGCCAGTTCGACATCGCCGCTGCCGCCGATATTCACTTCAAGCACCTTGGCCGTGCCCGCGCCCTTCACCGTGCCGCTGCCGCCGATGTTCACGCCCAGCTTTTCCGCTGCGACCGAGGCGAAGGTGATCGTGCCTGAACCGCCGATCGAGACGCTGGCCGTGGGCGCCAGCGATTGCGCGGTGATGGTGCCGTTGCCGGCGATCACGACTTCCTTCGGCGGGGGCATGGTGATGCGGATGGTGGCATTGCTGGTGCCCTTCCACCCATCCTCGCGGGTGATCCCGATCACGGTCTCGTCGCGCACGAAGCGCAGCGAATCGGTGTCCGTCCCTTCGACCTTGAGCGAAAAGGCATCGCCATCGGTCACGATCACGGTGTCGCCCGAAGCCAGCACCACTTCCGACGGCGGCGGGCCGGCGATTTCGACCTCGGCGAGCGGCACACCGTCCTGCCCGTTGATCTGCATGTCCGCACCCTCGCAACCTGCCAGCACAAGGCCGAGCGCAAGAGCCGTGGCGGGGGCGATGCGGTTGCGAAGGATGTGGGTCATCGGGGCTCTCTCCGGTTAGCGTATTGCCTATGTAATACACCGCGCAATGGGGTGCAAGCCCACCCCGCTGCGACTAGGCGGCAAACCCGCCAAGTCTCGCTCCCCTCCCGCTTGCGGGAGGGGGTGGGGGTGGGCCTCAAACCACCATAAGCAAAAAGGGCCGCCCCGTCGGGCAGCCCTTGATGTTCGCGTTACGCGGCGGGGAGCCTCAGGCTTCCTCGGCGGTATCGTAATACTGCGGGGCGTGTTCGCGCAGCACCTGGAGGATCTTGCCGAGCGCGGTCTGCTCGTCGGTTTCCTCCATCGCGGCCAGTTCGCGGGCGAGGCGGCTGGAGGCTGCTTCGAAGATCTGGCGTTCCGAATAGGACTGTTCCGGCTGGTCTTCGGGGCGGAACAGGTCGCGGGTCACTTCGGCGATCGACACGAGGTCGCCCGAATTGATCTTCGCTTCATATTCCTGCGCGCGGCGCGACCACATGGTGCGCTTGACCTTGGGCTTGCCCTTCAGGGTTTCCATCGCCTGCTTGAGGGTCTTGTCGGAAGACAGCTTGCGCATCCCGATCGCTTCGACCTTGCCCACCGGCACCCGCAGGGTCATGCGCTCTTTTTCAAAGCGGAGCACATAGAGTTCCAGCTGCATACCGGCGATTTCCTCGCTCTGCAGCTCGATCACACGGCCAACGCCGTGCTTGGGGTAGACAACATAATCGCCGACGGTGAATGCGTTTGCGGTGCTTGCCATGCAAGTTCCTTTCTGTGGGCCGTCCGGACAGCGTGAGAGCGGACAACCATCCCGGCGGCGCGACCCGACCCCGAAAGGGATCAAGCGCCGGGAGCGGATCATCCGGTTAGGGGGTTGCTGGTGGTGCGGCCTTCCTGGTTTTCATCGCCTGCGCGGGCTGCGGCCCGGCGCGGTCGCTGGATTATATAGCACACCCGCAACAAAATTGCGAGTCGGCGATTGCACGCGCCCCTATCCCTTTGCAGATAGGAAGGTTTGCAGGAAAATCAGTCGCCTTCGCCCGGCTGTTCGCTGAAATACTTCTCGAACTTACCCGGTTCGCCCTTGTGCGCGTCGGCATCTTCGGGCGGGGCCTTCTGGCTGGTGATGTTGGGCCAGATCGCCGAATACTGGGTGTTGAGCTCCAGCCACTTTTCGAGGCCGTCCTCGGTATCGGGCAGGATCGCCTCGGCCGGGCATTCGGGTTCGCACACGCCGCAATCGATGCATTCGCTGGGGTTGATCACCAGCATGTTCTCGCCTTCGTAGAAGCAATCGACCGGGCACACTTCCACACAATCGGTGTACTTGCACTTGATGCAGTCTTCGGTGACGACGTAAGTCATTGCGGCTCTTTCAAAAGCGGTGTTCGGGATCGCCGGACGCAGCGTCCGGCACAAGCGGCGACGCGCCTATGGTGTTTTGCCCTTTAGGGTCAAGTCCGCAGCCGTCAACCTCACGATAATGCGCACGCGCCTCGGCAGGCGGGCCGCGGCGGTCGGGGAGCGAGAGCAGTTCGATCACCCGCACGCTGCCGCCCAGCGCGATGGTCAGCACATCGCCGCAGCGCACGGGTTCCGATCCGCGCCGCACGTGGCTCCGGTTGCGCCGCACCGCATGGCCTTCGATCAGGGCGAGCGCGGCGGAGCGGGTGCGGGCAAAGCGCAGGCAGACCAGCAGGCGGTCGATCCTCAGCGATCCGGCCGCACTGCCCGCTGTCATCCCTTGAGCAGGTCCGCCAGCTTGTCGAAGGCCCCGCCGGCGCGGGCCGGGCCGGTGTCGCCGATGGGTTTGGGTGCGGGCCTGGCTGTGGCGGCGGGTCGGGCGGGACGCTGGCCGCGCCGGTTATCGCGCTGCGGCTTTCCGCCCTTGCCGTCGGTGTCCGGCCGGGCCTTGCCTTGCGGGTTTTCCCTGCCCTTGCGATTGTCGAGCCGGTGATCGCGGCGGCGTTCGTCCTTTTCGCCGGGGCGGCGCGGGCGCCAGTGCCAGCGGTCGGGCGCCGGGGCGCCGTGCGCGCCTTCGGGCAGCGCGCGAGCGCGGTCGCAGCGGAAGCCCGCGCTGCCGAGCAGGCGGCGGGCATTGTCGGCCTCCAGCCCGATCGACACGGCGAGCGACAGGTCGAGCCGGAAGGCGGGGTTGCGCTCCTTCGGGTGGGCCGCGGTCACCACGGCGCGGGCATCGAAGGCGGCGCGCAGGATCTTCTCGGCCAGATCGACGCGGATCGCCTGCGTCCCGGCATAGCGGTATCCGGCGGGCAGACGCCCCTTCGCCCAGCTGCCCTCGGCCAGCACGGGGAGCATGTTCTCGCTGAGCGGACGCGGATCGAGGCCGAGCGCGTGCAGCAACCGGCGCGGGGCGGGCTTCAGCAGCGGGGCATCGAAGATATCGAGCGCGCCGAAGGTCACGCCCAGTTTGCGCAGATAGGGCCGCATGTCCTTGGGCAGGTTTTCCAGCCCCGCATCCTCGCGGCTGATCACGCCGCGGGCCTCGATCAGCGTGATCACCAGCGCGCGCGCCTGCGATCCGGCTTCGGGATCGCGGGCGGCCTCGGCCAGTTTGCGCAAGGGGGCGAGCGGTTCGAGCTGCTTGTCCAGCCATTCGCCCAGCCCTGCCTCCAGCTTCGTCTTTGCCGCTTCGGGCAACAGCGCCAGATCGCGGGTCAGCGCCAGCTTGGGCGTGCCGAAGCTCCCGCCGCCGGGTTGGCCGGGGAAGGTGATGTCAGCAAGTGCGCGGGACTGCCAGCAGATCGCCCCGCCCGAAATCTCGAGCTCGCCGATGCCCTGCCCCAGCAGCCAGTCGGCGCGTTCGGCAAGCAGCGCGGGCAGCGCCTTTTCGCCCGCCGCCAGCAGCATCCGCCGGTCAGCCACCCCGGCCGAGGGATCGACATGGAAACGGAAGCCTTCGAGCCGGCCGATGCTCTCGCCCTCCACCGTCAGATGGCCATCGGGTTCGAGCGTGACGGGCAGCGCGCTTGCATCCTGCCCCAGCGATTTCATCAAGAGTGTCGTCCTTCGATTCACGAACCTTTCGGTCAGCCGCGCATGCAGCGCATCCGAAAGCTTCGCCTCGACCGCGCGAGCCCGCGCCGCCATTTCGTCCCGCGCCAGCACCCAGTCGGGCCGCTGGCAGATGTATGCCCAGCTGCGAATCGCCGCGATCCGCCCTTGCAGCGTGTCGATGTCGCCCTGCATCCGGTCAAGCTCGGCAATGCGTGCGGCGACGAAATCGGCGCCCAGATAGCCTTGCGCAAGGTCATCCCACAAGCGCGCCACGAAGCGGGCGTGCTGTTCGACGCCAAGATTGCGGAAATCGGGGAGCGAGCAGGCCCCCCAGAAGCGCCGCACGCTGCCCGCGCCGCGCACGGTCTGGCCGACGGGATCATCCGCCAGCCGCCGCAGCACCGCCATGTCGATCGCTTCGGGCGCGGGCTTGAGCACGGGATTGTCGGGCCGCGCCTCAAGATCGGCGATCAGCATGCGCAGGCTGTCATGGCGCGGGGTGGCATCGCGCCAGAACAGGTGGGTGAGCGGCGCGAACTTGTGTTCCTCGATGGCGTAGACTTCTTCATCGGTGAAGGCGAGCGGCTCGCCGTCGCCCTTGCCCGTCCCCGACAGCGTGCCGAAGGTGCCGTCGCGCTGGTGCCGCCCGGCGCGACCGGCGATCTGCGCCATTTCCGACGGGGTCAGCCGCCGCTTCCTGCGCCCGTCATATTTGGACAGGCTGGCAAAGGCGACATGATCGAGATCGAGGTTCAGCCCCATGCCGATGGCGTCGGTGGCGACGATGTAATCGACCTCGCCCGCCTGGAACATCGCCACCTGCTTGTTGCGGGTTTCGGGCGAGAGCGCGCCCATCACCACCGCCGCCCCGCCGCGGAACCGCCGCAGCGCCTCGGCCATGGCGTAGACCTGCTCGATGCTGAAGGCGACCACGGCGCTGCGTTTGGGCAGGCGCGACAGCTTGCACACGCCCGCATGGCTGAGGGTGGAAAAGCGCGGGCGGCTGGTCACTTCTGCCCCGGGGATCAGCGCCTTGACCATCGGTTCGAGCGTCGCCGAGCCGAGGATCATCGTCTCCTCGCGCCCTCTCGCGTGGAGCAGCCGGTCGGTGAAGATATGCCCGCGTTCGGGGTCCGCGCCCAGTTGCGCCTCGTCGAGCGCGACGAAAGCGACCTCGCCGCTCGTCCGCGGCATGGCTTCGGCGGTGCAGAGGAAATAGCGCGCGTCCGGCGGCTCGATCCGCTCCTCGCCGGTGATCAGCGCGACCTGCTTGTCACCCTTGATCGCCCGCACCCGGTCATAGACCTCGCGTGCCAGCAGGCGAAGCGGAAAGCCCATCATGCCGCTCGAATGGCCGCACATCCGCTCGATCGCGAGATGCGTCTTGCCGGTGTTGGTCGGCCCCAACACGGCGCGCACATGGCTGTCATCGCCGGGGCGGAAGGGAGAGGGAGGGGTCACGACCTTCGGGGTTCTGTCAGGCTTGCAGGCGGGGGGCAAGGGCGGCGGCGGGGCCTTGCGCAAGCTACGCACAACACCTTATCGCATCCGCAGTGCGGCTGGTCGCTGGTTAACGCCGGATTTACTTTGTTCTGGCATCAAAATGCGACAAGGGACGGGGCTGTGTGACAGTGGATCTCGCTCCGGACGGGCGCCGCTATCGGGGCATTGATGTTGGACCATGCGCGCAATCTGAACGATCCGCCGGAGCCTGAAAGCGGCGCCGGGGACAACGCGCCTGCTATTCCGGCATCGACCGCACCCCCTTCCGCGTCCGCAGCGCCCGCGCCGCTCGATCCCGAAACCGCCCGCGAACTGCTGCCCTATTTCCGCAACGCCAAGGCGCTCGCCCCGCCGACCAAGGCACAAAAGGCCAAGCGCCGCGTGATTGCGCGGGTCAACGGGTTTGGCGAACGCTATGACGAATGGCGTCTTGGCGTCTCGCGCTGGTTTGCCGAGGCCGATCTGGCCCCCGATCTGGCCGAGGACATCGGCAGCCGCCGCTGGTTTCGCGGGCTTGGGACGATGGTGGGCCTCGGCGCGCTGGCGCTGGCGTTCTGGCCCGATCTGACCCCGCTCGAAGCCCGCCCGGCCATGCCGCAGGGCGAGGAAGTGCAGGGCGAGTTGCGCAGCCAGATGATCCTGCCGCTGGCGCTGGGTGCCGACAGTGGCCGGCGGATGGGGCCGACCCAGGCGGTGATCCCGCTCAAAAGCGCGCCCGAACGGCCGCAGATCGCGCTGGTGGTGACGCTGGCGCCGGGGGACAGCTTTGTCTCGATGCTGCGCCGTGCGGGGGTATCCGCCAGCGATATCGACCGCGCCGCCGCGCTGGTCGGGCAGGCGGTGCCCTTGTCGGAGATCACCTCGGGCACGCAGATGGATGTGCTGCTGGGCCGCCGGCCCGCACCGGGCGAGCCGCGCCCGCTCGACAGCCTCGCCTTCCGCGCCCGCTTCGATCTGGAGCTTGAGCTGACCCGGCCGGGCGTGGGCGAGATTGCCGAAGACGGCACGCCGGTGATCCCCAGGGGCCCGCTCGCGCTCAAACGCAACGTCATCCGGGTCGACAACACCCCGCTGCGGGTGCGCGGTGCGGTGGGATCGAGCCTCTACCGCTCGATGCGGCAGGCGGGCGTCCCGGCGAGCGCGGTGCAGGAATATCTCAAGGCGCTCGACGCGCAGATCGACATGGACCGCGAAGTGCGCCCCGGTGACGAGTTCGACATCATCATCGATTACCGCCGCGCCGCCACCGGCGAGCGGCAGGCAGGGCAGCTGCTCTATGCCGGGGTCGACCGGGCGGGCAAGCCGCGCACCCAGCTGATGCGCTGGGGCAAGGACGGGCGCTTCTACGAGGCATCGGGCGTGGGCGAACAGCGGCGCGGGCTGCTGGCGCCGGTGCCGGGGCCGGTCTCGTCGAACTACGGGATGCGGCGCCACCCGATCCTGGGCTATACGCGGATGCACGCGGGGATGGACTTCAAGGCACGTTACGGCACGCCGATCGTTGCAGTCACCGACGGGCGCGTGAGTGCGGCCGGACGCGCCGGGGGCTGCGGTATCGCGGTGCGGCTGGAGCACGGCGGGGGGCTGTCCACCCGCTATTGCCACATGAGCCGCATGGCGGTGGGCGCGGGCCAGCAGGTGCGGCGCGGTCAGGTGATCGGCTATGTCGGATCGACCGGCCTTTCGACCGGCGCGCACCTCCACTACGAAATGTATCGCGGCGGGCGAGCGGTCAATCCGGCCAGCGTCCAGTTCGTCACCCGCGCCGAACTGTCGGGCACCGAACTGATCGATTTCCGCCGCCAGCTGATCAAGCTGAAGGAAATCGAGGTCGGCGCGGCGCTCAAGGATCTCGAACCCCTGCCGACCGAAGTGAAGGAGCCGGTGCGCGAGATCGAGAAGGTCGATCTGTCGGCGCGGATCGGCAAAGCCGGCACCGGCGCGGGCTCACTGTAAACGGCGCTTGTCGTCCAGCCGCGAATGGGCGTAAGCCTTGCGCATGACCGGAAGCTATCCCCTCACCCGCCTGCGCCGCAGCCGTGCCACCGCGTGGAGCCGTGCGCTGCACCGCGAAACCATCCTCACCCCTGCCGATCTGATCTGGCCGCTGTTCGTGACCGCAGGCAAGGGTGTGGAGGAGCCGGTTGCCACCCTGCCCGGCGTGTCGCGCTGGTCGGTCGATGGCATCGTGGCGCGCGCGAAAGAGGCGGTGAGCCTCGGCATTCCGGTGATCGCGCTGTTCCCCAACACCCCCCGGGAACTGCGCAGCGACGACGGGGCCGAGGCGCATAATCCCGACAACCTGATGTGCCAGGCGATCCGCGCCATCAAGGACGCCTGCGGCGATGCCATCGGCGTGCTGACCGACGTGGCGCTCGATCCCTATACCAGCCACGGGCAGGACGGGCTGGTGGACGATGCGGGCTATGTCCTCAACGACGATACCGTGGCCGCGCTGGTCGATCAGGCGGTCAATCAGGCCAATGCGGGCGCGGATATCATCGCGCCTTCGGACATGATGGACGGCCGCATCCACGCGATCCGCCGTGCGCTGGAGATGAACGGGCACCCCAATGTCCAGATCATGTCCTACGCCGCCAAGTATGCCAGCGCCTTCTACGGCCCGTTCCGCGATGCGGTGGGCAGCGGGGGCTTGCTGAAGGGCGACAAGAAGACCTACCAGATGGATCCCGCCAATGGCGACGAGGCGCTGCGCGAAGTGGCGATGGACATTGCCGAGGGTGCGGATTCGGTGATGGTGAAACCGGGCCTCGCCTATCTCGACATCATCTACCGCGTAAAGCAGCGCTTCGACGTGCCGGTGTTCGCCTATCAGGTGAGCGGCGAATACGCGATGATCGAGGCCGCGCAGGCAGCCGGGATCGGCGACCGCGATGCGCTGGTGCTGGAAAAGCTGATCGCCTTCAAGCGCGCCGGATGCAGCGGGATCCTGACCTATCACGCCGCCCACGTCGCCCGATTGCTGAATGGCTGAATTCCGTCACGACACCGCCCGCCTTGTCCTGCGCGACTGGCGCGAGGATGACTGGCCTGAATTCTGGCGCGTCACCAATACGCCTGCGGTGATGCGCTGGCTGGGCGGCGTGGTGGACGAGGCCGGCAAGGCTGCGGTGCGGGCGCGGCTTGAATCCTACCGGCACGATCACGGCCACACCTTCTGGGTGGTGGAACGCAAGGATGATGGCGCGCTGCTCGGCTTTTGCGGGCTGAAACGCTCCAACCAGCCGGGCGGTCCGCAGGGGATGATGGAAGTCGGCTGGCGGCTGCGCGAGGATGCCCAGGGGCAGGGCTATGCCAAAGAGGCCGCGACGGCCGCGCTCGATATCGCCTTTGATCGCTTCGGTGCAGACGAAGTCATCGCGCTGACCGTGCAGGGCAATGCGCCGAGCTGGGGCCTGATGCTGCGGCTGGGGATGCGGCGGCGCGAGGATCTCGATTTCGCCAGCCCCGATTTCGATCCCGAAAACCCGCTGATCATCGCCTATTCCATCGCCCGCAAGGAATGGCAGACAGCATGACGGCAGCCGTGCTGACCACGCCCCGGCTGGTGCTGCGCCAGATCGGCGCGGATGATCTCGATGCGCACATGACGCTGCTCAATACGCCCGCGGTGATGCAATATCTGGGCGGGGTGCAGCCCCGCGCCGTGATCGCGGCCAAGCATCAGGCCGCGCGTGACGGTTTTGCCGCCGAGGGCTTTGGTTTCATGATCATGCAAGAGCGGTCGAGCGGCGCGATGGTCGGCCATTGCGGGCTGCGCCGTGTCGCCCATCCGCTGGCGCCCAACCCGCAGGATCACGAAATCGGCTGGCTGGTGCGCGAGGACCGCTGGCGCATGGGCTATGCCCACGAGGCAATGCGCGCCGTGGTGGACTGGGGCTTTGCCGTGCATCACGCGCCGCTGATCGTCGCCTTGACCTGCGAGGCCAACGTGGGCAGCTGGCGGTTGATGGAAAAGCTCGGGATGGCGCGGCGCACGGACCTCGATTTCCGCGACCCGGCCGATCCCGAACCGATTATCCAATACGCGATCACCCGCGACCAATGGGAGAACCAGCAATGACCCACCGACCGGGCGTCAACATCATCCCGATCCACGACAAGACCCCGAAAATCCACGACACCGCCTTCATCGCGCCCGGCTGCACGATCATCGGCGATGTCGAGATCGGTGCAGGCTCTTCGATCTGGTACAATTGCGTGCTGCGCGCCGACGTGTTCTCGATCCGCATTGGCGAGCGCACCAATGTGCAGGACGGCTCTGTGCTCCACTGCGATCCGCCGCGCCCCGGCGATCCGGACGGTTGCCCGCTGGTGATCGGCGATGATGTGCTGATCGGCCACATGGCGATGGTGCACGGCTGCACCATCCATGATCGCGGCTTTGTCGGCCTCGGCGCGATCGTGATGAACAAGGCGGTGATCGGTTCTGACGCGATGCTGGCGGCGGGCGCGATGCTGACCGAGCGCAAGGTGATGGGCGAGCGCGAGCTGTGGGCCGGGCGGCCTGCGGTCAAGCTGCGCGATCTGCCCGAACCCGCGATTGCGGGCATGCGGGTGGGCGTGGCGCATTATGCCGAGAACGCCAAGCACCATGCCGAGGCGGTCGCCAAAGCGCTGGGCTGATGGCGCGGCCACCGGCGACCCTTCCTGATGCGGCGGCGCTGCGCGCCTGCTGTGATGGCGAGGGACGGCTGGCGGTGAAAGTCACCCCCGGCGCGCGCGAGGAAGCGGTGACGCTTGCGGGCGGCCTCGTGCAGGTGAAGGTGCGCGCTCCGGCAGACAGGGGCGCGGCGAATGAAGCGGTGGCGCAGCTGCTGGCAAAGGCGCTGGATGTGCCGCCCTCGCGGATAGAATTGTTGCGCGGCGCGACTTCGCGGCAGAAGCTGTTCCGGATTTCGCTCTAACGCTCGATCCGCAGCGCCAATCCCCACAGCATCAGCGCGGCGGCAAATCCCGTCCCTGCTGCCGCAGCCGGTGCGACAAGACACAGCGCCCCGCCTGCCGCTGCGCCCAGCGCCAGCGCGCTCCACAGCAGGCCGTAGCCCCGCGTGGAGGGCAGCGGCTCTCCCGCCAGCCTTGCCGCCACCCCCTGCCCGAAGCGCACCAGCGCGCCGGTCATGTAAGTGACGCCCACCGTCACCTCGCCATCGCGGACGAAGACATTGTTGGCGAGCCCCATCGCCAGCGCCGACAGGCCAAGGAAGGGAACGGGCAGACCCGCCGCGAGCAATCCCGCGCCCGCCCCCAGCAGCACGGCGACCAGCCCCAGCAGCACCCGCTTGTGCCGCCCGCGCACGCGCCGCCCGATCATCGCACCCGCGATCACCCCTGCCAGAAAGCACGCGATCAGCCCCAGCGGCGCGAGCGCCAGCGCAGGCCGTTCCACCAGCTCCACCCCCATCCGCGTGGTGTTGCCCGACATGAACGAGGTGAAATAGCCGCCCGCGACCACAAACCCTGTCGCATCCACCAGCCCCGCCAGCCCGGCAAGGCCAAGCGCGAGACGCTGGCGGGCGGGATTGTAGCGGTGCATCGGCTTGGGCTCAGGCTCCTGCGGGCTGCTTCAGATATCTGATCATGTAGCCGACATAATCCGCCTTGCCGACCGCCAGCCCTTCCATGCGCAGGATCGCATAGACGCTCATCAGGTGGAAATAGACCTGCGGCGTGGCCCAGTCGCGGCAGTATTCGTGCGCCTGCATGGCAAAGGCCATGCCGTTGGGGAGGGTGAATTCCACCGTGTCGCCGCTGGCAGGCCAGGTGGCAGGATCGGTGCCGGTGACGAGCGCCTTCGCCTTGGCGATCCGCGCGCGGGCCTCGGCCAGACTGGCAATGTCGCTGTCGTCGGCGGCGTGCCCGGCATTGCCGAGGCGGTTCAGCGCGGTCACCACCTGATCGATGGTGAAGCGGATCTGGGTGTGAAGCGGGAACATGTCCTCCGCCAGACGGGCCTGCAACAGCGCCTCGCCCTTGTCATGGCCTTCCGCCTTGGCAACGAGGTGGTCGAGCGTGCCGAGCACATTGGCATAGGCGGCAAGCGCTGCGGTGGCGTAGGACATAGTTTCTCTCCCGTTGGTATGCGGGGGGAGTTAGGCCGCGTTCATCCCTTTATCAACGCCCCCTCGTCATTGCGAGCCGAAGGCGAAGCAATCCATGGCCGACCCGTGCGACAAGTGGAAACGGCCATCCATGGATTGCTTCGTCGCCTCCGGCTCCTCGCAATGACGAGGAGGGGCCTAGTCCTTTATCAACGCCCGCAATCCCTCGATCCGGTCGGCTTCATGCGCGGGTTTGTCCCAGCGGATGCGGTGGATGCGGGGGAAGCGCATGGCGAGGCCGCTCTTGTGGCGCTTTGACGAATGGACGCTATCGAACGCCACCTCGAACACCAGTTCGCGCTTCACCTCGCGCACCGGGCCGAAGCGATTGAGGGTGTTCTGCCGCACGAACTTGTCGAGCTGCTTCAATTCGGCATCGGTGAAGCCCGAATAGGCCTTGCCCACCGGCAGCAGCTCGGCCCCGGCATCGGGATCGCCGGCCCAGCAGCCGAAGGTGTAGTCGCTGTAGAAGCTCGACCGCTTGCCGCTGCCGCGCTGCGCATACATCAGCACGCAATCGACCAGCAGCGGATCGCGCTTCCACTTGAACCAGTGGCCGGCCTTGCGCCCTGCGACATAGAGGCTCTCGCGGTGCTTGAGCATCAGCCCTTCGATCGCCTCGTCGCGCGCGGTGTCGCGGATCGCGGCGAGCGCGGCGAAATCCTCCGCCTCGACCAGCTGCGACAGGTCGAAATGGCTCGCCGGAAGCCGCGCCATCAGCCCTTCCAGAGTTGCGCGGCGCGACTTCCACGGGTGCTCGCGCCAGTCGGTGCCCTCGGCCAGCAGCACATCGTAAAGCCGCACGAAGGCGGGGTAATCGCGCAGCATCGCCTTCGACACGGTCTTGCGCCCCAACCGCTGCTGGAGCGCATTGAAACTCGCCGCGCCGCCCGCCTCTCCGCCTTGGGCAGAGCCGCGCACCAGCAATTCGCCGTCGAGCACCGCATCGAAGGGCAGGGCTTCGAGCAGTTCGGGGAAGGTGGCCGAGATATCGTCGCCCGAACGCGAATAGACCCGTGTCTGCCCGCGCCCTTCGTGATTTGTGGCCCGCACCAGCTGCACGCGGATGCCGTCCCATTTCCATTCGGCCGCGTAGTCGGCCAGATCGACGTGCGTGTCCTCCAGCGGGTGGGCGAGCATGAAAGGGCGGAAGCGCGGCACATTGGCGAGATCGGGCGGTGGCGCGCCGTCCGCCGCCCAGTCGAACAGTTCGCCATAGGGCGGGGCGAGGGCGTGCCAGTATTCCTCGACTTCCTCGACCGCCACGCCAAAGGCCTGCGCAAAGCCCGTCTTGGCCAGCCGCGCCGAAATGCCGACCCGCATCCCGCCGGTGGCGAGCTTGATCAGGGCATAGCGCCCCCTCGCATCCATCCGGTCAAGCAGCGCGGGCAGTTCCCTCGGCGCGGTGGCGCGGGTGAGGGCGGAGAGGCGCTCGACCACTTCGGCGAGCGACAGTTCAGGCCGGGGTGCGGCATCCTCCGGTTCGGGCCACAGCAGGCTTGCCGTCTCGGCCGTATCGCCGACGAAATCGCGCGAGAGCGCCCACAGCACCGGATCGACCCGCTCCATCATCAGGCCTCTGATGGTGGAGGACTTCACTGCAGGAAAATCCAGACCGTCGGTCAGCGCGGCGAGCGCCCAGCCGCGGTCCGGATCAGGGGCCTCGCGCAGATAGGCGGCGATCAGCGCCAGCTTGCGGTTGCGGCTGGTGGTATAGACGAGCGCATCGAGCAGGGCGGCGAATTCCTCCATCAGGCCCCCGTAACCCGTTCATTGTGCTGCCATGCGAATCGGCTAAAGCATCGCCCCGACGCCTCGCCTGTCCGCGTCGCCAACAAGGAATTGCCTTTATGAAGTTTGCTCCGCTTGCCGCGCTTGGTCTGGCCTTCGCGGCTGTTGCTGCCCCTGCCGCCGTTCTCGCCCAGACCGAAGCGCCTGCTGCCGCCTTCACCGTCGACACCCCGATCGAGGCGCTGATGGCCGACGAACGCGCCAAGGCGGTGGTGGTGAAGCACCTGCCGGGCATCGACCAGCACCCGGCCTACGACCAGTTCAAGGCGCTCAGCCTCAAGGCGCTGGCCCCCTTCTCGCAGGGGATGATCAGCGAGGAAGTGCTGGGCAAGATCGGCACCGATCTGGCGGCGATCAAGTAAGCCTGTTGCGGGGGCGGGGGTGCTATTCATCCTCGTCCTCGTACCCCACCAGTGCCAGCGCACGCGCGCGGCGCTGGTTCAGCTGGCACCAGCGCAGCAGCGCTTCCTCGCGGCCGTGGGTGATCCAGGTTTCCTGCGGGTTCACCTCGGCGATAGTGGTGGTCAGCTCGTTCCAGTCGGCATGGTCGGAGATCACCAGCGGCAGTTCCACCCCGCGCTGCCGCGCCCGTCCGCGCACCCGCATCCACCCGCTCGCCATGGCGGTGATCGCGTCGGGCAGGCGGCGGCTCCAGCGGTCATTGAGGGCAGAGGGCGGTGCGAGGATGATGCTCCCGCGCATCGCCTCCTTCGAGGGCGCATCGCTGACCAGCCGCAGATCGCCCAGCGCGACGCCGTGTTCCTCATACAGCCGGCACATCGCTTCCATCGCGCCGTGGAGCCAGATCGTGTCGCCATATCCGCCCGCCCGCAGTTCCGCGATCACCCGCTGCGCCTTGCCGAGCGCATAGGCACCCACGAGGATGCAGGAATCGGGGTTGGCGGTGCGGGCGTGGAGCAGCTTGCCGATTTCCGCGCCGATCGGCGGATGGGTGAAGACCGGCAGGCCGAAGGTCGCCTCGGTGATGAAGATGTCGCAGGGAGTGACGGCGAAGGGTGTGCAGGTGGGATCGGGGGCGCGCTTGTAATCGCCGGTGATGATCACCCGCTCGCCCGCGTGTTCGAGGCAAATCTGGGCCGAGCCGAGCACGTGTCCGGCAGGCAGGAAGGTCGCGGTGACCCCGCCGCCGATGCTGACCGCTTCGCCATATTCCACCGGCACCGCGCCTTCGCGGGTCTGGTAGCGCAGCGCCATGATCGCCAGCGTGGCAGGGGTCGCCAGCGTTTCGCCATGCCCGCCGCGGGCGTGATCGGCATGGCCATGCGTGACCAGCGCCCGCGGCACGGCACGGGCGGGATCGACCCATGTGTCGGCCGGGACGATGTGGATGCCCCACGGCTCGGGCCTGATCCAGGAGAAGGGCGCGGTCATGGGGGAGATACGAAGGTAAAGCGGATCGGGTTCCGCGATAGGCCCACCCCGCTGCGACTAGGCAGCAAGCTGCCAAGTCTCGCTCCCCTCCCGCTTGCGGGAGGGGCTGGGGGTGGGCACGCCCGTCAGTTTTATCCCTCGTCCGTCTCCGGCGCGGGGTCCTTGGCCACCGGCTTCTTCTTCGCGCCCGCCTTTTTCGCGGGCTTCACCTTCGGCGGGGCCGGGGTCATTTCGAAGGCGGGCTTGCCGTCCTTGATGCTGACATGCACCTCGCCGCCATCGGCCAGCTTGCCGAACAGCAGTTCTTCCGCGAGCGGCTGCTTGATCTTTTCCTGGATCAGTCGGGCCATCGGGCGGGCGCCATACAGCTTGTCGTAACCCTTGTCGGCCAGCCAGCTGCGGGCATCGCTGTCGAACTGGATGTGGACGTTCTGCTCGGCCAGTTGCAGTTCGAGCTGGAGGATGAACTTGTCGACCACGCGGGCCACCGTGCTCTTGCCGAGATAGGCGAAGGGCACGATCGCATCGAGGCGGTTGCGGAATTCGGGGGTGAACATCTTCTTCACCGCTTCATCGCCCGCGTCGGCCTTGCTGACATCGCCAAAGCCGATACCCTGCCGCGCCATGTCGGACGCGCCCGCATTGGTGGTCATGATCAGCACCACATTGCGGAAATCGACCGTCTTGCCGTGGTGATCGGTCAGGCGGCCATTATCCATCACCTGCAACAGGATGTTGTAGAGATCGGGGTGCGCCTTCTCGATTTCGTCGAGCAGCAGCACGCAATGCGGGTTCTGGTCGATCGCATCGGTGAGCAACCCGCCCTGATCATAGCCGACATAGCCCGGAGGCGCGCCGATCAGGCGCGAGACCGAGTGCCGCTCCATATATTCGGACATGTCGAAGCGCTTCAGCTCGATCCCCATGATGGTGGCGAGCTGGCGGGCGACTTCGGTCTTGCCGACGCCGGTGGGGCCGCTGAACAGGAAGCTGCCGATCGGCTTGTCCGGATCGCGCAGGCCGGCACGGCTCAGCTTCATGGCGGTGGCAAGGCGCGTGATCGCCTCGTCCTGCCCGAACACGACATGCTTGAGATCGCGTTCGAGGTTTTCGAGCGCCTTCTTGTCGTCCTTGCTGACCGATTTTGGAGGGATGCGCGCCATGGTCGCGATCACCGCTTCGATTTCCTTGGCGGTGATGGTCTTCTTGCGGCGGCTGGGCGGCACCAGCATCTGCATCGCGCCGACTTCGTCGATCACGTCGATCGCCTTGTCGGGCAGCTTGCGGTCATTGATGTAGCGCGCCGAGAGTTCCACCGCGGTCTTGATCGCATCGGGGGTGTATTTGACCTTGTGGTGTTCCTCGAAGGCCGAGCGCAGGCCCTTGAGGATCGCGATGGTATCCTCGATCGTGGGCTCGTTCACATCGATCTTCTGGAACCGGCGCAGCAGGGCGCGGTCCTTTTCGAAGTGGTTGCGGAATTCCTTGTAGGTGGTCGATCCGATGCAGCGGATCGCGCCGGAGGACAGCGCGGGCTTCAACAGGTTCGAGGCGTCCATCGCCCCGCCGCTGGTCGCGCCCGCGCCGATCACGGTGTGGATCTCGTCGATGAACAGCACCGCGTTGGGCATCGCCTCAAGCTCGGTGACGACTTGCTTCAGCCGTTCTTCGAAATCGCCGCGATAGCGCGTGCCCGCCAGCAGCGCGCCCATGTCGAGCGAGTAGATCACCGCTTCCTGCAGCACTTCGGGCACATCGCCTTCGACGATCTTGCGCGCCAGGCCTTCGGCAATCGCGGTTTTCCCGACGCCGGGATCGCCGACATAGAGCGGGTTGTTCTTGGAACGGCGGCACAGGATCTGGATGGTGCGGTCAACCTCCGGCCCGCGCCCGATCAGCGGATCGATCTTGCCGGCTTCGGCCTTGGCGTTGAGGTTGACGGTGAACTGGTCGAGCGCCGTTTCCTTCTTGTTGCCGCCTGCGTCCTTGGCCTTTTCGGCCTCTTCCTGCTTGTCGGTGCCTTGCGGATTCTTCGATTCGATCTGGCGGCCGCCCTTGCCGATGCCGTGGCTGATGAAGCTGACCGCATCCAGCCGGCTCATGTCCTGCTGCTGGAGGAAATAGACCGCATAGCTGTCGCGTTCGGAAAACAGCGCGACCAGCACGTTGGCGCCGGTCACCGTGTCCTTGCCCGAAGACTGCACGTGCAGAATCGCGCGCTGGATCACCCGCTGGAAGCCCGCCGTGGGCTGCGGATCGGCGCCGTCTTCGGTCTTGAGGCTTTGATATTCCTGATCGAGATACTGCTTCACCACCTCGCCCAGCTCGGCCAGATCGACCCCGCAGGCAGCCATCACGGCGGCGGCATCCTCGTCTTCGATCAGCGCCAGCAGCAGGTGTTCGAGCGTGGCATATTCGTGCCGCCGTTCGGACGCGTTGCCGAGCGCGTTGTGCAGCGTGCGTTCGAGGTTCTGGGCGAAGCTGGGCATGGGAGAGGCCTTTCAGCGAGCGGTGGTTGCTCGTGGCGAGTGAGCGGGGGGCGCCATTTCCGGACTATATGGGCAAGACAGCGCAAATTGCGACTCTGCCGGTGAAGATACGCAGCGGAAAGTTGCGCGGATCACCCGCCCGGCTTTCCGAACAGCGCGTCAGCCGCGGCGCGGTGGGCGGCGGCCTTGTCGCGGTGGGCTTTCACGCGGGCGATTTCCGCTTCGAGCAGCGCGATCCGTTCGGCCAGCTCGGCCTGCGAATAGGGGCCGAGATCCTCGGTCACGAGGCGGCTGGCAGCGTCGCCGGACGGTCTGGGGCGATCGGGTTCTTCCATTCGAAGCGCAGCATCGCAAGCCAAGCGGCTTGCTGTCAATCGGCGAGACCTGTATTCGCCCCGCCAACGTGGTTAACGGGGCTCGTTCGGGGGAATAAAGGTAATGGTCGCAAGGGACGTGAGGGAACTGCCCGCCACCATGCAATCGATTGGGTTCGATGCACCGGGCGGGCCGGAGGTTTTGCGGCTGCAAACCGGCGATCTGCCGCGCCTTCGCCCCGATGATGTGCTGATCAAGGTAGCCTATGCCGGGGTCAACCGGCCCGATTGCCTGCAACGCGCCGGTGCCTATCCCCCGCCGCCGGGCGCCTCGCCCCTGCTGGGGCTGGAGGTTTCGGGCGAGATCGTCGCCGTCGGCAGCGAAGTCCCGCGCGAGATGATCGGGCAGTTCGTCGCCGCGCTCACGCCGGGCGGGGGCTATGCCGAATATTGCGCCGCGCACTGGCAGCACTGCCTGCCGGTGCCCGAAGGGATGCTGCTGTCCGAAGCGGCCGCGCTGCCCGAAACCCTGTTCACCGTGTGGCACAACCTGTTCGAGCGCGGATTGGCGCGCGATGGCGAAAGCGTGCTGGTCCACGGCGGCACCAGCGGCATCGGCACCATGGCGATCATGCTCGCCAAGGCCTTCGGGATGCAGGTGATCGTCACCTGCGGAGATCAGGCGAAGTGCGATGCCGCCACCCGCATCGGTGCGGATGTGGCGATCAATTACCGCGAGGCTGATTTCGTCGAGGCGGTGCTGGCGCACACCGGGGGCAAGGGCGTCAACGTGGTGCTCGACATGGTGTCGGGCGATTATGTCGCGAAGAACCTCAAATGCCTTGCCGAGGATGGCCGCCATGTCACCATCGCGGTGCTGGGCGGTGCGAAGGCCGATGTGAACATGGCGGTGGTGATGATGCGCCGCCTGACGCTCACCGGATCGACGCTGCGCCCGCGCTCGGACAGCTTCAAGGCCGCGCTCGCCGACGAAATCGCCGACAATGCCTGGCCGCTGTTCGCCGATGGCGAGCTGTCGCCGGTGATGGACATGACCTTCCCGCTGGCCGAAGCCGCCGCCGCTCATGCGCGGATGGAAGCGGGCGAGCATATCGGTAAGATCGTGCTGGAGGTAGCGGGTGGCTGAGGTGGCCGGGTCCCTCACCCTCCACGAAGATCCCCGCAGCGGGAATTGCTACAAGATCCGCCTCACCGCCGCGCTGCTTGGCCTGCCGCTGGAACGGCGGTCCTACGACATCATGCAGGGCGAGACGCGCGCGCCGGAATTTCTCGCCACGGTCAATGCCAATGGGCGGATACCGGTGCTCCAGATCGGCGAGGGGCAGGACGCCCGCTTCCTGCCCGAAAGCAACGCCGCCTGCTGGTATCTCGCCCATGGCAGCGCGCTTGTTCCGGCAGACCGCTTTGCGCAGGCCGACATGCTGCGCTGGATGTTCTTCGAACAGTACAACCACGAACCCAACGTCGCCACGCTGCGCTTCTGGCTGCGGTTCGTGGGCGAGGCGAAGCTTTCGGCGGAGCAGCGCGGGCAGATCATGGCCAAGCGGATGGCGGGCAGCGCGGCGCTCGATCTGATGGAAAGGCATCTGGCAGACCATGCCTTTTTCTGCGGTGACGCCGTGACGCTCGCCGATATCGCGCTGTTCCCCTACACCCATGTCGCCGAGGAAGGCGGCTTTGGCCTAGGCGACTATGCCCATATCCGCGCATGGATCGCGCGCGTTCAGGCGCTGCCCGGTTTTGTGGCGATGGACTGATGCCGGAGGGGCGATGGGCATGACCCATCGCCCTCTGGCCAAGCCCGTGCGGCGCCTGAGCATCTCCGGCACGCCGGCATGAAACGCGCTGTCATGGTTCTGAAAACATGACGCGAAACCGCCACGCGCCTGAGAGTCGGGTGTAACAATCGTCTGGCATCGGGGCACCTGAGACAAGCCACTCAGGAAATCCCGATGACCGGCGCCGACTTCGACGACCTGATTCACGCCAATGTTGCGAGCTTCCCCCTCACCGCCCCGCGCACGCCGGAACCCGAAGGTGTCGCACGGCGGAGCTACCGCACGGTCTGGATCAGCGACGTCCACCTCGGCACCAAGGGCTGCAATGCCGATCTGCTGATCGACTTCCTCGACCATGTCGACAGCGAGACGATGTATTTGGTCGGCGACATTATCGACGGATGGCGGCTCAAGAAGAAATTCTACTGGCCCGCTGCCCACAACGACATCGTCTGGCGCATCATGAAGCGGGCGCGGCGCGGCACGCGGGTCGTCTATATCCCCGGCAACCACGACGAGATGTTCCGCCAGTTCACCGGCCTCAATTTCGGCGGGATCGAGATCCGCCGCGCCGCCTTCCACGACACCGCCGATGGCCGCCGCCTGATGGTGCTGCACGGGGATGAATTCGACGCGGTGATGCTCTCGCACCGCTGGCTCGCCTTCGTGGGGGATCATGCCTACCACTGGATGATGAAGTGCAATGTGGCGGTGAACACCGTGCGGCGCTGGCTGGGCAAGCCCTATTGGTCGCTCTCCAAGGCGGCCAAGCACAAGGTCAAGAACGCGGTCGAATTCATCGGCAAATACGAGGAAGTCGTCGCCCGCGCCGCCGGCGAGCGCGGGGTCGACGGGGTGGTGTGCGGGCACATCCACACCGCCGAATTCCGCACCTTCCAGCACAATGGCCGCGCCATCGAATACTGGAACGATGGCGACTGGGTCGAAGGCTGCAACGCGCTGGTCGAACATCACGACGGACGGATGGAAATTCTCCACTGGCCCGACGAGATCAAGCGCCGCGCCGCCGGTGCCGAACCTGCCGCAGCCCCCGCTGCTGCCCCGGCGCGCGAGGCGGCGTGAACCAGTTCACCGCGATCCTGCCGGATAGCGCCGCGACCAGTCCTGCCGGGCCTTCGCCTGCATCAATCGCTATTGTTACCGATGCCTGGCACCCGCAGACCAACGGGGTGGTGCGCACGCTTTCGACCACCTGCGAGGTGCTGCGCGGCTGGGGGCATCAGGTCACCGTGATCTCGCCCGAAGGCTACCCTTCGCTGCCGGCGCCGACCTATCCCGAAATCCGCCTTGCGCTGACCCTGCCGGGTGCAGTCGGGCGGCGGCTGGCGAGTATCGCGCCCGATGCGGTGCACATCGCCACCGAAGGTCCGCTGGGGCTGGCGGCACGGGCGTATTGCCTGCGCCGCAAGGTGCCCTTCACCACCGCCTATCACACCCAGTTTCCCGATTACATCGCCCGCCGCACCGGACTTCCGGCGAGCACCTTCTGGCCGTTCATCCGCTGGTTCCACCGCCCGGCCGAGACGATCATGGTGGCGACCGAGACGATCCGCGCCCAGCTGCGCGAACAGGGGTTGAGCCACCTCGCCCACTGGAGCCGCGGCGTCGATCTGGCGTCCTTTTCCCCGAAAGCCCCGCCGCCGCCCGAATATGCCACGCTGCAAGGCCCGATCCTGCTCTATGTCGGGCGGGTCGCGGTGGAGAAGAACATCGAGGCCTTCCTCGCCTGCCCCTATCCCGGCACCAAGGTGGTGGTCGGCGATGGTCCGGCGCGGCCCGCGCTTGAAGCGAAGTTCCCCGATGCGCTGTTCCTCGGCAAGAAGACCGGCACAGAGCTGGCGGGCTGCTATGCCGGGGCCGATGTCTTCGTCTTTCCCAGCCGCACCGACACTTTCGGGCTGGTGATGATCGAGGCGCTGGCCTGCGGCACGCCGGTGGCCGCCTTTCCGGTCCCCGGCCCGCTCGATATCGTGACCGATGCCGTGGGCGCGCTGTCCGAAGACCTGACCCGCGCCATCGATGCCGCCCGCTATTGCGATCGCGCCGCCTGCGCGGCCTATGGCGCGGGCTTCAGCTGGGAGGCGGCGACTCGGCAGTTTCTGTCAGGACTGGTTCCGCTGAAAGAGGAGCAGGCCGGCTCGCTTGCGACAGCCGCTGCATTCTGACTCCCCTTTTCCTTGCCGTTACGGCCCGTTTCGCCTATGGGCTGCGGCAAGGCGGCCGCTCCGGAAGGGGCGGCCCTTCTATTTTCAACGGAGATTCCCCCCATGGCGACCAAGGATCAGCCCAAGCCGCTGATGCCGCATGCCACCGCAACCTGGCTGGTGGACAACACCGCGCTCTCGTTCGAGCAGATTGCCGAGTTCTGCGGCCTCCACATCCTCGAAGTGCAGGCGATGGCCGATGATCTTGCGGGCAGCAAGTATACCGGCCGCGATCCGGTGCACTCGGGCGAGCTGACGCAAGCCGAAATCGAAAAGGGTCAGGAAGACCCGTCCTATTCGCTGCGGATGCACAAGGCGCCGGTCGAAGTGACCCGCACCAAGGGACCGCGCTACACCCCCGTGTCGAAGCGGCAGGACAAGCCCGATGGCATCGCCTGGATCCTGCGCAACCACCCCGAAGTGTCGGACGCGCAGATCGGCAAGCTGATCGGCACCACCCGCAACACAATCGGCGCGATTCGCGACCGCAGCCACTGGAACATCCAGAACATCACCCCCAAGGATCCGGTGACCCTCGGCCTGTGCTCGCAGCGCGAGCTTGATGCGATGGTGGCCAAGGCCGCCAAGCGCGCCGGCGTGACCGAGGATGCCGACGCACCGGTCAAGGCCGAGCGCAATGACCGCGAAAAGCTGATCGAGGAACTGCGCGCCGAACGCGATGCGCAGGTCAAGGCTGCTGGCGAAGCCGCACAGGAAGCCGAAGCCGAAGCATGGCTCGCCCGCAAGCGCGAAGCCGAAGCTGCCGAGGAAAAGATCGACCCCGAGAGCGGGTTCATCTGAGAGGCTGAGCAATATTAGGTTATCTCGTCGCCCCGTGCTTGACACGGGGCTTGGCTTTCTTGCTTTGCGTGCCCGCCTCCGCGGGCACGTCCTCGGTGCTGTTTCAAACCCTTCGGGCTTGAGCACCTACGGCTCGCGCGCTTGCGCTCGCGGCCCGTCCGTTGGCGGGCCGAAATTGCTCTATCCCCCATGCCCTTGGCCCGGATCCCGTATCGGTCAGGGAGTGACGGGATTTTGCTATTTGGCGTTTAGGCCCGCCCAGTTTCGCTTGTGCGCCGGATGATTGTCGGCCACAATTACTGACATGACTGTCAGTAGCCCCGCCTATCACCACCCCACTCCCTCCGGCACCCGCTTCGCGCCGCAGAGCCTGCCCGCGATGTTCGCGGCCACCACTCGCGCCAATCCGGGTGCGCCGTTCCTGCATTTCCTCGGGCGGACTTACAGCTACAAGCAGATCCATGCGCAGGCGCAGGCCTTTGCGCTGGGGCTGACCGAAATCGGCATCCGCAAGGGCGACCGCGTCGGCCTGTTCCTGCCCAATGTCCCGATCTACGCCGCCGCTTACTACGGCGCGATGATGGCGGGCGCGGTGGTGGTGAACTTCTCGCCGCTCTATTCGGTCGAGGAGCTGAGCTGGCAGGTCGGCGATTCCGGCACGCGGGTGCTGGTGACGGTCGATGTGCCCGAACTCTACAAGACCGCGCACAAGGTGCTGGAAGGTTCCGCGCTGGAAACGCTGGTGGTGGGCAGCCTTGCCGACCAGCTTCCGTGGTTCAAGGGCGTTGCCCTGCAACTGCTGAAGCGCAGCCAGATTGCCGATGTGGCTTTCGGGCCAAGCGTGAAGAGCTGGGTCGAAATGACCCCGCATGGCGCGCCGCCGCAGGTGGAAGTCACCCCCGCCGATCTCGCGCTGCTGCAATATACCGGCGGCACCACCGGGCGGCCCAAGGGGGCGATGCTGGGGCATGACCAGCTTTCGGTGAACGCCCAGCAGGTCGCCGCGATCAATCCTTTCGGCGATCCGGCGGGCGAGGTGTTCATGGGGGCGCTGCCGTTCTTCCATGTCTTCGCCAACACCGCGCTGCTCAATCACGCGATGGTCACCGGCGCCTCGATCGCGATGGTGCCGCGGTTCGAGACCGCGCAGGTGCTCGCGACGATCCAGAAATACCGCTGCACCGGCTTTCCCGGCGTGCCGACGATGTTCCAGGCGATGCTCGATCACCCCGATCTGGCCAAGACCGATCTTTCCAGCCTCAAGGTCTGCATCTCCGGCGGTGCGCCGATGCCTGCGCCCGTGCACCTCAGGTTCGAGGAGGTCACCGGCGTGCGGGTGTGCGAGGGCTATGGCCTGACGGAGAGTTCGGGCGTGGTCTCGGCCAATCCCTATGAAGGCACCCGCAAGCGCGGCACCATCGGCCAGCTGGTGCCGGGGACCGAAGTGATCCTGCTCGACAAGGGCGACCCGTCGCAACTCGCTCCTGAAGGCGAGCCGGGCGAGCTGGCCGTGTGCGGCCCGCAGATCATGCGCGGTTACTGGCAGCGCCCCGAAAGCGATGCCGAGACCTTCGTCGAGCGCGATGGCAAGCGTTACCTGCGCACCGGCGATGTGGCGCGGATCGACGCGGACGGCTTCCTCGAGATCGTCGACCGCATCAAGGACATGATCGCGGTGGGCGGCTTCAAGGTCTTCCCCAGCGTGGTCGAGGACGTGATCCTCGAACATCCGGCGGTGAAGGAGGCGCTGGTGATCGGCGTGCCGGAAGAATACCGCGGCGAGGTGCCACGCGCCTATGTCACGCTGAACGAAGGCGCCGCGGCCACGGCTGAGGAACTGGCGAGCTGGCTCAACGCCCGCATCGGCAAGCACGAACGGGTCGATCAGGTGGTGATCCGCGAAAGCCTGCCCAAGACGATGATTGGCAAGCTGGACCGCAAAACGCTGCGCGCAGAGGTGCTCTAGGTGTGCCCTTTAGGTCGCGCCAGACCCCCTCTAGACCCGGTTTAGGCCGCGTTTAGGCTGTGGCCGCCCAATGTTTCACGTGAAACATTGGCGGCAAAAGGCTTACTCGGCCGCCTCGACGCTGGTCGGCACGGCCTTGACCGGCTGGCGGGCGTTGGGGGCAAAGCGCCCGTCAACCTGCGCGCCCTGTTCGATGGTCAGCGCGTCATAATGCACATCGCCTTCGATCACCGCGCTCTTGAGGATCACCAGTTCCCGCGCGGTGATCGACCCCTTGACCTTGCCGGCAAGGCGGGCGCTTTCGGCCACCACCGCGCCATTGAGGCTGCTCTTCTCGCCCTGCACCAGCGCAGCGCACTTGATGTCGCCTTCGATCGTGCCGTCGATATGCAGATCGGCCGAGGCAGTGATGTTGCCGGTGATCACGACATCCGCGCCAATCACCGAAAAGGTCGAACCGGAAGCCATGCTGCTGCTCCTGTTAACGGGCCGGGGCGAGGGTTGCGGCGCGGTCTGGTCGCCCGCTGCGGACTTCCTTGAGAACATCGGGGGCGGCCTCCAGAAACGGGCGCGGATTGACCGCGCGATCATTGATGCGGACTTCGAAGTGCAGGTGCGGGCCGGTGGAACGCCCGGTGTTGCCGAGCCCGCCGATGGTCGCCCCGGCAGCGATCGGCTGGCCGACCTTCACCCCGATGCGCGACAAGTGGGCGTAGCGGGTCAACATTCCGTTACCGTGCGTGATCTCGATCGCCTGGCCATAGCCCGATTTCCATCCGGCAAAGGTCACGCGGCCATCGGCAGCGGCGAAGATCGGCGAACCTGTGGCGCCCTTGAAATCGATCCCGGCATGCATCGCCCCGCGCCCGTTGAAGGGATCGCGGCGATAGCCGAAGCCGGAGGTGATGTTCTCGACACTCGCGGGAACCACCTGCGGGATGCCGTCCAGCGCACGCTCCAGCACCGCCATGCGCGCAAGGCTGAGGCCGAGGCGCTCGAACCGCGGGTCGATGTCTTCGCCCTCGCCGAGAATCGCCTCGAACGGACCACCCATGGCCTCTTGCGTCTGGCGGCTGAGAAACTTGGGATCGAGGTTCAGCTTGCGCATCGCAGCCTCGGCACGGCGGGCGCGGGCATCGGCGAAGCGGGTGAGGCGTTCCACGAAAGCGAGCTGGCGGGCCTCGATCTCGGCGAGGCCGCGGGCTTGCGGGATCAGCGCGCTGACTTTCTTTACGGTCTCGCTGGCTTCGGCGGTGGAATCGGTAACGGTGCCGCTGGCCGCGCCTTCGGCGACCATGTCCTCGGGCAGCATCCGCGCCATTTCTTCAAGGAATTCCTGCCGTTCCTGCAGATCATCGACGACCTTGTCGAGATTGCCGCCATAGGCGTTGAGCCGTTCGCGCGCGGTGGCGACGCGGGCTTTTTCCTCGGCGAAAGAGGCGAGATCGGCCTCGGCACGATATTGCCCCCAGGCCATCACCGCGAGCGACACGAGCCACACCAGCGCCAGCGCAACCGCGCCTGCGGCGACGCGCATCTGGAGCTTCGAGGAGATCTTGATGAAGCGCACCTGACCATCGGCACGCATGAAGAACTCGCGGTCGGGGAACCACTGGCGCAGCCGGTCGCCCCACTTCAATGCGGTATTGGTGTCTGACAAGCGCGGCCCCGATGTATGTTATATTCGACCCCGCAGCGCCGGTATCAGCACCCCTGCCCCCGGTCGAATCCCGCTTTTGCCAGTGCAGGTGAAACGAAGCGGATTCGCGGTGAGTTGTGCAATCGTTCACAGGTGTTGCACTGCGGGGTTCTACCGAGGCCGGATTTACCGCCGCGCAGCAGCGAATCGCTTGCGCTGACAGCATCGGACAGCGGTGCTAAGGCGCGGGGCATGACTGCCTCCCATGCCCCTCTTGCGCCGGTCGATTCGGTCGATCCTGTCGCGCTCGTTAATGGTCTTGCCACGGCGGCGCGGCAGGCCCAGCGCCGCCTTGCAGGCCTGCCGGGCGAGGCCCGCGCGGGTGCGCTGCACCTTGCCGCACAGGCGCTGCGCGATGCCATTCCGGCAGTGATTGCCGCCAACGCGCAGGATCTTGCCGCAGGCGAGGCGCGGGGGCTTTCGGGCGCGATGCTCGACCGGCTGCGGCTCGATGAATCGCGCCTTTCGGCCATTGCCGATGCGGTTGATGCGGTGGCCGGTCTGCCCGATCCGACGGGGCAGGTGATCGATTCGTCCGAGCGGCCCAACGGCTTGAAACTCCGCCGGATTCGCGTGCCCATCGGGGTGATCGGGATCATCTATGAAAGCCGCCCGAACGTGACCGCCGATGCCGCCGCGCTGTGCGTGCGGGCCGGCAATGCAGCGCTGCTGCGCGGGGGGAGCGAGGCGGTGCATTCGAACCATGCCATCCACGCCGCGCTGACCCAAGGGCTGGTCGCGGGCGGGGTTCCGGCAGAGGCGGTGCAACTGATCCCGACGCAGGACCGCGCTGCGGTGGGCGCGATGCTGGCGGCAGCAGGGCTGATCGACATGATCGTGCCCCGCGGCGGCAAGAGCCTCGTCGCCCGCGTGCAGGCCGATGCCCGCGTGCCGGTGCTCGCCCACCTTGACGGCATCTGCCACACTTATGTCCACGCCGCCGCCGATCCCGACATGGCGGTGTCGCTCGCGCTCAATGCCAAGCTGCGCCGCACCGGCATCTGCGGCGCGATGGAGACGCTGCTGATCGATTCGGCGTTTCCGCAAGGCCCCGCGCTGGTCGCCGCGCTGCTCGACAAGGGCTGCGAGGTGCGCGGCGACGGGCGGGCGCAGGCGCTTGACCCCCGCGTGATTCCGGCGAGCGCGAATGACTGGGACACCGAATATCTCGATGCGATCCTGTCGGTCGCGGTGGTCGACGGGCTGGACGCGGCGCTGGCGCATATCGCCCGCCATTCCTCGGCCCATACCGACGTGATCGTCACCGCCGATGCTGCCGTTGCCGAACGCTTCCTTGCCGAAGTCGACAGCGCCATCGTGATGCACAACGCCTCCTCGCAATTCGCCGACGGGGGCGAATTCGGCCTCGGCGCGGAGATCGGCATTGCCACCGGACGCCTGCACGCCCGCGGCCCCGTCGCGCTTGAAGGGCTGACGACCTACAAGTGGCAGGTGCGCGGGCAGGGGCAGGCGCGGCCCTGACAGCCTTGAATTTGCCCGCCACCTATACCGGCCTCCTGGGCGGCAGTTTCAACCCCGCGCACGGCGGGCACCGGCGCATCAGCCTGTTTGCGGCCTCGGCGCTCGGGCTGGACGAGGTGTGGTGGCTGGTCTCCCCCGGCAATCCGCTGAAGCCGAAGGCGGGCATGGCACCGCTCGCCGCCCGGCTGCGATCCGCGCAGATCGAGGCCCGCCGCGCGCCGATCGTGCCCACCGCGATCGAGCGTGCGCTGGGCACCCGCTACACCGTCGATACCCTCGCAAAGCTCGTGCGGCGCTATCCGAAGCGGCGGTTCGTGTGGCTGATGGGAGCCGATAACCTCGCCGAATTCCACCGCTGGAAAGACTGGCGCCGGATCGCCCGGACAATGCCGATTGCGGTTATCGCCCGCCCCGGCTATGATGCAGGCGCCATGACGAGCCCCGCCATGGCCTGGTTCAGGCGCTATCGTGTGCCTGCTGCCAGTATTCGGAAACGGGGGCAATGGAGCGCACCGGCCCTGGTGTTATTGCGTTTCGATCCGGATCACCGCTCGGCCACGGCCATCCGCCGTGCCAATGCCGGGTGGGCCGAAGCTTTGCTTGGCCCGGATGGAAATGTGCCGGTTCGTGATCAGCTGACATTCCGCAGCATCCGCCCGGGCGAGCCCGCATGAGGCGCTGTCGCAGCGCTTCGGCACGCCCGCCCGCCGGACTGCGTGCTGCCGCTTTCCATCGCCCCGAAGTCTGGAGATACCCGATTGCCGATTACCGAGGCATTTGTTGCATCCATTCCGCTCGCTCCGGCCCAGGCCGCGGCGAATGCGGCCCAATCGCTTGTGCGCACTGAGATGGGCAGCGACACGCTGCACCAGCTGGTGCTCAAGCAGCTTGATGACGATCAGGCGCAGGAAATCGTCACGATTCCGCTCGAAGGCAAAAGCTCGATCGCCGATCACATGGTGATCGCCAGCGGCCGTTCGACGCGGCAGGTCGCCTCGATGGCGCAGAAGCTGGCCGAAGAGATCAAGAAAGCCGGGTTCGGCCATGCGCGGGTCGAAGGCCTGCCCGCTGCCGACTGGGTGCTGATCGACGCCGGCGACGTGGTGGTGCACCTGTTCCGCCCCGAAGTGCGCAGCTTCTACAACCTTGAACGCATGTGGTCGTTCGAGGGGTCGGAAACGTCGATGGCCGGCAGGAATTAGTTTGTTTTGCGCTCGCCCCTCCGGGCGAGCGTCCTCAGTGATTTTTGTGTTCCGCAGCCCATCCGGGCTGCGAAATCCTCGCTCACGCGGCCTGAAGGCCGCATCGCTGCGGGCGGCCGGTCGGCCTTGCGGGCCTGCGGCCCGTTCCAGTCCGTTTCATCGGGGTTGTTCCTATCCTCCTCCACATCATCGCGCGCGGGAAGATTGGCCGGTCGCCGGAGGGCGAGCTGGTGGAGCGTTATGCCAAGCGCCTGACCTGGCCCTGCAAGATCACCGAATGGCCCGATACCGGCGCGGGCAAGGTGGGTGAGGCGCTCACCCCCTGCCGCACCGTGCTGCTCGATGAACGCGGCAAGGCCATGACGTCAGAGGATTTCGCCGCCCTGCTCGGTCGCTGGCGCGATGACGGCGTGCGCGAGACGCGCTTCATGCTCGGCGCGGCGGACGGGCATTCCGAGGCGGAGCGCGCCTCGGCCGATCTGCTGCTCGCCTTCGGCCCTGCCACCTGGCCGCACATGCTCGCCCGCGCCATGCTGCTGGAGCAGCTCTACCGTGCCACCACGATTCTTGCAGGCCACCCCTATCATCGGGCAGGATAGCTGCCGATGAACCGTGCGATCAGCCTTGCCGTCATTGCCGCATCCGTAACGGCGGGCCTGCTCGCCGTGCTGCCCGTCGTCCGGGCGCAGAGCGCGGTGCAGCTGATCGAGCCGGACGAGGCCGAAGCCGCGCTCGCCCGCGCCACCCGCGAAAGCCGCCGCGCCGAAGCCCGTGCCGCCCGCCTCACCGGCGAGGCCGAAGCCGCCACCGAAGCCGCGCAGCGCACCGCCAGCGAAGCCGCCGCGCTCGCCGCCCGGATCCAGCAGGCCGAAGCCGATATCGAAGCCGCCCGCGCCCGCTATTCCATCGCCCGCAGCCAGCGCGCCGCGCTTGCCGCCCGGCTGGCGGAAAAGCAGGAGCCGACAGCGCGGCTCGCCGCAGCCTTGCAGACCGCCGCCCGCCGCCCGCTGGCCCTGTCCGCCTTGCAGCCCGGCTCGCTGAAAGATGTGGTGCACGTGCGCGCCGTGCTCGACAGCGCGGTGCCGCAGATCCGCCAGCGCACCGCCGTGCTGCGCAGCGAACTCGACCGCGGTCGGGCGCTGGAGCAGCAGGCGGCCGCCTCGCTCGACCAGCTGCGTGAGAGCGAAGGGGCCTTGCGCGAACGCCGCCAGAGCCTCGCCGCGCTGGAAACCCGCCAGCGCATTGCCTCGCGCACGGCCCGCGGGGCGGCGCTGCGCGAGGCCGAGCGGGCGCTGGCACTGGCCGAGGAAGCCCGCGATCTCGACGGGCTGGTCGACCGGCTCGACGAGGTGGCCGCCCTGCGCCGCGATCTGGCGGCCTTTCCGGGGCCGGTGCTGCGTCCGGCAGACCTTTCTGCCGATCTGCCTGCTATCCCCGATGGCATACCCTCGCCCGCCGCCAGCGCGCCGCCGCCGCGTGATTTCCAGCTGCCGGTGCAGGGACGCACCCTTGTGGGGTTCGGGGCGAAGCGCGACAGCGGGCTGGCCAGCACCGGGCTGACGCTGGCACCGGTCAAGGGCGCGCAGGTTGTGGCGCCCGGGCGCGGACGGATCGCCTTTGCCGGGGCCTATCGCGGCTTCGGACGAATCGTGATTATCGAGCACGATGGCGGCTGGACCAGCCTCGTCACCGGCCTTGCGCGGGTCGATGCCGCGGTCGGCGACAGCGTAATCGGCGGCAGCCCGGTGGGCATCGCCGATGGCGGCGAACTGCCCGTGACAATCGAATTGCGCCGTGCCGGAGAGCCGGTCAACCCGCTGCAATTCCTGCGCTAAGTCGCACGCAGCCGGTGAAAAACCGGCGGATTCTGTCGCAGCATGGCACGCGTTGCGTTGCCGTCACCTCTCATCTGGCGTTCAGCCTTGCGAACCTATACACTCGGCCCCCGAAGGAGCCTCTCGCACCCATGAAAATCGCCGCTCTCCTACGCAGCGCCGCTCTTGTCACCGCTGTCGCGCT
This sequence comes from Erythrobacter sp. RANMB8, assembly GCF_056848235.1. Taxonomy (NCBI): domain Bacteria; kingdom Pseudomonadati; phylum Pseudomonadota; class Alphaproteobacteria; order Sphingomonadales; family Erythrobacteraceae; genus Erythrobacter; species Erythrobacter sp. RANMB8. Next base: position 61,318 of record NZ_JBREHG010000005.1, read on the forward strand.
GATCCCAGCCACCACCGCCACCATGGCGCAGGTCGATGGCCGCGCCGGCCCCGAATTTGCCAAGCTGTTCGCGGTGTTCCAGCGGGTGAAGGCCAGCTATGTCGAGCCGGTCGAGGATGAAAAGCTGATCCGCGGCGCGATCGACGGGATGCTGGCGGCGCTCGATCCGCATTCGGCCTATCTCGACGGGGGCGATTTGCAGCGCCTCGAAACCATGATCGACGGGCAATATTCGGGTCTTGGCCTCTCGGTCGTGCTGGAAGACGGCGCGGTGAAGGTGATTTCCCCGTTCAAGGGCAGCCCTGCCGATGGCGCGGGGATCAAGGCGGGCGATTTCATCACGCACCTCGATGGCAAGTTGATCTATGGCGGCAGCCTTGATGATGCCGTGGCGCAGATGCGCGGGCCTTCGGGCACGTCGATCCGGCTGACCATTTTCCGCCCCGGGCGCGACGAGCCGCTCGAAGTCGATGTCACCCGCGGCGTGATCGAGCTTGAGCCGGTGACCTATGAGCTGGCGGCTGGCGGGATCGGGATGATTTCGGTCAACGAATTCTCGGCCAATGTCGGCGCGGATGTCTATGCTGCCTGGCAGGCGATCAAGAAGCAGGCGCCGGGCGGGCGGGTGAACGGGCTGGTGCTCGACCTGCGCAACAATCCGGGCGGGAGCCTCGATGAATCGGTGGCGCTGTCCGACCTGTTCCTCAGCGATGGCCGGATCGTCAGCCAGCGCGGGCGGGCACGGGGCGAAACGATGCTCTACGATGCCGAATCGGTCTATCGCGGCGACATGGCCGAAGGTGTGCCGATGATCGTGCTGATCAACGCGGGCTCGGCCTCGGCCAGCGAGATTGTCGCCGGAGCGTTGCAGGATCACCGCCGCGCGCTGATCATGGGCGAACGCAGCTTCGGCAAGGGTTCGGTGCAGTCGCTACTGCCGCTCGGCACCGATGCCGCGCTGAAGCTGACGACGGCGCGCTATTTCACGCCCTCGGGCAAATCGGTGCAGGAAGGCGGGATCAAGCCCGACATTGCCGTGCCGCAGATTTCCGACCCCGATTTCCTCCTCCGCGCCAAGTATCAGACCCGCGAAAGCGACCTGCGCGGCCACCTGATCAACGAGCTCGGGATCAAGGACGAGGAAATGGAAGCGGACAAGATCGCCGATCCGCGCTTCCAGCTGACCGCGGCCCAGCTGGAGGAACAGGGCGTCAAGGACTTCCAGCTGCACTACGCGATGGAAACCCTGCGCCGCACCACCCGCAGCACGGTGGCGCTGCGCCCGGCGAAGCGCTAGGGCATCAGCCATGGATAATCCGGCCAAGGCGCGGTGGCTTGCCGTGCTCGTCCCTGCTGGCTTGCTCGGCGGGGCCTATATCGCGCAATATGTGTTCGGCCTGCCGCCGTGCGAAATGTGCTGGTGGCAGCGCTATCCGCATTTCGCCGCACTCGGCATCGGGGTGCTGGCGTTTTTCCTGAAGCCGCCGCAGGTGTGGACCGCGCTGGCGGGGCTGGCGATCCTCACCTCCGGCCTGATCGGCGGGTTTCATGCCGGCGTCGAATATGGCTGGTGGGAAGGGATTACCGGCTGTTCCACCCTGCCGTCCAATATCGACGTGATGGACCCGGCCGCCGCACCGCTGATCCGCTGCGATGTCGCCCCCTGGACGCTGTTCGGCGTTTCGCTGGCGGGGTTCAATTTCCTGATTTCGGGCATCGCCGGTGCAGCCATTGTGGCGCTGTCCGCGTATAGGAAGTAAGCCGCAGGCGAAGGAGCAGACGATGCAGCGCGAAGAACTCCACCGCATGATCCGCGTCGATCAGGCCGGCGAATTCGGTGCGACGCGGATTTATGAAGGCCAGCTTGCCGTGATGGGCGATCGCGGGCCGCATTCCGCCGAAATCCGCCACATGGCCGCGCAAGAGGCAGAGCACCGCGCCAAGTTCGATGCCCTGCTGGCCAAGCGCGGCGTGCGCCCCACGGCGCTGCATCCGTTCTGGTCGGTCGCGGGATACGCGCTGGGCGCGGGCACGGCATTGCTCGGCCCCGAAGCCGCGATGGCCTGCACCGCGGCGGTCGAGACCGAGATCGACAAGCACTATTCCGAACAGCTCGAAAAGCTGGCGGAAAGCGGGGCCGATCCCGAACTCGCCGAAATGATCGAGGCCTTCCGCGAGGATGAGCGCGAACACCGCGACGCGGCACTCGCCAACGGCGCCGAACGCGCACCCGCATATCCGCTGCTGTCCGGCGCCATCCGCCTCGGCTGCCGGATCGCGATCAAGGTGAGTGAGAGGATTTAGTTTTTCGCACCCGCCTCCGCGGGTGCGTCCTCGGCGCTATTCCTTCGCTTCGCTACGGGCGCCTGCGGGCGGCCTTGCAGGTGTGCTTCGCACGTCTGCGCCTTCAGCTTCGACTCCGCCCTTGCGGTCGCTGCGCGACCGGGGCCTACCTCCATAACTTCCCTCACAAACTCCAATACACCAGTTCGCCCGGCAGCGCGTCGCGATCGAGCGCGCTCTTGACGTCCACCAGCACCCCGCCTTCGCGCACCCGCGCCACCAGATCGGCGGGGTTGGCGAGGAAATGGCTGTGGCTGACCGCCAGCACCAGCGCATCGAGCTGGGTCAGGTCTTCGGGCGGACTGAGGGTGATGCCGTATTCGCGCTGCGCCTCGCCGGCGTCGGCCAGCGGATCGCTGACCAGCGCATCAATGCCATATTCGCGCAGTTCGGCGAGGATGTCGGGCACCTTGGAATTGCGGATATCGGGCACGTCTTCCTTGAAGGTCAGTCCCATGACGCCAACCCGCGCACGGCAGGGCGACACGCCATTGCCGATCAGCAGCTTCACCACCTTCTGCGCGATCGCCTGCCCCATGCTGTCATTGATCCGCCGTCCGGCAAGGATCACTTCGGGCCGGTAGCCGAGCCTTTCCGCCGCTGCCGTCAGGTAGAACGGATCGACCCCGATGCAGTGCCCGCCAACGAGGCCGGGGGTGAAGGGCAGGAAGTTCCACTTCGTCCCCGCTGCGGCGAGCACATCACGCGTGGGAATATCCATCCGGTCGAAGATCAGCGCGATTTCGTTCATCAGCGCGATGTTGAGATCGCGCTGGGTGTTCTCGATCACCTTGGCAGCCTCGGCCACCCTGATCGAGGGCGCCTCGTGCAGCCCCGCATCGACAATCGCGCCGTAGACGCTGCGCATCCGGGCGATGGCAGCGGGGCTATCGGCGGCGATGATCTTGATGATCGTCTCCAGCCGGTGGACATGATCACCCGGATTGATCCGTTCCGGACTGTAGCCGAGTGCAAAGTCGCGTCCCTGTTCCAGGCCTGAATGCGCCGCCAGCCACGGCCCGCAGATATCTTCGGTCACGCCCGGGAAAACGGTCGATTCGAACACCACCAGCGCGCCCTTCGACAGGCGCGGGCCGATGGTTGCGCAGGCCTTCTCCAACGGTGTGAGGTCGGGGCGGCGCTCGTCGGTGATCGGGGTCGGCACGGTGACGATGATCATGCCGGCGCCTTCCAGCACCGCCGGATCATCCGAGACGGCAAGGCCGCATGACGTCAGCCGTTCGCCGGCGATTTCGCGGGTGCTGTCGTGGCCGGCCTGCAATTCGGCCACGCGGGCAGCGGAAATATCGAACCCGGTCACTTTTACGCCCGCGCCGCCCAGCCTTTCGGCCAGCGCCACCGCGACCGGCAGGCCGACATAGCCAAGTCCCACAACTGCAATCATTTTATCCATGCGCGTCCGCGTAGCAGCGCAGGACTCAATTTTTCGCTAACCATGCGCTGTGTGCTTGCAGGCCGGGCTTCACCCGCGGTTCAGCCCTGCGGGCCTAGACAAGCTGGTCGAAGACAGGGCATGGCATTGCCATCCGCCGCGCCCGCAAAAGGATCACCCGCGATGAAGCACCTGCTCGCCCCCGCAACCGCCCTGCTCGCCGCGCTTGCTGCCGCCAGCCCCGCTGCTGCACAGAGCGCCAACGAGAAGATCAACATGGTGATCGCCTATGATGCGTCCGAATGCCCGGTCGCCAAGGAAGGCGAAGTGGTGGTCTGCGAAATTCTGGTCGAGGCCGAGCGGTATCGCATCCCCTCCAACCTGCGTTACAGCGACAATCCGCAGAACAAGGCCTGGGCGAACCGGGTCGAGGAAATCAAGTATGTCGGCGATTTCGGCGCGATGAGCTGCTCGCCCGCGGGCGCGGGCGGCTTCACCGGCTGCACCCAGAAGTTCGTCGAGGCCGCCTACAAGGACCGCGCCGAGGCGGACAATGTGCGTTTTGCCAAGCTGATCGAGGCCGCCCGCGCCGAACGTCTCTCCACCATCGATGCCGAGGCTGCTGCCGAACAGGAGCGGGTCGAGATGATCGAGCGCGAATACATGCAGCGGCTCGAGAAGGAACGTCAGGCCGAACTTCCGGGCGAAGGCGCGCTGCCTCCGCCCAAGTAAGCCCGCCTATACGCCGTAGTAATCCCGGTACCACGCCACAAACCGCGCCACGCCCTCGCGGAACGGGGTTTGCGGCGCATATCCGGTCAGCGAGTGGAGCAGCGAGGCATCGGCCCATGTCGCGGGCACATCGCCCGGCTGGATCGGCATGAAGTTCTTCACCGCCGCGCGCCCGCATTCGGCCTCGATCGCCTCGACGAAATCCATCAGCCGCACCTTGTCGCCATTGCCGATATTGACCACCCGGAACGGCGCGACGGGCGAAAGACTGTCTCCGGGTGCAATGTCCTCCGGGGTTTCGGGCCGCACCGGCGCGGCGTCGACCAGCAGGCGGATGCCACGCACAAGATCGGTCACATAGGTGAAATCGCGGTACATCTCGCCGTCATTGTAGATGTCGATCGGGGTGCCTTCGAGGATGCCGCGGGTGAACTTGAACAGCGCCATGTCCGGCCGCCCCCACGGGCCATAGACCGTGAAGAAGCGGAACATCGTGGTCGGCAGGTTCCAGAGGTGGGCATAGGAATGCGCCATCGCCTCGTTGGCCTTTTTGGTGGCGGCGTAGAGCGTCAGCGGCGTATCGACCTTCTGCCCTTCGTCGAACGGCATCTCGGTGTTCGCGCCATAGACTGACGATGTGGACGCCATCAGCAGATGATCCACGCCCAACTCGCGGGCGCATTCCATCACGTTGAAGGTGCCGATCAGATTGGCGTCGATATAGGCGCGCGGGTTTTCGAGGCTGTAGCGCACCCCCGCCTGCGCCGCGAGGTGGACGATCACATCGGGCTTCTCCGCCAGCGCGAGGGCATGGAGGCGTTCGAAATCCTCCAGCATTCCCTCGGTGCAGGTGAAATGGGGGTGTTGCAGCAGCATCTGGTGGCGGCGCTGCTTGATCCGCACGTCGTAATAGTCGGTCATCCCGTCATAGCCGATGACGCGGAAGCCCTCCTCCAGCAGCAGCTGCGAGAGGTGGAAGCCGATGAATCCGGCCGAGCCGGTGACAAGAACGGTGCGCATCGGGCCCTATTGCTGGCCAATGGCTGGCGATGCAATCGGATTGGCGCGGGCCGATTGCCGGGCGCGGGCACTTTTTGCTTGTCTGTCCAGCGATCTGCGTGGATTGCAGGCGCAACAGAGCAGCGGCGGGCCAGACGGGCCTGTGCACTCGGCGGCAACAGGCATGGGCAATCCGGCGATTCATCCCCAGCATCCCCGACGATCCGGCAACGTGCTGCGGCGCGGGCGGCTGGTCGTGCCGGTGCTGGCGGCGCTGATTGCGGGAACGCTGGCGCAGGCGCAGACGGCCACCAATCAGCCGGCCTATGGCCCGGTCGCAGGGCCGGACAGCACCGAACCCGTGCAGGCCGTGCCGCAGGGCATTCCCCCGGCGCTCGCGCAGCTTGCCGATCAGGCGCTGGATGACAACCCGCAGGTCATCGCCAGCCGCGCCGCGCTGGCGGTGTCCGAGGCCGATCTCGATGCGGCACGCTGGCTGCGCTATCCCAGCCTTCAGGCCGAGGCGCTGGCCGCGACGCGGGGCTCGAACGTTGCCGATCGTGACGGGCTGGCGATCAATGTCGCGCTGGAACAGCCGCTGTGGGCGGGCGGGGCGATCGACAGCCAGATCGAATCCGCTCGCGGCTTGCGCGATGCCAGTGCCGAAGGCCTGCGCGAGGCGCGGTTCGGCCTGCTTTCGGGATTGATCGAGGCATGGTTCGGCGCGCTGCGGGCTGACGAGCGCGCCCGTGCGCTGGAAGCGGGGCTCGCCGATCACCGCGCGCTGGTCGCCTCGATCGAGCGGCGGGTGGCGCAGGAAGTCTCGCCGCTCGCCGATCTTACGCTGGCGCGTTCGCGCACCACCCAGCTGGAAATCGAACTGGCGGCAGTGATCGAGGCGGGCGACAATGCCCGGCTTCGCCTGCGCGAGCTGGCGGGCGTCGTGCCGGATGCGATTGCCCTGCCGGACGCGGCGATCTTCGCTTCGGTCCCGCCCGAGGGATTGGCCTATGACGAAATGGCCGCCTGCGCGCCCGCTTTCGGGCGCCTGAAGCACGAAATCGCTTCCGCCGAAGCCGATGTGCGCGGGGCCAAGGGGGCGCTGTGGCCGCGGCTGCTGCTTCAGCTGTCGCAGAACGAGATCACCGGAGCGCGTGCGGCATTGGTGGTACGCGCCCAGACCGGCAATGGCCTGTCGCGCTTTTCCGCGGTCGACCGGGCCGAAGCGCGGGTCGATCAGACAATCGCCCGGCTTGGCGCTGCCGACCGCGAGTTGCGGGCGCGGCTTGCCAATGAATATGTCGCCTTGCGCTCCAACCGCGCTCAGGCCGAGGCGGGAGCCTATGCCAGCAGCGCGGCGGCCGATTTGCAGGCCAGCTACCAGCGCCAGTTCGTCGCCGGGCGGCGCAGCTGGCTGGATGTGCTCAACGCCGCCCGCGAAGTCACCTCGGCGCGGATCGGCGAGAGCGATGCACGGGTGAATGCGGCGGCCAGCGCGACGCGCATCCTGGCCCTGTCTTGCCGCTGGCGTCCGGCGGGGCTTTAGAGCAAGTAGGCGCTGATGGGGTCCGAACTTCTTGCCGCGATCGAACGCTATGCCGATGCGTCGGGCCGCGCCTTGCCGCCCGGCTGGGCGAGCGGTTGCGATGCCGATGCCCTGCCCGAAGGCGTGGCGGCGCTCGAGGCCTTGCGCTCGGCGCTCGGCTGGGAGCCTCCGCAGGCGTTGGCGGGCCGCCCGCGTCCGGACGAATTTCCCGCGCTGGTGCACGATGCCGCGCAGGGCTGGCAGGTCGCCCAGCAATGGATCGGCGAGGATGAATTCGCGCTCGCAGGCGGTGGCAGCCTTGCCTTCAGCGCCTATGACCAGAGCTTCTACCGGCTCGACTGGCCCGACCCGTCGGGCGAGCGCGAAGCCAGCGCCTTCCGGATCTTCGTCCGCGCCATCGCCCGCCGCAAGAGCCCGCTGCTGCTGGCGGGGCTGGCGACGGTGTTCGCCAATATCCTGACGCTGGCCGTGTCGCTCTATGCGATGCAGCTTTATGACCGGGTGATCCCGCTCGCGAGCTTTTCGACGCTGGCGGTGCTGACCGTGGGCGTGCTGTTCGCGCTGCTGCTCGATCTGGCGCTGCGGGCCTTGCGCGGCGTGCTGATCGAGGCCGAGGCGCAGGCGATCGACCGCGAGGTTTCCGAGTTCTTCTTCGCCCGTACGCAGGCGATCCGGCTGGATGCGCGGCCCGGCGGGATCGGGACGATGGCAGCGCAGATCCAGGGGCAGGAACAGATCCGGCAGGTGATGTCGGCCAGCTCGCTGTTCGTGATGACCGATCTGCCGTTTGCGCTGCTGTTTATCGTCGTGGTGCTGGGCATCGGCGGGCCGCTGGCGCTGGTGCCGGTGATCAGCTTCCCGATCGCCATCGGCATGGCGCTGCTGTTCGCCCGGATCATCCGCACCAGTGCCGAACGCGCGCAGGTGACCGGCACGCGCAAGAACGGCTTGCTGGTCGAGATGCTCGATGCCTCGGAGACGCTGAAGGCCAATCTCGGCGGCTGGCACATGCTGGCGCGCTGGAACCGGCTGATCCGCGAGATCCATTTCTACGACGACCCGGTGAAGCGCGCCTCGGCCGTTTCGGGTGCGCTGTTTTCGACCATGCAGCAGGTCACCTATACGGCCGTGCTGGCCTTCGGGGCCTATCTCGCGGCGACGGGAGAGATCACCACCGGCGCGTTGCTGGCCTGTTCGATCATCGTCGGGCGCATCAACGGGCCGCTGATCGCGCAGTTGCCCGGCCTGATCGTGCAATGGGGCTATGCCCGCTCCTCGTTGAAGGGGCTGGACATGCTGATGCAATATCCGGTCGAGAAAACCGCCTCGCGCGGGGGGCTGCGGCCGGGGCGGCTGGCGGGGCCGCTGGTGCTCAGCGATGTGCGCTTTGCCTATCGCGGGGGGCCGGATGTGCTTTCGGTCGATCGGCTGCGGATCAATCCGGGCGAGAAGGTGGCGATTCTCGGCGGGGTCGGTGCGGGCAAGTCGACGCTGCTGCGGCTGCTGGCGGGGCTTTACTCCCCCACCGGCGGCACGATCACGCTGGGCGGGCTCGATCTGTCGCAGATCGCCGAGGAAACGGTGCGCCGCAATGTCGGCTATCTTTCGCAATCTGCGCGGCTGGTGCGCGGCACCTTGCGCGAAAGCCTGACGATGGGGCTGGGCGCTGTCAGCGATGACGAATTGATCCGCGTCGGTCAGGCCACCGGACTGGAGGCGCTGTTTGCGGGCGGCCAGCGCGGGCTCGATGCCGAGTTGCAGGAAGGCGGCGCAGGGCTTTCGGGCGGGCAGCGGGCGTTGGTGGCGCTCAACCGCCTGATCCACGCCGCACCGGCGATCTGGCTGCTCGACGAGCCCACCGCCGCGCTTGATGCGGCGAGCGAGAAGGCGGTGCTCGACACGCTCGACGCCAGTTTCGGCAAGGATGCCATCGTCGTCATGGCGACCCACAAGCTGCCGCTGATCGAACGCTTTGACCGGGTGATGGTGATGGCCCGCGGGACGGTTGTCAGCAATGAAACGAAAGAGGAATTCCTGCGCAAGATCAGGGATATGTCAGCGCAGGCACGGCCCGCTGGCGAGGGGCTGGTGAGCACCCGGATCAACGCGGGGGGCACTCCATGAACCGCATCATGCGCCCGTCAGGGCTGATCATCGTATCGATCTGCGCCGCGATCCTCGGTTTTATCGGCTGGTCCTTGTGGGCCGAGCTTGACCAGGTCGCCCGTGCGCCGGGTCGGGTGGTCCCGTTTGCGCGGGTGCAGGTGGTGCAGAGCGAACAGGACGGCGCGATTGCCCGCATCGCGGTGCGCGAAGGGGCGCGGGTCAAGGCGGGCGATTTGCTGATCGCGCTCGATACCGTGCAGCTCGAAGCTGCCGTGCGAGAGGCGCGGGTCAAGGTGGCCGCGCTGGAAAGCCGGATGGCGCGCATCAGTGCCGAATTGTACCAGCGCCCGCTCAGCTTCCCCGCATCGCTGGCGGATTTCCCCGAATTCACCGCCAACCAGCGCCAGCTGTTCACCCAGCGCCGCGCCAGCATCGATGGCGAGATTGCCACCCTGCGCAATCTGGCGCGGCTGCAGCAGCAGGAGCTCGATCTCAACCTGCCGCTGCTCGATACCGGCGATGTCGCCCGGTCCGAGATCATCGCCATGCGCCAGCGCGTGGTCGAGACCGAGGGGCGCATCTCGAACCTGCGGGCGCAATATGTGCGCGATTTGCAGGACGAGTTCACCTCGACCGAGGAACAGCTTGCCGCCGCCCGCGAACAGCTGGCCCGCGCCGAGGACAGTCTCGCCGCCGCATCGCTCACCGCGCCGACGGACGGGATCGTCAAGAACGTGCGCATCACCACCATCGGCGGCGTTGTGCGGGCGGGCGAGGAGGTGCTCCAGATCGTGCCCGCCGGGCAGAAGCTGATCGTCGAATCCCGCGTATCCCCGCGCGACATCGCCTTTGTGAAGGTCGGCCAGACAGCGCGGGTCAATTTCGATGCCTATGATAGTGCAATCTATGGCTCGGCCACGGGCAAGGTGGTGTTCGTCAGCCCCGACACCATCGTCGAAACCGCACAGGACGGCTCGTCCGAGGCCTATTACCGCGTCAATCTCGAAGTCGACCTCGCCACGATGGTAAAAGGGGCAGGCAGCGTCGCGGTCGATCTGCAACCGGGGATGACGACCAGCGCCGAAATCCTGACCGGCAAATCGACCGTGTGGAATTACCTTACCAAGCCGATTTTCAAGACCGTGTCCGAGAGCATGCAGGAGCAATAGGGCACGACGATTTTATACTATCCCAACCGCTTGAATGCCATTAAAAATGCTGGGGGGCCGCCAGGGAATCTCTCTGGTCAATACCAGAGGAATGACGATGGCGACGATTAACGGCACCCCCGGCGATGACGTGATCACCGGCACGCCCGAAGGTGACACCATTAATGGCGGCGATGGCAATGATACCATTACCGACAGCGGCCCGGGTGTCACGGTCATCAACGGCGATGCGGGCAATGACACGATCCGCTACCGCGATTTCGCCAATGGCCTGCTGAACGCCAACATCACCATTAACGGCGGCACCGGCAACGACACGGTGTTCTTCGACAGCCTGCATCTGGACGCGGCGAGCCGGGTCACGATCACGCTGGGCGATGGCAATGATGTGCTGCACATCGGCACGGCCACGCGGTTTGACGACCGGCCGTTCTGGTTCAGTTACGGCTATAGCCGCCCGTTCAGCATCAACCTTGGCACGGGGTCCGATGCGCTGGTGCTGGGCTATTATCTCGGCCGCGCCATCGGCTCGGCCTTCGAGGATTTCGACATCGGCGGCGCAGGCGTGCTGCGGGTGACAGGCTTCTCCGCCGGTGCCAGCGGCGATGTGATCAATCTTGGCGACATGATGTTCGGCCTATTCCCCGATTTCGACGCGGGGCTGTGGGATGGCACGCGCAATCCCTTCGCGGGCGGGTTCCTGCGGTTGGTGCAGGTCGGCAACGACGTGGTGCTGCGGTTCGACAGCAACGGCCTCGCAGACACCAGTCCGGCGATCGAGCGCGAAATCCTGCGGCTGGTCAATGTGCAGGCGTCAAACCTCGTGGCGGCCAATTTCGGCGGTTATGATCCGTCCGGCGCGGCACTGGCTTCGGTGACGCTCGACGGCACGGCGGGCAACGACGTGCTGCGGGGGACGGCGGCGCGCAACACCATCAACGGGCTGGGCGGGGATGACATCATCATCGGTTCGGCCACGCCCGATATCATCGACGGCGGGATCGGCAATGACACGATCTCCGGCGGGTTCGGCGACGACACCATCAATGGCGGTGACGGCAATGATGTGATCGATGGCGGCGCGGGCAATGACACCATCAATGGCGGCGCGGGCAACGACACCATCGACGGCGGCATCGGCGATGACGTGATCGATGGCGGCGATGGTGACGATATCATCACCGACAATCTCGGCGACGACATCATTCGCGGCGGTGCGGGCAATGACCGCATCACCAGCGATCGCCCGGCCTTCCCCTGGCTCGACCAGCAGACCGAGCCGCGCGGCGCCGAAACCGTGGTGATCGTGGCGGGTGACGGCAATGACGAGGTGATCTTCCGCGTCAACGGCGGGCAGGTCGGCTTCAACCTGTTCGAATCGCCCACCACGCTGACAGTCGATCTGGGCGCGGGCGATGATGCCTTCACCTTCGGCGGGCTGGGCACCTTTGCCACCATCACCACCGGCACGGGCCGCGACCGGATCACGATCGAGACGTTCGGCTTTGCCATCACCATCACCGATTTCCAGACCGGCACCAATGGCGATGTGGTCAATCTGGTGCCGTTTGTCGGCCCCTATATCGAATTCGATTTCTCGGTGAATCCCTTCTCCACCGGCGTGCTGCAACTGCAACAGAACGGCACTTCGGTGGAATTGTGGTTCGATCAGGACGGCACCAGCGGCTTTGCCCCGCGCGAATTGCTGATCACCTTCCAGAACACCACACTGTCCGCGTTCAACGCGAGCAATTTCCTGGGCCTGTCGCCCGATGGCTCACCGGTGCCGCCCACCACAGTCACCGGCACCAGCGGCGATGATACGCTGCTGGGCACGCTTGGCCCTGACGCGCTCAACGGGCTGGGCGGCAACGACATTCTGCTTGGCTTCGAAGGCAACGACATTCTCGACGGCGGTGACGGGAATGACCGGCTCGAAGGCGGATCGGGCAATGACCGGCTGATCGGCGGCGCGGGTGACGATACGCTGATCATCACCAATGGCTCGGACACCGCGCTCGGCGGCGCGGGCCGCGATCTGATCATCCATGATGGTGTGACCGGCAGCATGGACACGATCATCATCGATGCCGGGGCCGATGATGACACGGTCGAACTGCGTTCGCTGCTGTTCTTCCAGGATGGCTCGCACCGGCACGATGTCAGCCTCGGCGACGGGAACGACCGGCTGCTGGTCACCAATATCGGCACCCGCGGCCTTAACGCCAGCCTTGGCGCGGGCAGCGATTATGTCTGGCTCAGCCCGGCGCTGGCAGGCGCGCTGGTGCAGGGCAACATGGTCATCACCGACTTCCAGGCCGGTGCGGGCGGCGATGTGCTCGATCTGGCCGATTACGCCAATATCTTCTTCGAAGGGCAGCCGGGCGCGGTGCGGCTGTTGCAGGTCGGCAATGATGTGGTGGTGCAGATGCGCCGTCCGATTGCCAGCCTCTATGAAGGCATTCTGGTGCTCGAGAATGTGCTCGCCACCGATTTCGTGTTTTCGAACCTCAACATCGCCTTCACCACCGCGACGGTCTCCGCCAATCCGACGCAGGTGCAGCCCTCGCTCGTGCCCGAACCGGTGCTGCCCACGGTCACCACCGCAGTGCCGCAGACGCTTTATCGCACCACGCCGGTCACGGTCGGCGCGAACGAGGTCTATTACGCCTTCGATGCGACCTTCGTGCCCGGAGAGTTCCGCAATCTCGGCGTGTTCCTCGTCGCGGGCGATGCTGCCTTCGTCAACAACGGCACCATCTGGAACGAGATGTGGACCGCGCCCTTCGTGTCCGACACAATGGGCGTGTTTGCAGGCGGCAGCTTTGAAAACAACGGGCTGATCTACACCGAAGTGCAGGCCGGCATTGCGCTGGGCGCGGGCTATATCGGTGGCAACGGGATCAACCGCGGCGACATTATCGCCCGGACCGGACTGGAAGGCCCGGCCATCGCGATCCGCACCGAAGCGCAGATCAACTTCGAGAATCTCGGCCTGCTCGCCGCGCAAAGCTATGCCAGCGAGGCGATCGGGGTCGAATTCATCAACGGCGGCCAGTTCATCAACCGCGCAGGCGGCGAGATCATTGTTGAAGGCATCGAGGCGATCGGCGTGCGCTTCGGCCGTGGCCTGCGTTTCCGCGACGGCTTCGAAATCGTCAACCAAGGGCTGATCCGCGCAATCTCGCTCGATCCCGATCAATTGTCGGTCGGGCTCGATCTGTCGCATCTTTTGATCGAAACGATGCGGGTGCAGAACAGCGGCACGATCATCGCCGATCTCGCGATCGTCACCAACCCGTTCTTCGTCGCCCCGCCGCAGCTGGCGCGTGAGGAAATCACCAACACCGCCACGGGCCGGATCGAAGGGATCATCGCCCTGTCGCTCGGCGATGACCTGCTGGTCAATCAGGGCACCATCGTCGGCGATGTCTATATGGGCTTTGGCGCCGATGTGGTCGATATGACCGGCGGGCGCTGGAGCGGCGACATCATCAGCCTCGATTTCGGGAATGACCGGTTTCTCGGATCGCTCGACGCCGATTTCGTCAGCGGCGGCTTCGGCGATGACGAGCTGCGCGGGGCGGAAGGCAATGATCTGCTGATCGGCAACCGCGGCGACGATATCCTGATCGGCGGTGCGGGCAATGACGGGCTCTATGGCGAATACGGCAACGACACGCTGACGCTGCAAGGCGGCGACCGCGCGTTCGGCGGCACGCAGGACGATACCTTCATCCTCACCGATTACACTTTTGCCGAAGCACGGGGCGAGCAGGGCTTCGATACGCTGGTGCTGGCTCAGGCGGCGGCGCGGATCTTCGATCTGTCAGCCGCGCTGGCGAGCGGGCGGCTGTCCGGATTCGAGCGGATCGAGCTGGGCGGGTCACACGGCCTGGTGGTGCGTGCCGGCGATGTGGCCGGGCTGAGCGATGTCAACAACACGCTGGTCGTCAGCGAGACGGCGGCGGGGGCCTCGGTCAGGCTGCTCGGCAGCTGGGCGACAGGGGCGCAGCAGCAGTTGGGCGGGCAGACGTTCAATACCTACACCCTCGGCAACGAGACCGTGCTGGTGCTGTCCGCAATCGAGGTGACGGTGGGCGGTTCGGCCCCGGCCAATGCACGCGGGCTGGATGCGGTGGCGGGCGGGGCAGCCGCACCGCGTGCCGGCGACAGCCCCGGCACGGCCCGCGATCTTCCGGTCACCGTTGCCAACGGCTTCCCGATCTTCGAGGATTTCGTGGTCGCCCCGTGGGACATCTGGACGTCGGACAACGGCAATCTCGTCTTCATCCCGCAGCCGGGGTTCAATACCGACCTCGAAAACTTCGGTGTGATCATCAGCGAAACGCTGGTTCCTGACGCCGGCGGTGCCGCGGCGATCCAGCTGGAAAGCCGCAACAACCTGCTCAACGAAGGCTATGTCGGCGCCATCGCCAACCAGATCGGCAATGCGATTACGGTGCTTGTGATCGGCATCGGGCGGGTGGCGAACAACAATCTGATCGAGGCGATTGCCGATCAGGGCCGCGCCATTGCGGTGGTGACAGGAACCTCCGAAACTTTCGATCTGCCCGCGCTGGTCAATACCGGCGAGATTTACGCCGAATCGACGGCGGGTGAAGCGATTGCGGTCTATGATCGCAATGCCGATTCGATCACGAATTCAGGCAATATCCTCGCACTCGGCGCGACCGCGGCCACCGCGGTGCTGGTCGACCAGTCGAACACCATCTTCACCAACACCGGCAATGTCATCGCCCGGACTTCCAACGAGGCGGCAAACGCGATTGCCTTCGACATCTTTTTCAGCGGTCAGCTTGAAGTGATCAACAGCGGTAGGATCGATGGCAGCGATTTTGCCTTCCGTGCGATCAATATCAGCAATCCGAGCTTTGTGACTGTCACCAACAACGGCGATATCTTCGGCGACTTCCTGCTGACCGGCAGCGCCAACACGATCACCAACGCCGGTTATATCGAGGGTGACATCACCTTCGGCAATTTCGCCGATGTCTATGATGGTGCGGGCGGCACGCATAACGGGGTGGTGCGCGGCGGCGGCGGCAATGACCAGTTGCGCGGCACCGAAGGCACAGACCGCTTGTTCGGCGATAGCGGCGCAGACACCTTGCTCGGGCGGGGCGGCGTCGATTTCCTCACCGGCGGCCTTGGCAATGACGTGATCAACGGCGGCAGCAACGTCGATACCGCGATCGTGCGCGGCCTGCGTTCGCAATATACCGTGACCCAGACCTCGACCGGCGTGTTCCGCGTGGTCGGGCCGGACGGTACCGATACGCTGACTGCAATCGAATTCCTGCAATTCGACGACCAGACCATCCGCCTGCTGCCGGGCACGGGGGTGAGCGTCAATTTCAACACCGCCGATCCCTCGATTTACCAGACCGCCATGAACGCGATCCGCGATTTCGACGGGAACGCGCTCGGCGGCAACGGATCGTGGCTGCGCATCGGGCAGGCCGACGTGAATGGCGATGGCGACATCGACCAGATCCTTGTGAACCGCGCTATCGGACGCTTTGCCACCGTCGGCACCGCGCCGGACGGGCTGGTTTACTTCGCCGACCACGGCTGGGCGGGCGAGACGCGCGTGGCCGGCATCTATATCGATCCGCTGGTGGCGGCAGGGATCGTGCAGGCGGGCGGCCCGAATGACAGCCAGCGCCGCTTCCAGAACGATCTCCAGATCGAGAACATCAACCGCGTGCTGGGTGCCGACGACTACGATAATGACGGGCTGCAGGAGGTCTACTTCGCCCTCACTGACGGCACGGCGTTCCTTCGGGCGATCATGGAGTTCGACGGGAACATCCGTTACGCCAACTACCAGAGCCAGCAGGAGGTCATCGATTACCTCACCGCCAACGGCTTCGGGCCGGAGACCTATGCGGGATGGTTCGGCAATGGCAGCAGCAGCGGCGAGGCGGCGCTGGGCGCGGATCAATCGCTCACGGCACAGGACGCAGGCGGACGCGGGGCGATAGGCGCACCGGCGGCAGATATTCTCGCAGGTCTCGGCGACCCCGCGCTTGCCCCGCACAACCAACTCACCGGCCGGTTCATGGAGCAAACCTATCGCGCCGAATTCGTCTGACACGGGGTTCTACGTTCCGCGTTAATCCCTAATCGAGGCGCAGGCCCTTGAATTCAGCGGCTTTCCAAGCCAACGAAGCGTCAGGGTGGCGTTTTGCGGCCATGGGGCAGTAGTGTCTGCGGAGTAACCACATGACAGGCCGGATACTCCCGTGATGGCAAGCCCCCCCTCCCAGGACCGCCGTGCAAGTCCCGCCAGCGTCGCCCGCGCGCCGGTTCTGCTCGACGTTACCCGCCTTGTCGCACTGGCGTGGAGCGGTCGGCAACCGACCGGAATCGACCGGGTGTGCAGCGCCTATCTGCGCCATTTCCGGGGTCGGGCGCGGGCCGTTGTCCAGCATCGCGGGCTCATCCGCGTGCTTGACGAGTGCGCCTCTGCCGATCTGTGCAGTCTGCTGGAACAGCCGCGCAACGGGGTGCGCGCCGGGCTGGTCCGGCTGCTGTCACGGGCTCTGGTCAATGCTCCTTCGCCACACGGCGCGTGGGAGGGCACGGCTTACCTCAACCCCGGGCACACCGATTTCGATTTGCCCGCGCATCATGCATGGGTCCGCCAGAGCGGCATCCGCCCGTTCTTTCTCCTGCACGACCTGATCCCTGTCCTGCATCCGGAATTTTCCCGCCCGCACGCGGTCAGCCGTCATCTCGGCCGGGTGCGCGGGGCGCTGGCGCACGCGGCGGGCATCATCGTGACCAGCCATGCGGTGAGCCGCGAGCTTGAAGCCTTTGCCGCTGCGCAAGGCCTGCCGCTGCCGCCGCTCGCCGTTGCGCCCATTGCCGGGGCGGATTTCGGCGGCGCCGCACCCGCACCCGCACCCGCTCCCGCTCCCGCCGCGGCCATGCCGTTTTTCCTCGTGCTCGGCACAATCGAGCCGCGCAAGAACCACCGCCTGTTGTTCAACGTCTGGCAACGCCTTGTCCGCCGTTATGGTGACGCCACCCCGCGCCTGATCATCGCGGGGCAGACCGGGCCGCTGACCGGCAAGCTTCTCGCTCCGCTGACATCGCCCGACTTGTGCGGCACCATCGAACACCGCGCCGCATGCAGCGACAGCGAGATCGCTGCGTTGCTGCATCACGCCGCGGCCTTGCTGGTGCCCAGTCTGGCGGAGGGATTCGGTCTGCCGGTCGTTGAGGCCTTGCAGGCGGGAACGCCGGTGATTGCCAGCGACCTTCCGGTGTTCCGCGAAATCGGGCAGGGGCATGCGCAACTGATCGCTCCGGATGACCATGACGGCTGGGAACAGGCGATTGCCAGTGCGGTTGCCCATAGTGAAACCGCCCGACACGCGGTAACGGGGTTCCGGCCGCCGCGCTGGGATGCGCATTTTGCGGTTGTGGACCAGTTTGTCACCGCCCCTGCCGGGACGGGGCAATTCCCGAGCGAAAGAGTACTTGCCGCGTGATGACCCGATTGAAATCCACGGCCGGCTTTGCCTTGCTGACAGTGATCATCCCGACGCTGATGGCGATGGTCTATTACGGACTGCTGGCCGAAGACGTCTATATCTCGGAATCGCGGATCGTGGTGCGGCATCCGACGCAGGGGCCGCAATCGCCGCTCGACCTGGCGCTCGACCAGACCGGGTTTGGCGCGGCCAATGAAGGCAACAACACCGTCATCGCCTATCTGCAATCCCGCGCCGCGATCACCGAGGCGAACGGGGATGGCAAGCTTAAGGCGGCCTATTCCGGAGCGGACCTGTTCTGGTTCGACCGTTTTGGCCTGTTCGGCGATAGCGACGAGGAGTTCTACCGCTATTTCCAGAAGCAGCTCGAGGTCGAGGAAGGCGCGACCACGCAGGTTCTCACGATCCGGGTGCGGGCCTTCGATCCCAAACAGGCGCAGGCGATCAATGCCCGTCTGGTCGAGCGCTCGGAAGCGCTGGTCAACAGCCTGTCGGAACGCTCGCAGGCGGACATGATCGCGATTGCCGAAGGCGAGGTCGAGGAGGCCGCGCAAAAGGCACGCACCGCCGCAGTCGAGCTGGCGCGCTATCGCAACACCAGCGGGATCGTCGATCCGGTGCAGGAATCCGAAGTCGGCCTGCAGATGATCTCGAAATTGCAGGATGAACTGATCGCCGCGCAAACCCGCCTGCGCCAGTTGCAGACCTATACCCCCGATGCCTCGCAGATCCCGTTCCTGAAAACGCAGGTGCGCGACCTTCAGGCCGAAATCGACGCGGCGCGGCGCAATCTGACCGGCGGGCGATCCTCGCTGTCCTCGGCGCTGACCCGCTATCAGGAATTGCAGGTCGAAAGCGAATTCGCCGAAAAGCAGCTCGCTGCGACCCGTGCGGCCCTGCAGGAGGCCCGCGCCGAGGCGCGGCGCAAGCAGGCCTATCTCGAAAAGATCGCTGCCCCCAGCCTGCCCGATTATCCTGTGGAGCCGCGCCGCATCCGCAGCATCTTTGCCGCGCTGGTGCTCGGCCTGCTGGCGTGGGGCGTGCTGTCGATGCTGGTGATCGGCGTGCGCGAGCATCGCGACTGATGGCGAGCACCGCGCCTTCCGGCGAGGCTTCGCTGTGGGATGCCCTGCGCATCCAGCGGCGCGTGGTCGATGCCCTGCTGCGGCGCGAGATGCTGACGCGCTATGGTCGCCACAATATCGGCTTCCTGTGGCTGTTCGTCGAACCGATGATTTTCACCATCGGGGTGACGATCCTGTGGACCGCGACCAAATCGGTGCATGGCAGCGATCTGCCGATCTCGTCCTTCGCGCTGACCGGCTATTCCAGCGTGCTGCTGTGGCGCAATATGCCCGGCCGCTGCATCGGGGCGCTGCAAAACAACCTCGCGCTGATGTATCACCGCAATATCAAGGTGTTCGATATCTACATCGCGCGCCTGCTGATCGAATTTGGCGGGGCGACCATATCCTTTGCTGCGCTCTCGGTGCTGTTCATCGCGATCGAGTGGATGGAGCCGCCCGAGGATTTCCTGAAGGTGGCGGCGGGCTGGCTGCTGCTGGCGTGGTTCGGCAGCGCGCTGGCGATCATGCTCGGCGCGCTTTCGCACCGCAGCGAGCTGGTCGACAAGCTGTGGCACCCCTTCTCCTACCTGCTGTTTCCGCTGTCGGGTGCAGCCTTCATTGTCGCCGCCCTGCCGCAGTTCGCGCAGGATATCGTTCTGTGGATCCCGACGGTGCACGGTATCGAATTCGTGCGCGAAGGCTTTTTCGGCGATCGCGCGCGGGCAACCTATGATCTTGGCTACGTCATCCCGTTCAATCTGGTGCTGACGCTGGCGGCGCTGATTGCGGTGCGTTACGTGTCGCGCCGGGTGGTGCCGGGATGATCCGCGTGCGCGATCTCAAGAAGGTCTACAAGACCCGCTTCGGCGAAAACCTCGTGTTCGAAGACCTCAGCTTCGATCTCGCGATGGGGGAGCGGCTTGGCATTCTCGGCCGGAACGGTGCCGGCAAATCGACTCTGGTGCGCCTGATCAGCGGGGCCGAACGGCCGACTGCGGGCACGATCGAGAGCGATATCTCGATTTCCTGGCCGCTCGCCTTTTCGGGCGCGTTCCAGCACCAGCTGACGGGCATCGACAACATCCGCTTCATCAGCCGCATCTACGATCAGGATTTCGCCAAGAACCTCGCTTTCGTCGAGGAATTTGCCGAGCTTGGGCCTTACTTGCGCGAACCGGTGATCACCTATTCTTCAGGCATGAGGGCGCGGCTGGCTTTCGCGATTTCGATGATCATCGAATTCGACTGCTTCCTGATCGACGAAATCAGCGCGGTCGGCGATGCCCGCTTCCACGACCGCTGCAATTTCGAACTGTTCGAACGCCGCGCCGACCGGGCGATGATCATCATCTCGCACGATGCCGCCTATGTGCGCGATCACTGCAACCGCTGGGGCGTGCTGCATGACGGCAAGCTGGAGCTCTATGACGATTTCGAAGTCGCCTACGCCGATTTCAAGGAACTGATCGGCTGGAAGCCGCCTCCGGGCTGGCCCCATGTCGAAGTGGCAACCGCATAATCAGGGTCGAATTTATGCTCAAATCACTCCTTTCGAGGCTCCGTTACGGCGCGCCGCCGCCGATCCCGGTGGCTGACGTGACCGATCATGCCATGCCCGAACCGACGCTGTGGGCGCCGGTCTCGCAGGCCTGCACCCAGGGGCAGATGGAGGAACCGCACTATTCCTACTGGTGCGGCCAGATCCGCGAGCTGCCGCGAATGCACCGCAAGCAGTGGGAGTTCTGCTACATCCTGCAAGCGCTCAAGACCCGCGAAATGCTGGTGCCGGGCAAGCGCGCACTGGGTTTCGGCGTGGGGCTGGAGCCGCTGGCGGCGATCTTTGCCGATCGCGGGGTATCGGTTCTGGCGACCGATCTCGAACCCGAAGGCGCGCACGAGGCGGGGTGGGTCAAGACCGCGCAACATGCCCGCAACAAGGCCTCGCTCAATGATCGCAACATCTGCGATCCGGCGAAATTCGACGAGCTGGTCGATTTCCGCTTCATGGACATGAACGCGATCGACCCCGATCTGGAAGGCCAGTTCGATTTCGTATGGTCGGCCTGCGCTTTCGAACACCTCGGCTCGATCATGCACGGGCTCGAATTCGTGCTGAATTCGGTCAAGTGCCTGAAGCCCGGCGGGGTGGCGGTGCACACCACCGAATTCAACTGTTCCTCAGATGCCGACACGCTCGACAATGCCAGCACCGTGCTGTTCCGGAAGCGCGATTTCCTGCTGCTGGAACGCCGGCTGAAGCTGATCGGCGCGGACATGGAGTTCAACTTCAACCTTGGCCAGCAACCGCTCGATCTGCATGTCGACACGCCGCCTTACAGCGTGGACGAGCATCTCAAGCTGCAGATCATGCGCTGGTCGGTGACGTCCTTCGGCCTGATCATCCGCAAGCTGTAAGGGCCGCCCCGCGTGAGCAGAATCCTGATCGACGGGTACAATCTCGGCCTCGAAAAGGGCACCGGGGTGGCGACCTATGCCCGCAATCTCAGCTACGAGATCGCCAATCTCGGGCACGAGGTCGACGTGCTTTATGGCAATAATGCCACCGCCACGCGCAACGACCTTCTGCGCGAGATCTATTTCTTCGATTCGGCGGTCGATGAACGGATCAAGTGGCTGGAAATGCTCGATCGCGCCTATCAGGCGTTGCAGGGGCCGCTGGCGGTGGGTGCCCGGCAGATACCGGTGACCGGCAAGGTCATCACCCGCACCTTCCAGTCGCGCCTGCCGAAGTTCGACCGGCTCTACAACGCCCCCGATGCCTTCGCACGGGCGCAGGCGGTCTACCGGTTGTGGAAGCTGCCGCTGTCGATCCGTCTGCCGGAAAAGCCCGATCTGGCGCACTGGACCTACCCGCTGCCGATCAGGGTGCGCGGGCGGCCCAATATCTACACCTTGCACGATGTCGTGCCGCTGCGGTTGCCCTACACCACGCTCGACCAGAAGCGGCATTACTTCCGGCTGCTGAAGAAGCTCGGCAAGTCCGCCGATCACATCGTCACCGTCTCGGAAAGCTCGAAGCAGGATCTGGTCGAACTCATCGGCATTCCGGCGGACAAGATCACCAACACCTATCAATCGGTCAGCATTCCCGACAAGTACCGCTTCAAACCCGAAGATCAGGTCGCCCGCGAGGTGGAGGGGCTGACCGGGTTCGATTACAAGGGCTATTTCCTGTTCTGGGGTTCGCTCGAGCCCAAGAAGAACATTGGGCGGTTGATCGAGGCCTATCTGTCATCGCAGGTCGAAACCCCGCTGGTGATCGTCGGCGCGCAGGCGTGGAAATCGGAACAGGAACTGAAGCTGCTGGGCGAGACCGGCACGGTCT
This sequence comes from Erythrobacter sp. RANMB8, assembly GCF_056848235.1. Classification (NCBI taxonomy): domain Bacteria; kingdom Pseudomonadati; phylum Pseudomonadota; class Alphaproteobacteria; order Sphingomonadales; family Erythrobacteraceae; genus Erythrobacter; species Erythrobacter sp. RANMB8. The sequence goes on from NZ_JBREHG010000005.1 coordinate 83,545, forward strand.
ATGGCAGCCTCGAACGCCGCCGCGGCGCGCGCAAGCGGATCATCCAGATGCCCTATGCGCCCTTTCCGCTGCTGGTGAGCCTGATCCGTGGGGCCAAGGTGGCGATGTTCCCCTCGCTCTACGAAGGCTTCGGCCTGCCGGTGCTGGAGGCGATGCTGCTCGGCACGCCGGTGATCTGTTCGAACACCTCCTCCCTGCCCGAAGTCGCGGGCGATGCCGCCTTGATGGTCGATCCCTATGATACCCAGGCGATCACGCAGGCGATCCGGACAATGGATGCCGATGCGGCCCTGCGCGATCACTACATCGCACTGGGGCACCAACAGGCCGCCCGTTACAGCCCCGAAATCTATCGCGAACGTCTGAAAGCCGTCTATGACCGCTACCTCTGATGTTCCGAAGCGCAGGATGATTGCCATGCCGCAGACTGCCTCCCTCCGCCGCAGCGCCGGCGCGCTCGCCGCCCTGCTGTGTCTCGGCACGGTGACGGCGTGCAACAGCCTTGGCGGCGCGGGCCCATCGACCGGAGCGATCCGCGATGCGCAGGCGAACGGGCAGACCTATGCCAGCGAAGCGATCCAGGTGATCCCGCTGGGGGGCGAGATCGTCTCGGGACTCAACACCTTCGAAAAGGCCGCCAGCTTCGCCCGCCTGTTCGGTGATTCCGGCGTCTCTGCCACAGTCATCGCGCCCGGCGACACGATCGACATCGCCATCTGGGAAGCACCGCCGGCGGTGCTGTTCGGGGCTGCCCCTGCCGACCAGCAGCTTGGCGGCGGCATCGATGTGGCCACCAACTCGCCGATCCCGCGCCAGCAGGTGGACGAGGATGGCATGATCGGCATCCCCTTTGTCGGGCGGATCAAGGTGCTGGGCCTGCGTCCCGAACAGGTGGAGGCGATCATCACCTCGCGGCTGCGGCGGCGGGCGAACGATCCGCAGGCGGTGGTCCGCCTCGTGCAGAACGAAACGCGCACCGCGACCATCCTCGGCGAGGTTGGCGCGAGCCGCCAGATTGGCCTGTCCGCACGGGGCGAGCGTTTGCTCGATGCGATTGCGGTGGCGGGCGGAACGAAGCAGCCGATCGAACAATCGACCGTGCAGCTTGCCCGCGGCACGCAGCGGGCGGTGATGCCGCTCGAACAAGTGATCAACGATCCGCAGCAGAACGTGCGTCTCAGCCCCGGCGATGTGGTGACCGTGCAGCACCAGCCGTTCAGCTTTGTCGCTCTGGGAGCGGTGGCGCGCAATGCCGAAGTGCCGTTCGAGGGCGGCGGGATCACGCTGGCCGAGGCGCTGGGCCGGGCAGGCGGGCTGAACGACCGCCGCGCCGATGTGAAGGGCGTGTTCGTCTTCCGTCTGGAAGACCGCGCCGCGCTGCCTGCACTGGCAGGGGCGACGGTCCAGACCACGGCCGAAGGACGCGTGCCGGTGGTCTATACCTTGCGCATGACCGACGCGGCGAGCCTGTTCCTGATGCAGGATTTCCGGATGCGCGATGGCGATGTGCTCTACATCTCGACCGCGCCGGGGGTCGAGCTGGAGCGGTTCCTGCAGACGATTTCGAGCACGGCCTTCTCGATCGTGGCGACCGGAAACGCGCTGAGCACCCAGTAGCGGTGCTTCAGGCCGCTTGCGGGCGCAGGCGGGCTGCGCTGTCGAGCGTGAAAGGCACGTCGCGCTCGGCCAGTTGATGCATACGGGGATCGTCCACATCGATCCACCAGTGTCCGGTCACATTCACGGTATCGGCAGTGCCGCGGTCTGCAAGGCGCTGCATGCCTTCGGACAGGCTGCCTGCCGCGCCTTCGCCGATGACTTCGGTGATGGCGCGAGCAAGATCCGGGGTGGCGATAAAGGCGCCGCAATCAACCGCATCGTAACGGGTCAGATGCTTGCCGATCCGGGCGATCCGGCCACTGGCGCGGCACCGCACCCAGGTGGCATCATCGGGATCGATCAGCGGGCCGGTGACATTGCGGTCCACCGCGAGCGACGCACCGGTGCTGCGACCCATGTCCCGCGCCAGAACTTGCAGCAGGCCGGCGGCGAACATGTGATCGGCCATCATCAGCAGGTAATTGCCATCGATCCGCGCCGCGCCCGCCAGCACCGAATGACCATTGGGGCGCGACCAGTCTGCCACCCGGCACGCTTCAAGGCTGATCCCGCAGCGATAGGCGATGCCTGGCAGGCGGCTTTCGATCTCGTCGCCGCGGTGGCCGGTGACGACGACCGCATGGGTGATCCCGGCAAGCGCCGCCTGCCGCACCGACCATTCGAGCAGCGACACGCCGGCAACCGGCACCAGCGGCTTGGGCGCGCCCAGCGCGGCGATGCGGCTGCCGTAACCTGCGGCAAGGATCAGTGCGTTCATGGGGCGGGACGACCGGGGCTGGGGGTGGGCGGGAGAGGGCGGCGGATCGGAAAGCTTACTCGGCGGCATCCCGCTGCGGCAGGGCGCGCGCGTCGAGCATGGCGACAGAGGCATCCTCGGCCATCTGCTGGACCGGGTGTTTGCAGTAATAGGCGGATTCGGCGAGCAGGGCGCCACCTTCCCCGCGATCGCGCGCCAGCTTGCAGAAGCGGATCGCGTCCATCACGCAGGCGGCGGCATTGGGGCTGTCTTCGACCGACAGGCGCAGTTCGAGGTTGACCGGAACCCCGCCCCACTGCGTCCCTTCGAGCCTCAGGAAGCAGATCTTGTTGTCTTTCTGCCAGGGCACATATTCGGACGGGCCGATGCGGATGTTCTCGTCCGCCAGCCGCTCGGCCAGCGCGGCCTGCACCGCTTCGGTCTTGGAAATCTTCTTGTGCACGAGCCGCTCGCGGTCGAGCATGTTCATGAAATCCGTGTTGCCGCCGGTGTTGAGCTGATAGGTCCGCTCGACCGTGACGCCGCGGGTGGAAAACAGGCTGGAAAGCGTGCGGTGGATGATGGTTGCCCCGACCTGCGCCTTGATGTCGTCCCCTACGATCGGCAGGCCGCGCTGGCGGAACCGCGCTTCCCACTCTGCATCGCTGGCGATGAACACCGGAATGGCATTGACCACCCCGACCCCCGCTTCAAGCGCGCATTCCATGTAGAAGGCGCTTGCTTCCTGCGAGCCAACGGGGAGGAAGTTCACCAGAACATCGACCCGTTCGGCCAGCAAGGCATCGACGATGTCCTGTTTGTCCGGCTGCGGCAAAGCGGCAGGCTGGAAGCCGCGCTCGCCCGCGCCGGTCATGTGCGGCGCGACGCCATCAAGAATGCGGCCCATGATCACCATCGCGGGCGAGGGCGGGATATCGGCTTCGAACACCTGCGTGTTGTTAGGCGCGGCAAAGATCGCCTCGGTCAGCGGCAGGCCGACCTTGCGGCGGTCGATATCGATCCCCAGCACGAAGTCGACATCGCCTGCGTGGTATGGCCCCACGGCGCTGTGGATCAGGCCTTCGGAAGACCCTGTCCGCCGGTAAAAGGCGCCACCTTGCACCAGAGAGCTGGCACAATTACCCACGCCTATGATCGCGACCCGTACGCGGTTCATCGGGCTTCCTTCATCATTGTTCTCGACCCATCATGGGAAACCAACCGACTGTCAACCCTAACGAATTTTGCGCCACAACCCTTCGGCGCGCGGCTGTTTACCTTGCCATTCGCGCCAAATGACTGGAAAGACGATGCGAATTGGAAGGATAAAATCCGTGATATTCCGTCGTTTGCCGGAGCGGACTCCGCATTGTCACTTGGGCGCGTTTCGAAGCTGCCGTCGCCCGCGGGGTGCCTCGGTCCTGCTGCGGCGGGACGCAGGAATTTCCCGATGAACCGAAGCCCCTTGGCGAGCATCGGCCGGTGAACCGCGCGCAATCCGGCAGGCCTGCCCGGATCGCGGTCGATTGCCGCTATATCGGCCCGAATCCGAGCGGGATCGGCGAGATGGTGTCGGCACTGGTCACGCATCTGCCGCAGCTGGCCCCCGATTGCGAATTCACCCTGTTACGCTCGTCCGGCCTGAACAGGCGGTTAAGCGATGCGCCCAATGTCCGCGAGATCACGGTCCGCAGCCCGGCCAATGGCCCGGTCACGCTTTTGCACCTGCCGCTTGCAGTCAATCTGCAAGGGATCGATTTGTTTCACGCCCCTGCCAATATCCTGCCGGGCGGGTTGGCGATGCCGGCCATCACGACGGTGCATGACGTGATGTGGCTGACCGATCCCGATCTGTGCAATCCATCGGCATGGGGCCGGGTCGAGCGGGCCTTCTACGGCCATGGCCTGCGCCGCGCCATTGCCCGTTCGGCGGCAGTGGCGACGGTGAGCGAGGCGAGTCGCACGGCGATCGAAGCGCTGGCGCCGCAGGCGGCGGGGCGGGTGTTCGTCACCCGGTCAGGCGTTGCGCCCGATTTCCGCCCGGTTCCACCTGACCCCGGACTGCTCGCCCGCCATGGCATCGCGGCGGGCAGGCGCTATGTGCTCGTGGTCGGGCAGGGCGCGCCGTACAAGAACCACGCAGGCGCGCTGCGGGCCTTTGCGCTGGCCTGCGGCGGGATGGAGGATGTCGATCTGGTCGTGGTGCAGCGGCGCGGGCGGAGCGGCGCCGAGATCGGTCGGCTGGCCCGCGAACTCGGGCTGGCCGGGCGAGTGCACGTGCTGCCGGCAATCGACCGCGGCGCGCTGGTGCAGCTCTATTCAGGGGCAGCAGCGCTGCTCCACCCGTCCTTCATCGAAGGCTTCGGCAATCCGCTGGCCGAGGCGATGGCCTGCGGCTGTCCCGTCGTGACCAGCGACCGGTCAGCCATGCCAGAGGTCACCGGCGGCGCGGCGCTGCTTGCCGATCCGCATGATCCGGGCGCGGTGGCGGTGCAGCTGCGCAAGGTGATCGGCGATTCCGTGCTGGCCTCGGACCTGCGCGAGCGCGGGCTGAAGCGTGCCGCCGCGCTCGACTGGCGCGCCTTTGCCGCGGCCAATCTGGCGCTTTACCGCCGCGTGCTGGCTGCAGGCACCTGATCCAGCACGTTCCCGAAAATCCGCCGCACGCGCCACAGCGAGGCCGCCAGCATCCCGCCCAGCACCACCACCTCGAACAGGAAATACCACTGCGGCCTGCCCGCCAGCATCGCCGCGCCGACCGCGAGGGTGCGGTAATTGGCGCTGAGCAGGGTCATGCCGCCGAGAAACTCCCCGCCATGCCGCAACATCCCGTCACGAAGCGCGGGCTCGCCCGCCCGTGCCGTGATCGCTGCACCATGCGGCACGATCAGGCCGGTGAGCCACAGGTAATAGGCGACAAAGGGATGCCTGCGCCCGCTCGATGTGGTCACCGGAGCCTCGCTCGCCATCCACGGGGTTGCGTAAACCGCCAGCTGGTATTGCCGCCGCACGCCTTCGTAATGCGCTGCCTGCACCACGCGGCTGGCCCCTGCGGCCCACATCAGCGCCCACCCCGCGCTGCCGATTTGGGCTGCGGCGATGGCACCCATCGTCACATAGAGCACGATATGGCCGAGATAGTCGCAAATCCCGTCGACCAGCTCGCCATGCGGGGAACTGCGCCCGGTCAACCGCGCCAGATCGCCGTCAGCCCCGTCGAGCACGTGCCAGAACATGTGGAGCGCGAGACCGGCCACCACGCCCCACGGCCATGGCATTCCCGCATAGGCCAGCGCCGCCAGCATGATCGCCGCCGCGCCTGCTGCCGATACCATGTCGGGGGTAACCCTTGTGGGCGCAAGCCGCAGCGCAAGCCGCCAAGACAGAGGGTGATAGATGCGCGCGTTGAGCCAGTCCTCCAGCTCCGCCGGGCGCTGCGGCCGGTCAGGCGCGGGTTCGGGGGGCTGCGGCGTCACCTGCCCTCCATAATCGCCCCGGTTTTACAGCGCAATTCCGAGCCGTTACGGGGAGGCATGGCACAACCTGTCACCGTCCGCTTTGCCTCGGCACGCACCGCCAACCGGCTGGTGGCCGGCATCCCTGCCGCCGCCCGACTGGCGCGGGTGGCAGGCGAGGCGCAGCCGGGTGCGCCGCTGGTGCTGGTGCTGGGCGATGGCGGTGCGCTCGCCCCTTTGACGCGCGCGGAAATCGCCCGTCTGGCGCCCGGTGTGACGGTGGAAACCGCCGCGGCGACAGACGCTCCGTCGCTCCCTGCCGAGCATCTGCCCGACGCTGCCACCCTTGCGGAATGGCTCGCAGGCGGCCAGTCGCCCGCCCCGCTGCCCGATCCCGAAGCGGCCCTGCGCGCTGCCGGTCGGCGGATTCTCAAGGCGACCGCCAAGCCGGGGGACGGCATCGTCTCGCGCCATCTCAACCGGCCCCTGTCGCAGGCGGCCTCGGCGCTGCTGCTGCGCATGGCATGGGTTCGCCCCGGCCATGCCACCGTGCTGACCGCGCTGGTGGCGCTGGCGATGCTCGCCTGCCTGCTGACCGGAACGGTTGCGGGCCTGATTGCCGGTGCGGTGCTGTTCCACCTCGCCTCGGTCGTTGACGGGATCGACGGCGAGATCGCCCGCGCCACCTTGCGCACTTCGGCGAGCGGCGCGGCGTGGGACAGCGGGATCGATGCCGCCACCAATCTCGGCTTTCTCGCTGGCGTGATCGCCAATCTGTGGCTGCGCGGCGAGACCGCCCCGGCGCTGACCGGGCTCGCGGGGCTGGGCACGCTGGCGCTGGGCATGGGGCTGCTTGGCCTGCACGCCCGCGCGCGGGGCGAGCCGCTGCATTTCGACGGGGCCAAGCGGCTGCTCGGCACACGTGAGACCGCGCTGACCCGCTGGCTGCGCTACATCACGATGCGCGATTTCTACTGCCTGTTTCTGGCGGTGATGATCGCACTCGGCCTGACCGCCGCCGCGCTCGCGATTTTTGCGGTGGCGGCGGCTGGCTGGCTGGTGACAGTGATCGCGCTGCTGTGGCGCGCCCGGACCTCAGCCTAGCGCGATATCGGGCGCGTCTTCCTGCTTCATGCCGACCACATGATAGCCCGCATCGACATGATGCGTCTCGCCGGTGACGCCCGATGCCAGGTCCGAGAGCAGATAGAGCGCCGATCCGCCGACATCGTCGATCGTGACGTTGCGGCGCAGCGGGGCGTTGTATTCGTTCCATTTGAGGATGTAGCGGAAATCGCCGATCCCGCTTGCCGCCAGCGTCTTGATCGGCCCGGCGCTGATCGCGTTGACGCGGATGTTGCGGGGGCCGAGATCATTGGCGAGATACTTCACCGAAGTCTCCAGCGCCGCCTTGGCCACGCCCATCACATTGTAATGCGGCACCACCTTTTCCGCGCCGTAATAGCTCAGCGTCAGGATCGAACCCCCGCTTTCGGGCATCATCGCCGCCGCGCGCTGCGTGATCGCCACCAGCGAATAGGCCGAAATGTTCATCGTCATCAGGAAGTTGTCGAGGCTGGTATCGACATAGTGTCCGCGCAGTTCGTTCTTGTCGGAAAAGCCGATCGCGTGGACCACGAAATCCAGCGTGTCCCAGCGTTCCTTCAGCGTGGCGAAGGCGGCATCGAGCGATTCCATGCTGGAAACGTCGCATTCGAAGGTGAAATCGCTGCCCAGCTGTTCGGCAAGCGGGATCACGCGCTTGGCCAGTGCCTCGCCCTGATAGGAAAAGGCCAGCTCCGCCCCATGCTCGGCGAGCTTCTTCGCGATGCCCCAGGCGATCGACTTGTCATTGGCGAGGCCCATGATCAGGCCGCGCTTTCCCGCCATCAATCCGTTCATTCGACTACTCCTCGCTCACCCCTTCGGGGTCCGCCTGCTGCTGCGTCAGCGCCAGCGCCGCGTTCAATTCCGCGCCGATAACGAGGCCCAGCCCGACAAGCCAGAAAAACAGCAATGTCACCATGCTTCCGGCGAGGGAACCATAGGTGAGATCATAGGTGAAAAAGCGCCGCAGCACCACCGGCAGGGCCGCCGCGACCGCGATCCACCACAGCATCGTGAACAGCGCGCCGGGCCATACCAGGGTGCCGGACTTGCGGAATTGCAAGGGGGTGAGCGACTTGAACAGCACGAACAGCGACACCGCCAGCCCCAGCGCAGGAAGCAGCCGTGACAGGCTAAGCGTGTCGATCGCCTCGGCCAGTTGCGGAAAGGCGGCAAGGATCACCTGCTGCGCTGTGCCGATCACCACCTGCGCGAACAGCGACAGCATCAGCAGCACCACCGCGCCGAGAATCAGCCCGACCGAGCCGAGCCGGTATCGCCAGAACGCCTGCACCGGCGCAGTGCCATAGGCGCGGCGCAGGATGTCGCGGATGGTTTCGATCAGGCTCGACACCGTCCACAGCCCGACCGCCGCCCCCAGCCACAGCAGCCAGCCGGAGCGGGCGTAGATCACATCCTCGGCCACCGGCACGATCACCGCTTCGACCGACGACGGCAAGGCGCCCGCCACCGCGCCGATCATCGCCTCCGCATTGGCCCGCCCCCCGATCAGATCGAACAGCGCCGCGCCAAGGATGAAGAACGGGAAGATCGCCAGCATCGACAGATAGGCAAGGTTGCCCGCGTGGATGAAGCCATCGTTGAAGGTGCCGGAAGCCGCGCGGCGGATCACCTGCATGGCGTGGCTGGCAGAGGCGGCGCGGATCACCGGCAAGAGGCACCCGAGCCCGGCCCGTCAGAGGCCGAACTTCTCCCGCGGGCGGGCGACATCGACCCAGCCTTCGAGCCGCTGTTCGAGCGCGGAAAGATCGGCCGGCAGCTGGATTTCGAGCGTCACCAGCTGATCGCCGCGTTCGGGCTTGCCGTCCACGACCTTGCCGTTCTTGCGGGTCCAGCCCTTGCCGCCCAGCCGCAGCACTGTGCCGCTGGAACTGCCCGGCTTGATCGTCAGCATCACCGCGCCATCGACCGTGGGGCACTTCACCTTGGCGCCGCGCACGGCCTCGTCGAGGGTGATCGGCAGGTCCATGCGGATATTGTCGCCCTCGCGCCGGAAGAAGGGGTGGGTGCCCACCTCCACCATCACGATCCCGTCGCCATTGCCGCCGGTGCCGGGGTGCCCCTTGTCCTTGAGGCGCATCATCGTGCCGTCCTCGACGCCTGCGGGCAGTTTCAGGTTGATCGCCTTGCCATCGGCCAGCGTGATGCGCTGGTCGCGCCCTGCGGCAGCTTCGACGAAGGGCACGGCGAGCCGGTACTGGATATCCGCGCCGCGCCGGGGCGGGGGCGGAGGGGGCTGGCGGCCGAACCCGCGCTTGGGCCCGCCCTGCTGGCGCGCCCGCCCGCCGAACAGCCCTTCGAACAGATCGCCGAGATCGACCTCGTCCCCGCCGAACCCGCCGAAATCGCCGCCGGGCGCGCCGCCGGGGCCAGCGCCATAGGTGCCGCCGCGGCCATAGCCGGGCCGTGCGCCCATGCCGGCAAAGGGATTGGCAGGATTGCCCTCCCCGTCGATCTCGCCGCGATCATACTGCGCCCGCTTCGCCTTGTCCGACAGCAGATCATAGGCGCGGGTGACGTCTGAAAATTTCTCCGCCGCCTTGGGATTGTCCTTGTTGCGATCGGGGTGCAGCTCCTTGGCAAGCTTGCGATACGCGCTCTTGATGTCCGCTTCGGACGCCGTGCGGGGCACGCCAAGGGTGATGTAAGGATCGCGCATAGCGTGTTAGCTAGGTGCAACAGTCGCCTTGCGCAAGCGTGCGCTGGGTGCAAGTCGCCGCCGAAATTGCAGGGGCTGCACTTTCGCAAGGCGCAATGCCTGCCTATGTCCCGCTCCGGTTCACCAAGGACACCCTATCATGAGCAATGCCACCCCCCTCGACGATGCCCAGTTGGCCGATAGCGTTCTGCCCGCCGGTGCCGATCCCTTCGTGCTGTTCGATGAGTGGTTTGCTGCCGCACAAGTTGCCGAGCCGAACGATCCCAATGCCATGGCGCTCGCCACTGCCACGCCCGATGCGGCGCCTGCGGTGCGGATGGTGCTGCTGAAGGGGCACGGCAAGGGCGAGATTGACGGCGGCGGCTTCACCTTCTTCACCAATGCCGAAAGCCGCAAAGGCCAACATATCCGCGCCAACATGCAGGCCGCGCTGCTGTTACACTGGAAGAGCCTGCGCCGCCAGATCCGCATCGAAGGCCCGCTGACCGAAGTCAGCCCCGAACGCGCCGACGCCTATTTCCACTCGCGCCCTTACAAGAGCCAGGTCGGCAGCGCCGCGTCCGACCAGTCGCGTCCCCTGCCCGAGCGGGCCGAATACCTCGCCCGTGTGCAGGAAATCTGGGCCGCGCACGAGGCGCAAGGCAAGGTCCCGCGCCCGCCGCACTGGACCGGTTTCACCCTCTCGCCCCGCCGGATCGAGTTCTGGATCGACCGCGACAACCGCCTGCACGACCGCCGCGAGTTTCTGCGCGCCAGCGCGGATGCACCGTGGTCCGACACGCTGCTCTACCCCTGAGGAAGCCTCCGATGCCGCAGACAATCCCGTACTGGCATGTCGATGCCTTCAGCGCCCGCCCCTTTGGCGGCAATCAGGCGGCGGTCATGGTGCTTGAGGAATGGCTGCCCGATGAAGTGCTGGTGGCGATCGGCGCGGAAAACCTGTTCGCCGAAACCGCCTTTGTCGTGCGCGATCACACGGGCGAGGCCGACTGGGAGCTGCGCTGGTGCACACCGACCTATGAAATCGCGCTGTGCGGCCATGCCACGCTGGCGAGCGGGCATGTGCTGTTGCAGCGGGACGGCGGAGAAAGGATTACCTTCCGCACGCGGCTGTCGGGCGTGCTTGAGGTGGTGCGGGCGGGTGACGGCTATGAACTCGCGCTTCCCGCGATTCTCACCGAGGCCGATACCGCGGCCAACCACGCCGAAGCGATCCGCCTGCTCGGCGCGGAGCCGCTGGAGGTGTTCCGCTCGGCGCTGGGCTACAACATCTACCTCTATGAAAACGAGGCAGCGGTGCGGGGTCTTGCGCCCGATATTCGCGGGCTGGAGACGCTCGGCAAAGACCAGTTCATCGTCACCGCACCGGGGGCCCGCACCGACATCGTCAGCCGCGTGTTCGTGCCCGGTGGCGGGGTGGACGAGGACTCCGTCACCGGCTCGGCCCACGCGGCGCTGACCCCCTATTGGGCGCGGCGGCTGGGGCGCGAGGCCTTCACCGCGCATCAGGCGAGCACGCGGGGCGGCGATCTGGCGCTGCGGATCGACGGGAGCAAGGCATGGCTCGGCGGGCCATGCGTCACCGTGGTCGAGGGTGCGTTCTACTTGTAGCATTCTTCGGTCGCGCAGCGACCGCAAGGGCGACCGCCCGCCCGCAGCGGGCGCAGCTTGCTGCGCGCATAGCGAGGACCGCACGCCGGATGGCGTGCGGAACATCAAGAATCCGGATACAATTCCAGAATATCCGCTGCTTGGCTCAACATCGGCGGGCGCTGTGTGCTGTCCGAGTGGCCGAGCCGCACCAGCGTCACGCGCTGCTTTGGCGAGACCAGCACATATTGCCCCATATGGCCGATCAGGCTGAACAGGCTTTGCGGGGCGCGGTCGGGGAATAGCGGGTGTTCGGCCGGTTCGGCGCCGGGGATCGGGCGGTTGAGCCAGGTCTGGAAGCCGTAATGCGGGCTGGCGGGAGACGGCTTCACCATCGCTTCGACCCAGCGCTGCGGCACCAGTTGCTCGCCGCCCGGAGCGCGGCCGTTGCGGCGCAGGAACTCGCCGAATTTGGCCCAGTCGCGTGCGGTGGCGTGCATCAGACTGCCGCCGATCAGGGTGCCGCTCGCGTCGAATTCGGGCACCATGCTGGTCATGCCGAGCGGGCCGAACAGGCGGACTTGCAGATAGTCCGCCACGGCCCTGCGCCGCACATCGGGCTTTGTGCTGGTGGTCAGGGCGCGGGCGGCGATGTCGGCGAGGATCACCGTTGTGTTCGACGAATACTCGAACATCTTGCCGGGTTCGGCCTCCAGCGGCTGCTCGCCAGCCCAGCGCGCCATGTTGTCGCGCCCGTCGAGGAACAGCATCCTGACTTCCGAGGATTCATAGGGCGGATCGCCCGCCTCGGTGTGGCGCAGCCCGCTGCGCATCTGGAGCAGGTGCCGCAGCGTGATTTCCGCCCGCGGATCGCCGGGGCGCTGCCACAGCGGCACCGGGGCCGGATCGTCGAGCGCCAGCTTGCCATCGGCCACCAGCATCCCGATCAGCACCGCGGTGACCGTCTTCGCCATCGACCAGCTGACAAAGCGCGTGTCCTTGTCATACCCCGGACCATAACGCTCGGCGGCGAGTTCGCCGTTTGCCATCACCACCACGGCGCGGGTTTCGCCCAGCCCTTCCATGGTGAACAGATCGTCGATCTGGCGGGCGAGCTGGTCCCTGGGGGCACCGGCCTTGTCGGTGACAGCGGCAAGGGCGCTTTCGTCCAGCGGTGTTTCGGCGGGAGGCGCCGCGCCGCAAGCGGCCAGCACCAGCAGGGCTGGCGCGAGCAGGGCAGCACGGTTATGGGCATGGGGCGACCGGATCATCGCACCCCCAATCCCCGAAGCAAAAGAGCTTGGCAATGGCGAAATCGTCTCCCTCCGCAACCGCCGCAGGCCGTCCGCGTTACGGGCTTTGGCTGCTGGCGATCATCGCGCTGGCGCTGGGCGGGACGGCGTGGGCCTTCCGCGAGCCGATCAACGGCTATGGCAGCATCGCTTCGGCCTATTCGGCGCGGGTGGCGTGTTCGTGCCGCTTTGTCGCTGGGCGCGATCTGGACGATTGCACCAAGGACAAGCTGGCCGGCATGGAGGCGGTCACGCTGGTCGAGGATGCCGAGACCAAAAGCGTCACCGCCCGCTTCCCGCTGGTGGCCGAGGCCACCGCGACCTACCGCGAAGGCTATGGCTGCGTGCTGGAGAAGTGGGAGGGGTAAGGGCACCAATGTTTCACGTGAAACATTGGTCCGAACGGGCCTGAACAGGGCCTAAAAGGGGTCTAGAGCGACCTGGACGGGGTCTAAACCGGCCTAACCCGCCACCTTTTCGGTCGAATCGATCCACCCGCCGCCGATCACCCGGTCGCCGGCATAGATCACCGCCGCCTGCCCCGGCGCGACGCCGAATTCGGGCTCGGCAAAGCGGATCGTGACCGGCGCGCCATGCCCCAGCGCCCCTTCGAGCGTCACCGGCACAGGCCTCGCCAGACTGCGCACCTTGGCGGTCAGCGGTTCATCGCCCAGCGGCCCGATGCGGTTGGTTTCGGTGAGGTGCGCCGCGCTCACGGCCAGCATCCGCTTCGGCCCGACCCGCACCTCGCGGCTCGGCGCGTCGAGGCCGATCACATAAAGCGGCTCGGGCTGGCCGCCGATCTCCAGACCCTTTCGCTGGCCGACAGTGAAGTGGACGATGCCCTTGTGTGTCCCCAGCACCGCGCCGGTGGCGGCGTGGACGATGTTGCCGGGGGCCGCGCCTTCGGGCCGCACCTTGGTGACGATCTTCGCGTAGTTCCCGTCGGGCACGAAGCAGATGTCCTGCGAATCCGGCTTGGCCGCGTTCCTGAGGCCCGCCGCTTCCGCCAGCTCGCGCACCTGCGGCTTGGGCATCCCGCCCAGCGGAAAGCGCAGGTAATCGAGCTGGGCTTCGGTGGTGCCATAGAGGAAGTAGGACTGGTCCCGCGCCGGATCGAAGGCGCGGTAAAGCTGCGGGCCGTCTGCCGTCATCACCCGCCGGACATAGTGCCCCGTGGCAAGGCAATCCGCCCCCAACTCGCGCGCCATGCGGAACAGGTCGGTGAATTTCGGCCCCATGTTGCAGCGGATGCAGGGCACCGGCGTGCGCCCGGCGAGATATTCGTCGGCAAACTGTTCGACCACCTCTTCGCGGAAGGCGCTTTCATGGTCGAAGACGTAATGCGCGATTCCCAGCCGGTCGGCCACGGCGCGGGCATCGCGGATATCGTCACCCGCGCAGCACGCGCCCTTGCGTCCCGTCGCCGCGCCGTAATCATAAAGCTGGAGCGTGATGCCGATCACCTCTGCCCCGCTGGCATGGGCAAGGGCTGCCACCACCGAGGAATCGACCCCGCCGCTCATCGCCACGACGATCCGGCAATCGGCGGGGCTGCGCGGCAGATCGAACAGCGCGGCGGCATCGGGCCCGGTGATCGGGCCGGCGTTGGGGAGGGCAAGGGTCGTCATGGAAGTGCGCTGCCTATAGCGATCCGCGACGCATTTCGCCAGCGCCCAGCGTGCCTTCCGGTTGCCCGCCCGGCCAGCACTATTCCTAAGCGCGGGTAAATGGCAGTTTTACCCGATCTTGACGCACTGCCCCTATGAACCGTGGTCATGTTCGAGAAAGCGAGTCCCGTTTCACCCCTGTCCCGCGCCATGGCGGGCGGTCTGCGTGCCGGCCCGGCAGCGGGGGCAGAGCGATTCGACGGGCGGGCGGATCACAGGGCAGCGCGCCGTGCAGGCGAGGCTCTGCGGGCGGTCGAATGGAGCGAGCTGACCGCCCGGCTCAACGCCGCGCGCGATCTGCGGCTGCTGATGCGCAACGAAGCGCAGGCCCCGATCGAGGCTGTGGCCGCCAGCTTCGGCGATGCCGCCGCCAGCTATTTCGCGCTGATCGATGATGACGAACGTGACGTTAACCTTGATGCTTTAGGGCAATCTAAAGTCTTCGATGGCAGGGTCGTATCCAACGAAGCAAACCGTCCGGGTGATGCAGCAGACCAGAACGCTGGCGCAGCCCGGGGCGATGCGAGAGACATGCAATGATTGAGAACCAGGATATCCGCCCCGCACAGGTAATCGGCCCCCTCGGGGAGCCGCTGACCCTTGCCGACCTGCCTTCTCCCGCGACCAAGCGCTGGGTGGTGCGGCGCAAGGCCGAGGTGGTGGCTGCCGTGAACGGCGGGCTGCTCACGCTCGACGAGGCGCTGGCGCGTTACGGCCTGACGCTGGAGGAGTTCGCCTCGTGGCAGCGCGCGGTCGACCGGTCGGGGATGCACGGCCTGCGCGTGACGAAAATCCAGCATTATCGCGACCTTTACGAACGCCAGCTGAAGTACTGACATTTGCACAAGGCGGGCTGCGGCCCGCCTCGCCTTATCCCGAATACGGCCCGCCCTGCCCGCAATCCGTTGCGGGCTTGCGGCGTTTCGGGGCACCCTGCATGGCTGAAAGCCCCTGCGGATGGTCCGCGGCGGCTGTGCTTGCGGGAGAAGCATAATGGGTTGGATTATCGCTCTGATCGTCGGCGGCGTTGCCGGCTGGCTTGCCAGTGTGATGATGAAGCGCGATGCCTCGATGGGCATCATCCTCAACATCGTGGTGGGCTGTGTCGGATCGGTCGTCGGCAACATGATCGCCGGGCCGATGCTGGGGATCAGCGGCAGCGTGCAGCAGTTCTCGCTCACCGGCCTGTTCGTGGCGGTGCTCGGCGCGGTGGTGCTGCTGGGGGTTTTCAACCTGATCCAGCGCGGCAAGGTGCGCTGACGCGGCCCGTCGCCGCGCCCTTGCGGGGAACCATTCCGGCGTGCCCTTCGTCTAGGCTTAAAGTCACCGGTCGATGGGCGCATTGCCCCGTCCCGCCCGACAATCTATCAGGCGTTGCACATGGTGACTTAGGCGGGTAATACACTCGGAGGCGCAAGGCGGCCCTGTCGGGGTCTGGTCTGCGCAAGGAAATGGCGATGAATTACGAAACGACGATCAGGGCTGACGCGGCAGACGGGGTGAGCACCGAATTCACCGATGCGCGTGGGCTTTCCGCTCCGGCGATTCCGCGCTGGCTGATCGTCGGCGGGCTTGGCCTGTTCGGGTTGCTGCTGGCGATCGCGCTGTGGTTCGCGATTGCCGGCGGCGGCGCGGCTCCGGCGGGGGACGACAATTCGCAGGCGCCCTCGGTCACGGTCGTGACTCCGGGCAAGACGACGGTGGCCGGCACGATCGAGGCCCCCGGCACGCTGGCGGCGCGGCGGCCGATGCCGGTCGGCGTGGTGGGCGAAGGCGGTCAGGTGCTGCGCGTCACCGTGGATGCGGGTGACTGGGTGCAGCAGGGTCAGGTGCTGGCGGTGATCGACCGTTCGGTGCAGGTGCGGCAGGCCGAGGCGCAGTCCGCCCAGATCGAGGTGGCCCGCGCCGATGCCAACCTGGCGCAGGCCAATCTCGACCGTGCGCTGCAACTGGTGGCCCGCGGCTTCGTGTCCAAGGCCGATGTCGACCGGCTGACCGCGACCCGCGACGCTGCCGCTGCGCGCGTCAGGGTGGCCGAAGCGCAGCTCGCCGAACAGCGCGCCCGCAATCAGCGGCTCAATATCTATGCTCCGGCCAGCGGTTACGTGCTGGCCCGCAATGTCGAACCCGGCCAGACCGTCGGCGCGGGCAGCCCGGCGCTGTTTACCATTGCCAGCGGCGGCGAGATGGAAATGCTCGCCCAGCTTTCCGAAGAACAGCTGGCCAAACTGTCGGTCGGCACCATGGCGAGCGTCACGCCGACCGGATCGGAGCAGAGCTTTTCGGGCCAGATCTGGCAGCTTGCGCCGGTGATCGATCAGGCGACCCGGCAGGGCACGGCGCGCATCGCGCTGCCCTTTGCCCGCGAACTGCGCCCCGGCGGCTTTGCCACGGCGCGCATCGCCAGCGGCAACTTCACCGCTATCCTGCTGCCCGAAAGCGCGGTGCTGGCCGATGCCGAGGGCAGCTTCGTCTATGTCGTGGGGGATGACAACAAGGCCATCCGCCGTCCGGTGAAAACCGGCGCGGTGACCGAAAACGGCATCGCCATCATCTCCGGCCTGTCGGGCACGGAAAAGGTGGTGCTGCGCGCTGGCGGCTTCCTCAATCCCGGCGAATCGGTGAACCCGCAGCCGCTCAAGAAGTAACCTCCATCTGCGGGCGCCCGGCGCCCGTAACTGACGGACGAGCCAGAACAGGCAGGAATATCATGGCACTTCGCGACATCTCGGCCTGGTCGATCCGCAATCCCGTGATCCCGCTGGTGTTCTTCACCGGCCTGCTGTTCGCCGGGATCGTGAGCTTCATGCGGATGGACGTGACCGACAATCCCGATGTCGAGTTTCCGGCAGTCAGCGTCACCATCGCCCAGCCCGGCGCGTCCCCGACCGAGATCGAGAACCAGATCACCCAGCGCGTGGAAAGCGCGCTGCGTTCGATCGCGGGGGTCAATTCGATCCAGTCGACCGCGCGCGAGGGCAGTTCCAACACCTTCGTCGAATTCGAGATCGGCACCAATCTGATCGAAGCGGTCAACGAGGTGGAAACCGCGATCGACGGCGTGCGCGGCTCCTTGCCCGACGGTATCCTCGAACCGCAGGTGCGCAAGGTCAACGTGGTGGGCGAGCCGATCGGCTATATCGCGGTCGAGGCCGACGACATGACGGTGGAGCAGCTCAGCTGGTTCATCGACGATACCGTCGCCAAGCGATTGCTGAAGATCGAAGGCATGGCCGAGGTCAACCGCTTCGGCGGGGTCGACCGGCAGATCGAGGTGATCCTCGATCCGGCGCGGATGCAATCGCTGGGGGTCACCGCCTCGCAGATCAACGCGGTGCTGCGGCAGGTCAACCTCGATGCGGCGGGCGGGCTTGCGGAGATCGGCGGCACCCGCCAGTCGCTGCGCGTGCTCGGCAATTCCGACACCGCCTATGCCCTGTCGCAAACGCAGATCCAGCTGGGCGGCGGACGCACCGTGCGGCTGGCCGATGTCGCCACCGTGCGCGACGGCTATTCCGAACGCACCTCGATCAGCGAGGTCAACGGCCAGGAAGTCGTGAACTTCGCCATGAGCCGCGCGCGCGGCGCATCCGACCTTACCGTCTATGACGCCGCACTGGCCGAGATGGACAAGATCGAGGCCGAGAACGAAGGCGTCAAGTTCATCAAGCTGTCGACCAACACCACCTACACCCGCCAGCAGTATGAATCCTCGATCTGGGCGCTGGTCGAAGGCGCGGTGCTGGCGGTGGTCGTGGTGTTCCTGTTCCTGCGCGACTGGCGGGCGACCTTCATCAGCGCGGTGGCGATCCCGCTGTCGGCGATCCCGACCTTCTTCTTCATGGATTACCTGGGGTTCAACCTGAACTTCCTCTCGCTCCTCGCCCTCGCGCTGGTGGCAGGGGTGCTGGTCGACGATGCGATCGTGGAGATCGAGAACATCGTGCGCCACATGCGCATGGGCAAGACCGCCTATCAGGCATCGATCGACGCCGCCGACGAAATCGGCCTGCCGGTGGTCGCCACCAGTTTCTGCATCGTCGCGGTGTTCCTGCCGGTGGGCCTGATGCCGGGCGTATCGGGCCAGTTCTTCCAGAACTTCGGCCTGACCGTGGTGGTCGCGGTGCTGATGAGCCTTGCCGTGGCGCGCATGATCACGCCGCTGATGGCGGCCTATTTCCTCAAGGCCAAGGGCCATGCCGAACATGGCGAAGGCCCGATGGTGCAGGCCTATATGCAGGTGCTGGCGTGGACGCTCGACACCGGCAAGATGGCCGCCCGGCGCTTCGGGCTGGAAGGGCCGCATAATCGCATGGCCTATGTCTTTGGCCTGCTGCTGACAGTGATCGCCTTGCTGGTGGTGCCCGCGCTGACCCTGTTCGAACTGTTCAGCGGATCGGTTTCGGCTGCGATCGCCGCCGGAGCAGGCGCCGCGCCGCCGTGGAAGGGCCTGATCGGGCTGGACGTGCACAAGCAGATCGCCACCGCCGTATCGAGCGACACCAATGCGATGGCGCACATGGTGGTGTCCAAGATCTTCGAAATCGTGATCGTGCTGACCACCTCGTTCCTGTCGTTCCTGTCGGGCCTGCTGGTGTTCAGGGGCATCGAGGGGATTTCACCGCTGCTGCGGTCGGATAATCCGCTGGCGAAGGTCGGAAGCATCGCGCTCGGCATTCTCGGTGTGCTCGCCGCCGCTTTGGCAGGCAATGCGATTGTCGGCGGCATTTTTGCCGCGATCACCGGCACCCCTGACGAAGCGCAGGCCGGACAGGACGCCGCGGCCGCCGCCGGCGCGTTCGATCTCGCCGCGCTTTCGGGCATGGAGCTGCTGGGGGCGGTGCTGGCGCTGGGCGGCGCGGTGGCCGCCGGCGCGCTCGGCTATCTGGGCGTGCGCAAGGTCGCCCGCAATCCGCTCGCGGTCAACTGGATGACGGCGCGGTTCTACGATCACCGCGTGTGGATGCTCGGGGTGGGGTGGTTCTCGTTCCTGATGACGATCATGCTGTTCGGGCAGACTCCGCCGCAGTTCCAGCCCACGGTCGATGACGAGAACAGCCGCGTCGAAATCGAGATGGTGCCGGGCACCACGCTCGCTGAAACCAAGCGGGTGGTGAACGGCGTGGCCGAGCGCCTGCGGCAGGAGCCGGAAGTCGAACGCCTGCTCGAACGCATCCGGCTGGGCGAAACCTCCTCGATCTTCGTCAAGTTGCGCGAGGACCGCGCGCGCACCTCGATCGAGTTCGAACGCGAACTGGCGCCCGAGCTGGCACGCTTCCCCGACGCACGGGTGCGGTTCCAGTCGCAGAGCGGCGGCTTCGGTTCGGGCCGCGACATGACGGTGATGCTGGCAGGGTCCGATCCCGTCCTGCTCGATCAGACCGCGACCCGGCTGGTCGAGGAAATGAAGGGGCTGAAAACCCTCGTCGCGCCGCGGATCAGTGCCGATCTCAACCGGCCCGAAATCATCATCACCCCGCGTGACAAGATCGCAGCCGAACTGGGCGTCACCACCGCCGCCCTGTCGCAGACGATCCGCATCGCCACGCTGGGCGAGATCGAACAGAACGCGGCGCGTTTCTCGCTGTCGGATCGCCAGATCCCGATCGTGGTGCGCCTGTCGCAGGAATCGCGCACCGATTTCCGCACCATCGAAAACCTGCCCGTGCCGACCGCCAACGGCGGCTCCGTGCCGCTGAGCCGCGTCGCCGACATCACCTTCGGTTCCGGCCCGACCGCGATCCAGCGCTACAACCAGAACCGCCGCGTGCTGGTGGGGGCCGATCTTGCCGCAGGCGTGCTCAAGGGCGAGGCGCAGGCCCAGATCGATGCCCTGCCGGTGCTGCAGGAACTGCCGACCGGCGTGATCCGCGACGTGGTGGGCGAGGATGCCTGGCAGGCGGAGCTGATCCAGAACCTGATCATCGCGATCATCTCGGGCGTGCTGCTGGTGTTCGCGGTGCTGGTGCTGCTCTACAAGCGCCTCATGAGCCCGCTGGTCAACATGACCTCGCTGGCGCTGGCGCCGCTGGGCGGGGTGCTGCTGATCTGGCTGTTCGGGCAGGCGCAATCGATGCCGGTCTATATCGGCATTCTGTTGCTGCTCGGTATCGTGTCGAAGAACTCGATCCTGCTGATCGACTTCGCGATCGAGGAAATGAACAAGGGCGTGCCCAAGCTGGAGGCGATCATGGATGCCGGGCACAAGCGCGCCCAGCCGATCGTGATGACCACCGTGGCGATGACCGCGGGGATGGTGCCGGTGGCGCTGTCGCTGACCGGCGACGGGGCATGGCGCCAGCCGATGGGGATCGTGGTGATCGGCGGGCTGGTGCTTTCGACCCTGCTGACCCTGCTGATCGTGCCCGCGGGCTTCAGCCTCGCCGACGGGTTCGAAAAGCGCGCAGGCCCGTGGCTGCGTTCGCGCCTGCTGACCTACAAGCCCGGAGACGACACGCGCCCGCATGGCGAGGGTGAACCCGATCTGCCCTTCCCCGGCCTGCCCGGCGGGGCCAAGCCCACCCCGGCGCGGCGCCTGCCCCCGGCGGGCGAACCGGCCGAGTGACAGGTAAGGGCGTGACGACCGCGCCCGAACCGCGCTAAGGCAGGCGCATGGTGACCCGATCCCTGAGGCCTCTGACGTTCCACGGACAGCCGCTGACGGCTGATCGCGCGCGGCGGATGCGCTGGACGGCCACCGGCATGCTGGCCGCCATGGCGGTGGTGTTCATCGCCACCCACGGGCTGGTCGCCGCGCACCCGGCGTGGGGCTATGTCAACGCCTTTGCCGAAGCGGCGATGGTGGGCGGCCTCGCAGACTGGTTCGCGGTGACCGCGCTGTTCCGCCACCCGCTCGGCCTGCCGATCCCGCACACCGCGATCATCCCCGAAAACAAGGACCGCATCGCCGACACCATGGCGGCCTTCCTGCGCGAGAACTTCCTCACGCCGGCGGTGGTCGCACGGCGCATGGCGGGGATGAACATTGCCAAGGCGGCGGGCGAGTTTCTCGCCGCTTCGCCTGAGCGCGGCCCGAACGGCGAAGGCGTGGATGAACGCTCGCGTATCACCTCCGGCGCGGCAGAGCTGCTCGCCGAGGTGCTCGAATCGCTCGATCCCGACCGGCTCGGCAATCAGGTGCGCGCCGGGCTGGCGGGCCAGATCGCCAAGCTCGACCTCGCGCCGCTCGCGGGCCGGATGATCGAGACCACCATGGCCGACAAGCGCCACCAGCCGCTGATTGACGGGTTCGTGCGCTGGGCGGGCCTCACCATCGAGGACAACGAGGAAACCCTGCGCGACATCATCCACCAGCGCGTGGCCGGCGTGCTGCGCTGGACCGGGCTGGACAAGACGATCTCCTCCAGCGTGCTCGACGGGCTCTACAAGCTGCTGGCCGAGGTGCTGGTGAACCCCGATCACCCCTTGCGCGGCAAGGTCGAGGAAGGGCTCGCCAAGCTCGGGCAGGATTTGCAGCACGATC
Source organism: Erythrobacter sp. RANMB8 (assembly GCF_056848235.1). Taxonomy (NCBI): domain Bacteria; kingdom Pseudomonadati; phylum Pseudomonadota; class Alphaproteobacteria; order Sphingomonadales; family Erythrobacteraceae; genus Erythrobacter; species Erythrobacter sp. RANMB8. The sequence goes on from NZ_JBREHG010000005.1 coordinate 105,178, forward strand.
CCGAAACCCGCGCCAGAGTGGAGGAGATGAAGCGCGATCTGATCGCCAACCCCGCGGTGGCGGTATGGTGGACAGGGGTGTGGGAACGCATCCGCCAGTCGCTGATCCGCCGCGCCCGCGACCCCGAAAGCGGGATGGGCGAGGAAATGCGCAACATGCTGTCGGAACTGGGGCAGGCGCTCCAGCAGGACGAACGCTTGCAGCTTCAGATCAACCGCTTCGCCCGCCGCACCATGGTCGGCGTCGCCACCCGCTATGGCGACCAGATCGTGCGGCTGGTGTCAGAGACGGTGCGCCGCTGGGACGCGCAGACCATCACCGACCGCGTGGAAGGTGCGGTGGGCCGCGACCTCCAGTTCATCCGCATCAACGGCACGCTGGTGGGCGGGCTGGTGGGGATGACGCTGCACTTCATCACAACGGTGCTGTGACGCGCACACCCTAGCCGCCGCGATAGGTGATCGAAGTGGCGTAGAACGACCGGAACGGCTGGCCCGCGGCGTCCCGCGCCGGTTCGAACAGAGCGTTCTTCATCACCTTGCAGGCCGGCGATTCCAGCAGATCGGTTTCGGTGGCCTTGAGCATCGTGCAGCTTTCCACCGTGCCTTCCGCACTCACGATCACGCGCATCCGCATGACCCCCTGTTCGCCTTCGCTCCACGCCTCGCGCGGGTAATTCTCCATGATCCGCTTCACCAGACCGGCCTGATTGGTCCAGCGCGGACGGCTGATCGCCGAAGCGTGGCGTTCGGGATCGAGCCCCCATTCGCGCAGCAGATCGAGCGAGCACTGGTTCAGCACGGTAAAGGCGCTCTTCAGCGCACCGGTTTCCAGCCGCACCACGCGCCCGCCTTGCTTCAGTTCGAGAAATTCGACCTTCTGCCCGAACGCCGGGTCCATCTGCGGCATCCCGGCAGGGGCCCGTGCGTCGCCCTCCTCGCCCTCCGCCTGCGTCTCGTCGGGCCGGATGGTGGGGAAGATTACGCCCGTGCCGAAGCCTTCGACCGTGCCGGCGAAGGGCGTTCTTTCCACCGGCTCCTGCCCGGCGAAGAACCGCACCCCGGTCCGTTCGAGGCTGCGGAACTTGCGGAAGGCCGGCCCCGCCACGGTCAACCCCGCCTCGCGCGCGGGCCAGTATTGCTGGAACGAGAGGAAGTGCTGATCCTCCCCCTCGCCGAACAGGCGGTTGAGGCGGCACTTGTCCTCGGCGAAATCGACGTTCCACGGGCTGCTGGGCTTCAGCACCACCGGCTCCGCCCCCTGCACAGGAGCGGCGAGTGTGATGGAAAGGGCGGCAAGGGCGAGAATGGTGCGGCGCATGGGAATTCCTCGGGGCAGGGCCGGATGGCGGGTTAGTTGTTCAGCTTGTAGGTGATGCGGGTCGAATAGAACGCCGCGACCGGCGCGCCGCTGGCGTCGCGCGCCGGATCGAACCGCGCATGGCGCAGCAATTGCAGGCAGGCGGTCTCGTTGAAGGACGCAGGGCCGCTATAGCCGGTCACCTCGCAGAACGAGGCGCGGCCTTCCTTGTTGACCGTCAGCCGCACCGCGACCGTGCCCTGCTGTTCGGCGCGCAGCAGGTGGGCGGGGTAGTTTTCCTGGATCTTCGCCGCCCAGCTGGCCGCATCGACCGTGGTGACGCCCTTGGCTGCGCCGCCTTCGACCAGAGGTTTGCGCGCCAGCTGCTTGCTGAGTTCGGTGGTGCAGACGAACAGCCTGTCCGCCATCGGGAACACCCCGTCCAGCTCCAGCGTCAGTGGATCGATCAGTGCGCCCGACAATTCCAGCGCGGTGATCGCGGCGTAGCGTTTCTTGAGCGTTTCGATCGACGCGAATTCGGCGACCGACGCCTCGGCAAAATCGACGCTTTCCTCGCCCTGCACCGTCGCCGGAGCCTCGCCTTCCGGCTGTTCGGCCGCCTGCGACACCGGCTGCACCCCGAACAGGCCGAGCACGGGCCGCCCCTTGCTCGATGTGGCGGTGATGAAATTGCGGTCCACCGGCTCCCCCGGCGCAAAGCCTACGCGCACATAGGCACCATAGGGGCTGCGCACCGGACGCCCGATCACGGTGATGTTCATCCCCGGCCCCGGCCCGCCCTTGTCGAGCCACAGCGTGGTTTCATTCTCGCCCTCGCCGAAAGTGCGCGTCATGCGGCACTTGTCGTCATATTGGAGCAGCTTCCAGTCGGAGGAAGGCTTGAGCCGGATCGGCGCGGCCGATGCAGGGGTGACCCCTGCGACCAGCGCGGCGGCGCCTGCGATGACAAGAAATGGTCGTGCGAACATCAAAAAACCCCCGACAAGCGCGCAGCTTGCCGGAGGTTCTTTGCAATCTCAAGTCCTTGCGTGGTCAGCGCTTCACAGCGCGCCGGTCAGCTCCGGAACGGCGGTGTAGAGATCGGCGACGAGGCCGATATCCGCGACCTGGAAGATCGGGGCATCCTCGTCCTTGTTGATGGCGATGATGACCTTCGAGTCCTTCATCCCGGCAAGGTGCTGGATCGCGCCCGAAATGCCGATGGCGAAGTAGACTTCCGGCGCGACGATCTTGCCGGTCTGGCCGACCTGATAGTCGTTGGGGACATAGCCCGCGTCGACCGCCGCACGGCTCGCGCCGATGGCCGCGCCGAGCTTGTCGGCGAGCGGCGTGATGGTCGCTTCGAAGGTTTCTGCATCCTTCAGCGCGCGGCCACCCGAAACGATGATCTTGGCGCTGGTCAGTTCCGGACGCTCGCTCTTGGCGATTTCCGAGCTGACGAAGCTGGAGGTGCCGGCATCGCCCGCACCGCTGACAGCTTCGACCGCAGCCGAACCACCTTCGGTCGCCGCCTTTTCGAAGGCGGTGCCGCGCACGGTGATCACCAACTTGGCATCGGTCGATTCGACCGTGGCGATGGCGTTGCCGGCATAGATCGGGCGGGTGAAGGTCTTGGGGCCTTCGACCGACAGGATTTCCGAAACCTGCATCACATCGAGATGCGCAGCGACACGCGGGGCGATGTTCTTGCCGCTGGTGGTGGCGGGCGCGAGGAAGGCGTCGTGATCGGCCATCAGGCTGGCCGCGAGTGGCGCGACGTTTTCGGCAAGGCCGTTGGCGTAGGCGGCGTCATCCGCGACGTGGACCTTGGCCACGCCCGCGATCTTCGCCGCCGCTTCGGCGACACCGCCGCAATTGTGACCGGCGACCAGCAGGTGCACTTCACCCAGCTTGCCCGCAGCAGTGACCACCGCGAGCGTCGCGTCGTTCACCTTGGTGTTGTCATGTTCGACGAGAACCAGAGTCTTCATCTGATAGTCCTTTCAAATCCCTGTCCCGTTCGCCTCGAGCGTAGTCGAGAGGCCGGTGCGGTGTGTCTCGACTTCGCTCGACACGAACGGCACCCGGGAAAAACCAGTGGCTTACGCGATGCCGAGCGCCTTGACCTTCTCGACCAGCGCGGCGACGTCGGCGACCTTTTCACCTGCCTGACGCACCGGCGGCTCGGCGACCTTGAGGGTCTTGAGGCGCGGGGTCAGGTCGACGCCGTAATCGGCAGCGGTCTTGGTCGCGAGCGGCTTCTGCTTGGCCTTCATGATGTTGGGCAGCGAAGCATAGCGCGGCTCGTTGAGGCGCAGGTCGGTGGTGACGATCGCGGGAAGGCTGAGCTTCACGGTCTGAAGGCCGCCATCGACTTCGCGCTTCACGACGACGGAGTCGCCGTCGACTTCGACGGTGTTGGCGAAAGTCCCCTGCGGACGGCCCATCAGCGCGGCGAGCATCTGCCCGGTCTGGTTCGAATCGTCCGAAATCGACTGCTTGCCGAGGATGACGAGGCCGGGCTGCTCTTCGTCAGCAATGGCCTTCAGGATCTTGGCGACCGCCAGCGGCTCGACCTCTTCTTCGGTCTCGACGAGGATCGCGCGGTCGGCACCCATGGCGAGGGCGGTGCGCAGGGTTTCCTGCGCCTTGGCCGGGCCGACGGAAACCGCCACGATCTCGGTCGCCGCGCCCTTTTCCTTGAGGCGGATGGCTTCCTCGACCGCGATCTCGTCGAACGGGTTCATGCTCATCTTGACGTTGGCAAGGTCAACGCCCGTGCCATCGGCCTTGACCCGCGGCTTGACGTTGTAATCGATCACCCGCTTGACGGGGACGAGGATCTTCATGGGGTTCGTCCTTCCTCTCAAAGAATCACGTGACGCTGTCGCGCCCTTGGCCGCCCGCCTAGCTTGCGTTTACGTAAACGTCAAGCGGGTGGCTTGCGCTGATTACCGAACATGTGGCCCCCCTCGCGTTGCACCGGGGCAAGGTCAAGCCTTCAATTCGCCAGTGCTTTACCGGGGGGCGTGTCGAAGCTACGTCGGCAAGCGGGGAGGGATGCAGCAATGGCGATAAAGGCATGGGTGGCAGCGGCGGCTCTGGCGGCGGCAGCGCCGCTGGCCGCGCAGGAGACGCGGGTGGCGAGCGAGGGTCAGGCCTCGCCGCCAGCCACGATCGCGGCGGCCGACTGGATGACCGGCACGTGGACCGGCGCGGGGATCGGCGGGGCCGAGGCGCACGAAAGCTGGCTGGCCGCCTCGGGCGACACCATGGTGGGCACCTTCGTGCAGGAAACTGCCACGGGCGGGATCATGTTCACCGAGCACATGTATCTGATGGAGCAGGACGGCAGTCTGGTGGTGAAGCTCAAGCACTTCAACCCCGACCTGACCGGCTGGGAAGAGAAGGACGGGATGGTCACCTTCCGCCTGATCGCGGCGCAGCCCTGCGCGCTCTATTTCAGCGCGTTGACCTATCGCTGTGACGGCGCAGGCGGGATGGTGGTGGCGGTGCGCATGAAGAGCGACGCGCACGAACCGCAGGAACTGGTGTTCCGCTTCCGGCGATTGCGCTGACGCCAAACAAAAACCCCCGCCGGCGCGAACCGGCGGGGGTTTTCAATACCTTTGCGCGGCGAAGGCTTACGCCGCCTTCTTCACTTCCGCGACGATCTTCTGCGCGGCATCGCCGAGGTTGTCGGCGGGCACGATCGCAAGGCCCGAATTGGCGAGGATCGCCTTGCCTTCGGCCACGTTGGTGCCTTCGAGACGCACGACCAGCGGAACCTGGAGGTTCACGTCCTTGGCCGCCTGCACGATCCCGTTGGCGATCACGTCGCACTTCATGATCCCGCCGAAGATGTTGACGAGGATGCCCTCGACCGCCGGATCCTTGAGGATGATCTTGAAGGCCGCCGTCACCTTCTCGGTGGTGGCGCCGCCGCCCACGTCGAGGAAGTTCGCCGGGAAGGCGCCGTTGAGCTTGATGATGTCCATCGTCGCCATCGCGAGGCCCGCGCCGTTCACCATGCAGCCGATGTTGCCATCAAGCTTGATGTAGGCGAGGTCGTATTCGCTGGCTTCGACTTCCGCCGGGTCTTCCTCGGTCTCGTCGCGCAGGGCTTCGATGTCGGGGTGGCGGTAGAGGGCGTTGCCGTCGAAGCTCATCTTGGCATCGAGCACCAGCAGCTTGCCGTCTTCGCTTTCGACCAGCGGGTTGATTTCGAGCATCTCGCAATCGGTGGCGAGGAAGGCGTCGTAAAGCTGCTTCGCCAGCTTCTGCGCCTGCTTGTTGAGATCGCCCTGCAGCTTCAGCGCGAAGGCCACGGCACGGCCGTGGTGCGGCTGGAAGCCCTGTGCCGGATCGACAGTGAAGGTGGTGATCAGTTCGGGCGTGTCATGCGCCACGGTTTCGATGTCCATCCCGCCCTCGGTCGAAACCACGAAGGCGACGCGGCCCGTCGCGCGGTCGACCAGCAGCGAGAGGTAGTATTCCTTGGCGATGTCCACGCCGTCGGTGATGTAGAGGCGGTTCACCTGCTTGCCCGCTTCGCCCGTCTGGATCGTGACCAGCGTGTTGCCGAGCATTTCCTCGGCGTGGGCGCGCACTTCATCGAGGCTCTTGGCGAGGCGCACGCCGCCCTTGGCGTCGGGGCCGAGTTCCTTGAATTTGCCCTTGCCGCGTCCGCCTGCGTGGATCTGCGCCTTCACGACATAAAGCGGCCCGGGCAGCTTCTTGGCGGCTTCCACCGCTTCCTCGACGCTCAGCGCGGCGTGACCGGCGGGCACCGCGATCCCGTGCTTGGCGAGCAGTTCCTTGGCCTGATATTCGTGAACGTTCATTGCGTATCGATCCCTTCAATGCGTGTCTCTGGGGAGAGGTTCGTCCACGCGGGGCCTAAGCACGGATCGTCCCTCTTGAAAAGTGCCCAGTGCAGGGGCAACACCGCAGGCTCTCATGATTGACAGGTCGCACCTTCTGGCCATCGTCCGCGAGGCGGGCAGGATCGCTCTTTCCCGCTGGCCGGGGGCGGGCCATGCCTTGCACAGCTGGGACAAGACGCCGGGCAGCCCGGTGAGCGAGGCCGATCTGGAGGTCGACCGCTTCCTCAAGCGCGAGCTGGGCCGGTTGCTTCCCTCTGCCGCCTGGCTTTCCGAGGAAACGGCGGACGACAAGGGGCGCACCGCCAGCGGGCTCATATGGCTGGTCGATCCGATTGACGGCACCCGCGATTTCGTCGCCGGAAGGCCGGGCTGGGCGGTGTCGGTCGCGCTGGTGAGTTCGGGCAGGCCGCTGATCGGGATGCTGGCGGCACCCGCCCGCCGCGAGGAATGGGTGGCGGTCGCAGGGCAGGGCGCGACGCTCAACGGCGTGCCGATCCGGGCCAGCCAGCGCACCCAATTTGCCGGAGCCCGCGTGCCGACCCACACGCTGATGAGGGACGACAGCGATCTGGTCGCGGTCGAACAGCCCAATTCGATCGCGCTGCGCATCGCGATGGTCGCCGATGACCGCGCCGATCTGGTGGCGACGCTGCGCTGGGGTTACGAGTGGGATATCGCCGCCGCCACCCTGATCGCACGCGAGGCGGGGGCCGAGGTCACCGACGCATTCGGCAACCCGCTCGCCTATAACAAGCACGACCCGCGGGATTTCGGCGTGCTGGTGTGCTCGCCCGCGATCCACGCGGCGGCGGTGGAGCGGCTGGCGGCGCGGGCTGCGGCGCTGCGGTAAAGCACCACTGATCCCAACTTCAATGTGTCAGAACGAAAACGGGCCACCCACCCGGGCGGCCCGCAAGGCCGGAGTCGAAGCCGAAGGCGCAGACGTGCGAAGCACACCTGCACGGCCGCCCGCAGTGACCAGAGGGAGCGAGGAAGCGGGGCTGCGGAGGCAACCCCGCTTCAATCATTGCGAACGCGCGGCGGAAACATCTTCCTGGCTGACCGGGATGATCTTGATTTCGACCCGGCGGTTGAGCGGTTCGTTGACATTGTCGCCGGTCTTGACGCGCAGGTAATCATACTGCTCGCCAAAGCCCTGCGTCGCGATGCGGGCACGGGCCACACCGCGCGCTGCAAGGTAATCGGCCACCGCCTGTGCGCGCTGTTCGGACAGGCGCTGGTTGGTGGCGGGCGATCCGGTGGTGTCGGTGAAGCCGTAAACGTCGATCAGGCTGTTGGGATAGCGGATCAGCGTTTCCGCGACATTGTTGAGCGTGTCGAGGAAGCCGGGATTGATCGCGGCCGAACCGGTGGCGAAGGTGACGCCATCGGGCAGGCGGACGAGGATCGCGTCCTGATCGCCCACTTCCTCGACATCGACGCCGCTGCCGGCGGTCTGTTCCTTCAGTTCCTTGATCTGGTCGTCATACTGCTTGCCGAGGATCGCCCCGGCCGAACCGCCGATGCCTGCGCCGATGATGCGGCCCGTGTCGCCGCCAATCGCCCCGCCCAGCAGATAGCCGAGCGTGCCGCCGAGGCCGGTGCCGATTGCGGTGCGCGAAATCTTCTTTTCGCCGGTGTTGGGATCGGTGACGCAGGCGGTGGTGGTGCCCAGCAGCGCGAGAGCCGCCGTGCCGGACATCAGGATACGCGAAAAAGTCATGTGAATTCCTCCCTCAATTCTCGTGCCGACAATGCCACGCCGCCCGGATGGCGACAAGGCCGCGGCCTGTCGGGGATGGCATCCCCTGCGCCGCCCCGCATTGACCTTGGTTGAACAAACCGCACGAATTGCCGGCAGACAGGCGTTTTGTGCGCCCTACGATTGCACAGATGGCAAGGCCGCCGGTTTGTGCTAGCGGCCTTGGCGTGACACCTTTTCCCTGGACCGACCTCGCCATCATCATCGGGCTCGTCGTGCTCAACGGCGTGTTCGCCATGTCCGAACTCGCCATTGTTTCGGCCAAGACCAGCGCGCTGGAGGCCAAGGCCGAAGGCGGCTCGTCCAGTGCGCGCATCGCGATCGCGCTGGCGGCTGACCCCGGCAAGTTTCTGTCGACCGTGCAGATCGGGATCACCCTGATCGGCATTATCGCGGGCGCCTATTCGGGTGCGAGCCTCGGCGGGCCGATGGGCGAGCGGCTGGACGCGCTCGGCCTGCCCGAACGCTATGCCGATGAAGCCGGGTTCGCCGTGGTGATCGCGCTCACCACCTATCTCAGCGTGGTGGTGGGCGAGCTGGTGCCCAAGCAGCTGGCGCTGCGCAATGCGGTGCCGCTGGCGCTGATCATGGCGCGGCCGATGGCGTTCCTGTCGCGCGCCGCCGCGCCGCTGGTGTGGCTGCTCGATTCGAGCTCTGCGGCGATGATCCGCCTGTTCGGCATCCGGCGGACCGATGAAGCCTCGGTCACCGCCGAGGAGCTCCAGATGATCTTTGCCGAGGCGACGCGGTCAGGCGTGATCGAGGATGAACAGCGCCAGATCCTCACCGGCGTGGTGCGGCTGGCCGAGCGCCCCGTGCGCGAGATGATGACCCCGCGCACCGAAATCGACTGGATCGAAGCCGATGCCGATGCGGAGGAAATCCGCGAGACGATCGAGGACAGCTCGCATTCCCTGATGCCGGTGGCCGAAGGTTCGCCCGACACGATCCTTGGCGTGGTCAAGGTGCGCGATGTGCTCGCGGCGCTGGTGCGCGGCGAGCCGGTGTCGATCCGGGCGATGATGCGCAAGCTTGAAGTCGTGCCCGACCAGCTTGACGCGATGGACGCGCTGCGGGTGCTGCAATCCGCCGAAGTGGCGATGGCTGCCGTGACCGACGAATATGGCCACTTCGAAGGGATCGTCACGCCGGTCGATCTGCTGACCGCGATTGTCGGCAATTTTGCCAGCGATTCGGACGATGGCGATCTGCCTGCCGTGATCGAGCGCGAGGACGGATCGCTGCTGGTGTCGGGCTCGCTATCCGCCGATGCGCTGGCTGACCGGCTGGGGCTGGACTATGGCGAGGACCGCGAATTCGGCACGGCGGCGGGCTATGCCCTGTCGGTGCTCAAGAAGCTCCCGTCCGAAGGCGAACACTTCCACGATCAGGGCTGGCGCTTCGAAGTGGTCGACATGGACGGCCGCCGCATCGACAAGCTGCTGGTGAGCAAGGCGGGCGAGGAAGGTTAGAGCCCCTCTAGCGTTCGCGTGGAAGCACCGGTCGCACAGCGACCGCAAGCGCGACCGCGCGCCCGAGCTTACGCGAGGAAAGCCAAGGCGGACGGATGTCCGCCGCCCGGCGTTTGAGGGTCAAATCAGGAAGGTATAACAGTCGAGGCCGACTGCCCGTCACCTTCGGGTGCGGCGATGATGTCGCGGGTGACGCGGCCCTTGGCGACCGTGTTGGTGCCGGTATCGCCCACCTGGCTGCGGATGCTCGGCGCGGCGCTGCCTGCGCGGTCGAGCACGCTGGCTTCGATCCGGCTGCGCGGGGCGGGGCCGCCGAACAGGGCTTCGAGCGCCTGCTCGGACGCGGTGCCTTCGGACGGGCGCGGGGCGCCGGGCGCGGGCGGGGTGAGCGAGAAATCGGGCGGCACCACCAGCGGAGCCTGCCGCTGCACCGCGAATTCATCGGGCCGGTCGCGGTTGAACACGCCGCCGCCACCGCCACAGGCCGCCAGCATGGCCGAAGCTCCGGCAAGCAGGATTACGGGTGCAAACTTACGCATTGTCAGGCTCTCCACGGGGCGCATCCCCGTCTGCGGTTTCCTCCTTGTCGCGCACGAACAGGCTGCGGGCAAGGATTATGACGACACCGATGGTAATCGCGGCATCGGCAATGTTGAAGATCAGGAAGGGGCGGAAATCCCCGATGTGGAAATCGGCAAAGTCCACCACGTAGCCGAGGCTGTAGCGGTCGCGGATATTGCCCAGCGCCCCGCCAAGGATCAGCGCGAGGCCGGCGATGTCGCCCAGCCGCTTTTCGCGCATCATCCACACCAGCACCACCACCGCGATCGCCGCTGTCATCAGCACCAGCAGCCAGCGGGTTTCCATATTGGTCGCCTGCAACAGCCCCAGCGAGATGCCGCGGTTTTCGGTATAGGTGAGATCGAAGAACGGCAGCAGATCGATATTGCCGACCTGCCGCAGCGCGAGCGGCCCGGTGACATACCACTTCGACACCTGATCGATCACCGCGACAAAGGCAGCGAGCACCAGCCCGATCACGCGGTTGCGGGTGAACAGACCGGTCATGCGCCCGAGCCCTCCGATGCATCCATCGCGCCGACCACATCATCGCAGCGCCCGCACAATTCGCCCTCGCCCGCCACATCGGGAAGGTGGCGCCAGCAGCGGCCGCATTTGTGGTGGCTGGTCTTGGTCACGATCACGGCATCGCCCTGCCCGCGGGTAACTGTCGCGGTGATGAACAGCTCGGCGAGGCTCTCGTCGCTGACGCCTTCGGGCACCATGCTGGCGGGGACGATCACTTCGGCTTCGAGGCTGGAGCGGATGGTCTTGTCGCGCCGCAGCGGTTCGATCGCCTCGTTCACGGCATCGCGCAACAGCCGCAGCTGCGCCCACTTGGCGGTGTCCACCGCCACGCCGGGAACGCTCGGCCATTCGAGCAGGTGGACGCTCCCGCGCTGGCCGTTTTCGTCAGCCTCGCCATCTTCGGGATAGCGGCTCATCCACACTTCTTCCGCCGTGAACACCAGCACCGGCGCGGCGTAGCGCACCAGCGCGTGGAACAGCAGGTCGAGCACGGTGCGATAGGCGTTGCGCGTGGTGCTGTCCGGCCCGTCGCAGTAGAGGCTGTCCTTGCGGATATCGAAGAAGAAGGCGCTGAGGTCCTCGTTGCAGAAATCGACCAACAGGCGGGTGTAGGTGTTGAAGTCGTAGGCCTCTGCCGCCGCCTTCAGTTTCCCGTCGAGGTCGCCCAGCAGGGCGAGGACATAAAGCTCCAGCTCCGGCAGTTCGCCCGCATCGCTCATGTCCCCCACGAACCCGTCGAGCGCGCCCAAGAGGTAGCGGAAGGTGTTGCGCAGCTTGCGATACTGGTCGCCGACGCCTTTCAGGATTTCATCGCCGATGCGGTGATCCTCGGTGAAGTCGACCGAAAGCGCCCACAGCCGGATGATGTCCGCGCCGTAGGTCTCCATCACCTTCAGCGGATCGACCGTGTTGCCGAGGCTCTTCGACATCTTCTTGCCCTTGGCGTCCATGGTGAAGCCGTGGGTGAGAACCTGATCATAAGGCGCGCGGCCCCGCGTGGCGGCCGATTGCAGCAGCGAGGACTGGAACCAGCCGCGATGCTGGTCGCTACCTTCGAGGTAGAGGTCGGCGGGCCATTGCAGGTCCGGCCAGCGCCCGCTTTCGAGCACGAAGGCGTGGGTGCAGCCGCTATCGAACCACACGTCGAGAATGTCGGTGACCATGTCGAATTCGTCGGGGTTGTAATCGGGGCCGAGGAAGGCGGCCTTGTTGGCGCTGTTCCACGCGTCCATCCCTTCCGCGTTCACGGCGGCGACGATGCGGGCGTTCACTTCCGGGTCTTGCAGATACGAACCATCAGGCCGCACGAACAGCGTGATCGGCACGCCCCAGGCGCGCTGGCGGCTGAGCACCCAGTCGGGCCGCCCCTCGACCATCGCGCCGATGCGGTTGCGGCCCTTTTCGGGGATGAACTGCACGCGCGCGATTTCGGCGAGGGCGGTGTCCCTCAAAGTCCCCCTCCCGCTTGCGGAAGGGGCTAGGGGTGGGCCTGTCTCCGCACCGTCGGTTGTGGACGCTCCCACCCCCGACCCCTCCCGCAAGCGGGAGGGGAGTTCCTTGTCCATCGGCACGAACCACTGCGGGGTGCAGCGGAAGATCACCTTGGCCTTGGAGCGCCACGAATGGGGGTAGGAGTGCGCGTAATCCGCGCTCGCGGCGAGCAGCGCGCCCGCTTCGCGCAGGTCCGAGCAGATCGGGCCGTCGGGCGCGTTGAACTTGGGGTTGATGACGCTCATGCGCCGCTCATCCGCGCCGCCGAGCCAGCCCCAGTCGTCACGGTAGCGCCCGTCGTCCATCACCGCGAAGACGGGGTTGATCCCTGCCGATTTGCACAGCTCGAAGTCGTCCTCGCCATGATCGGGCGCCATGTGGACGAGGCCCGTGCCGCTGTCGGTGGTGACGAAGTCGCCGGGGAGCAGCGGGCGCGGGGCCGCGTAGAACCCGCCGAGGTGATGCATCGGGTGGCGGGCGAGGGTGCCGGCAAGCGTCTTGCCCGCGTAGAAGCCGAGCGTGGAGTAGTTTTGTTTCGGATCGCCTTGTGCGCGAACTCGCGAGCGGAAATTGTCGTAGAGTTCAGTCGCAACGAGGTAGCGCCGACCGGTCGGCTCGGCCATGTCGTCGAGCGCTTCGATCAGAGCGTAATCAACCTCAGGCCCATAGGCCAAAGCCTGGTTCACCGGGATCGTCCACGGCGTCGTCGTCCAGATCACCGCATGGGCGCCGACCAGTTCAGGGATCGGCGATTCAACAATCTCGAACGCCACATCGATCTGGGTCGAGGTGATGTCCTCGTATTCGACCTCCGCCTCGGCCAGCGCGGTCTGTTCGACGGGCGACCACATTACCGGCTTCGAGCCGCGATAGAGGTTCCCCGCCTCGGCCAGCTTGAGCAGCTCGGCGACGATCACCGCCTCGCTCTCCTTCTGCATGGTGAGGTAGGGGTGGTCCCAATCGCCCATGATGCCGAGGCGCTTCAGCTGCCCGCGCTGCACGTCGACCCAGTGCTGCGCATAGGCGCGGCACTCGTCGCGGAACGCCTTGACCGCCGCCTCGTCACGCCCCTGCCCGGTGAGGACGGGCTTGGCCTTCTTCTCCTTGCGGTACTGCTCCTCGACCTTCCACTCGATGGGGAGGCCGTGGCAGTCCCAGCCGGGCACGTAAGGCGCGTCCTTGCCCAGCAGGTTCTGGGTGCGGCAGACCATGTCCTTGAGGATGTGGTTCAGCGCATGGCCGATATGCATGTCGCCATTGGCGTAGGGCGGGCCATCGTGGAGGATGAACTTCTCGCGGCCAGCCCGCGCCTTGCGCAGCGCGTCATAGAGCCCGATCGCTTCCCAGCGCGCGGCAATGCCCGGCTCCTTCTGGGGGAGGCCGGCCTTCATGGGGAAATCGGTCTTCGGCAGGAAGACGGTGTCCCGGTAATCGCGCTGTGTCGTCTCGTCAGTCATGGTCGCGGGGCCTTAGCGGGCGGGCGGGCTTTGCGCAATTTGTCTTGGAAGAAGGGGTTCACGCGAAGACGCGAAGGCGCGAAGAGGTCAATCCTTGCGGCGAAGCCGCGCCCAAGGTCGAACGACGGTTCCGAAAACCGGATACGGCCTGCGGCCGGGTGCGCGCTCTTCGCGCCTTCGCGCCTTCGCGTGCCCCAATCAGCCGAGCAGCCGCCGCGCCCGTTCGCAATCCTTGTCCATCTGGGCGATCAGTGCCTCGAGCGAATCGAACTTCGCCTCGCCGCGCAGGTAGTGGTGGAAGGCGACTTCGATTTCCTGCCCGTAAAGGTCTCCGGAAAAATCGAAGAAGAACGGCTCCAGCAGCTCCTTGGGCGGTTCGAACTGCGGGCGGATGCCGATATTGGCCGCGCCGTGGAGCACCTGCCCCGTCGCCAGAATGCGCCCCGTCACGGCGTAGATGCCGTATTTTGGGCGCAGGTAATTGTCGATCGCGACATTGGCGGTGGGATAGCCGATGGTGCGCCCGCGCTTGTCGCCGTGTTCGACGATGCCCCTGATCGCGAAGGGGCGGGTGAGCAATTGCGCCGCCAGCTGCGGATCGCCGTCGCGCAGCGCCTGACGGATGCGGCTGGAGGAGACGACCTCCTCGCCCGCCGTCACCGCCTCGACCACCCGCGCTTGCAGGCCCAGCTCTCCGCCGAGGGTGCGCAGCAGTTCCACGTTCCCCTTTGCGCCCTTGCCGAAGGTAAAATCACCGCCCGTGACCACCCCGTGCGCGCCGAAACGCTCGATCAGGATTTGCGCGATGAAATCCTCCGCACTGGTGCCGGCGAGGTCCGCATCGAAGTGGAACACCAGCATCGCGGTGGCCCCTGCGGCGAGATAGAGCTCCTGCCGCTGTTCGAGCGTCGTCAGGCGGAAAGGCGGCACATCGGGGCGGAAGAAGCGCACCGGATGGGGATCGAAGGTGGCGATGATCGAGGGGCGGCCCTCGGCCTTGGCCCAGCCGATCGCCTCGCCCGCCACGGCCTGATGCCCGCGGTGGAACCCGTCGAAATTGCCCAGCGCGATCACCGCGCCGCGCAGTGCCTCGGGAATGGCCTTGCGGTGATCGAGCCAGCGCATCAGCTCTGCGCCCGCCGGAACGTCAGGAAGGAAAAGGCCGGGTGCGGATCGCTGGCGGCGTGATCCTCGCGCGCGGTCAGCACCCATTCGCGGCCCGGCTCGGCCATAAAGGTATCGCCCTTGTAATCGGCGTGGATCTGCGTGAGTTCGATGCGGTGGGCGAGCGGCAGGAACACGTCATAGATCGCCGCCCCGCCGATAATCGCGATCTCGCCGCTGTCATTGCCCTGCGCGGCGAGCGCCAGCGCCTCCTTGACCGAACCGGCCATCTCGACCCCTTCGGCCTTCAGATCGTCGCGCCGCGACAGCACGATGTGGCGGCGGCCGGGCAGCAGGCCGGGCAGGCTCTCGAAGGTCTTGCGGCCCATGATCATCGGCTTGTGCATCGTCAGCGCCTTGAAGCGCTTGAGATCGGCCGGCAGGCGCCAGGGCAGATCGCCCTCATTGCCGATCGCGCCATTGGCGGCGCGGGCGTAGATCAGCACGATTTCAAGCGTCATTTCAGCACGTGTCCGACGCGGGTGACATGGCCCATCTTGCGTCCTTCGCGGGCTTCGGCCTTGCCGTAGAGGTGGAGGTGCGGCTCGCCCGGTTCGGCCAGGATGGCGTGGGCCTTCAGCGCATCCTCGCCCACGATATTGCGCATCTCGATCGCCTCGAAGCGGGTCTTGGTGACGCCCAGCGGCAGGCCGCAGATGGCGCGGATGTGGTTTTCGAACTGGCTGGTGGCCGCGCCCTCGATGGTCCAGTGGCCCGAATTGTGGACGCGCGGGGCCATTTCGTTGAACACCGGGCCTTCGCGGGTGGCGAAGAATTCCAGCGTCAGCACCCCGACATAGCCGAGCGCGTCCGCGACCTTCGCCGCCAGTTCCCGCGCCGCGCCGACCTGCGCTTCGACCAGCGGGCCGGCGGGCAGGACCGACACCGCCAGCATCCCGCCTTCGTGGATGTTCGCGGTCGAATCCCAGAACTTCACCGCCCCGTCGCGCCCGCGCACGAGGATCACCGAGAATTCGGTCTCGTAGGTGACGAAGCCTTCGTAGACGCAGGGCACGCCGGGGAAGGGCAGGCCCGCCGCCTCCAGCGCGGATCGGGCGCGCCACTGGCCCTTGCCGTCATAGCCGTCGCGCGCGGTCTTGAGGATGCCGGGGGTGCCGATCCGGGCGATGGCGGCGACGAGGTCCTCCGCGCTCGTCACCTCGGCATAGGGCGCAGGCGTACCGCCCAACCCGGCGACAAAGCGTTTTTCGTTGAAGCGGTCCTGCGCCACCTCGAGCGCGCGCAAGGGGCAGGCGAGCAGGGCCTGCGGCAAGGCAGCGACCGTGCTGACGGGCACGTTCTCGAACTCCCACGTCACCACATCGCAGCGCCCTGCGAAATCCGCCAGCGCCGCCGCATCGTCCCAATCGGCGGTGATGAAGCCGGAACAGGCGTCGGCGGCGACATTGTCGCCCTCGGGCGCATAGCCGACGACGCGGTAGCCGAGCTGGAGCGCGGACATTGCCATCATCCGGCCCAGCTGCCCGCCGCCCAGAATGCCGATGGTGGAACCCGGTTGCAGCATCAGTCTGCGGGCACCTCTGCCACGGCAGCGCTGTTGGCGGCGCGCCAGTCCTGCAGCCGTTCGGACAGCGCCTCGTCTCCCAGCGCGAGGATAGCGGCGGCCAGCAGCCCCGCGTTCTTCGCCCCGGCCTCGCCGATCGCCAGCGTGCCGACCGGAATGCCGCCCGGCATCTGCACGATCGAGAGCAGGCTATCCATGCCCGACAGCGCCTTCGACTGCACCGGCACGCCCAGCACCGGCAGGTGCGTCATGCTGGCGATCATGCCCGGCAGATGCGCCGCGCCGCCGGCCCCGGCGATGATCACGCTGAACCCCTCGCCCTCGGCGCCCTTGGCGAAGGCCACCATCCGGTCGGGCGTGCGGTGGGCCGAGGTGATCCGCGCCTCATGGGGCACTTCCAGCTCGTCCAGCACATCGGCAGCGGCCTTCATGGTCGGCCAGTCCGACTGGCTGCCCATGACAATCGCGACCTTGCCCCCCGTGGCTTCCATCATGCGTCCTTCAGGTAATAGCGGTCACCCGCAACCGCGCCGCCTTCGAAGTCATAGATGATCGGCTGGCCGGTGGGAATCTCCAGATCGGTGATGTCCGCATCGGAGATGTTCGACAGGTGCTTGACCAGCGCGCGCAAGGAATTGCCGTGGGCCGCGATGATCACTGTCTCGCCGCTGGCCAGCACCGGCAGGATCGTGCTTTCCCAATAGGGCAGCACGCGTTCAATCGTCAGCTTGAGGCTTTCGGTGTTCGGGATCGGGATCCCGGCATAGCGCGGATCGGCGGCGAGATCGAAGGTGCTGCCCGCTTCGAGCACCGGCGGCGGAATGTCGAAGCTGCGGCGCCAGATCTTGACCTGATCCTCGCCATGCTTCGCCGCTGTCTCGGCCTTGTCGAGCCCGGTCAGCCCGCCATAGTGCCGTTCATTGAGGCGCCAGTCCTTGATCTCGGGGATCCACAGCCGCCCCGCCGCCTCCAGCGCCAGATGCAGCGTCTTGATCGCGCGGGTCTGGAGCGAGGTGAAGGCGTAGGAGGGCAGCACGCCCTTGTCCTTCAGCAGCGCGCCCGCCGCGGTCGCTTCGGCCACGCCCTGCGCGGTCAGATCGACATCCCACCAGCCGGTGAAGCGGTTTTCGAGGTTCCACTGGCTCTGGCCGTGGCGGACAAGGATCAGCTTGGGCATTTTGACTCCGGGGTTCCGTGCCGCCCGCACCCCTATCAGGCGGATCGAGCGGGCGGGTTAGCTTTCGCGGGACGGATTGGGAAGGGGCTGTGTTGCATCCGAATCGCCCATCTGGCGCGCCTGCGCCTTCCTGCGCCGCAGGTTTTCGCGCAGTTTGGCCGCGAGGCGCTCCTCGCGGGACAGGGGCGAGGACATTTTCTTGCGGGGTTCTTCACTCATGCGCAACGCATTGGCGTTATCAGGGGCGCTCCTCAAGTGGCAAAGCGATAGGAGAGCAGGGACTCTTCAAGTATGCTTGACATCGCGAGGCAGCGCGACAATAGGGCGCGCCTGTTCCGGCGCTGCTGTAGCTCAGTGGTAGAGCGCACCCTTGGTAAGGGTGAGGTCGGGAGTTCAATCCTCCCCAGCAGCACCATCTTCGCCCCAATGGGGGCGAAGATGAGTCTTTGGCGTTTCGTCGGCGCCTCCGCGCCGACGTCCTCGGTGCCGATCCTCCACTTCGCTACGCTACGTTCCGGGCACCTGCGGGCGCGCAGTCGCGCTTGCGGTCGCTGTGCGACCGATGTCATTTCCAATTTTCGATGCCTTTGGAAATGCTAACACTGATTTTCTGAATTGCGTCTTCAAGGTGAGTGCGCAACTCGGGAAGTGAAAAGACATCACCGAAAAGCTGTACGGTTTGATTTGCCGCATCGTATATAATTGCTGTCGACTCGATAAGTTGATCCCGCATATCGCCGAGCGGAGGCATGTCATCATGGATCACGATTTCGATTGTTGTGAAAAGACGGGGCGATTTTGCAGTCCATGCATCCAATCTTTCATCGATATGCTCGATGTGATTTCTAAGTGTCCGATCACTAAGGCCGTGATCATTCGCTAAATCCACAAGTTCTCTTAAATGTGCCCCCCGCTCTGAATTGCGCGGAGGCCAGAAAAGACGAGAGGCGTTCGCCGCCATCTGCAATCCCAAACGAATATGGTCGAAGATTCGTCCGTTCTCTCGCACTTCTAGACCGTGGTCGCTCACAGTGCGCATTGCGGCAAGAGCCTCGACCTCGGCCAAATTGTCTAGCGCTCTACGACATTCGGTCAGCGCGAACGACAGCATGATAAATTCTCGATCAACCTCTGTTGCTACCATTGTATCCTCCGCTGCTTATTTGACGCACTTAAGCTGGGCGACAGGCGGGAGCTATTTCTCCATCCCCCCAAAAGTGCCAATCCGCCCCGCCCCTTCACTCGGCTATCCCCTTTCCCCATAACGGCAAGCCGGGGAGAGGCGCTATGGATCTGGGATTGAAGGGCAAGAAGGTCATCATGAACGGCGGGGCGCATGGCCTTGGCTTTGAATCATTGAAGCTGTTCGCTGCCGAGGGCGCGGATGTCGCCTTTTTCTCCCGCAAGGAAGACAAGATCGCCGCCGCCGTGGCCGCGATCGATGCCGCAGGGCCGGGCAAGGTCTTCGCCGAAGTGTTCGACATGGCGAGCGGGACCGAGGCCTATCAGGCGTGGCTGGAAAAGGCCGCCCAGGAACTCGGCGGGTGCGACATCTTCGTCCACACCGCTTCTGCTTCCGGAACCGGCGGCGCGGGCGACTGGCAGGCGTGCCTCGACATGGACCTGAAAGGCGCGGCCTATGCGGTCGAGACGCTCACGCCTTACCTCGAAGCTTCGGACACCGGCTCGATCGTGATGCTGTCCTCCACCGCCGCGCTTGAAACCTTCATCGCACCCAACCCCTTCAATGCGATCAAGGCGGCGCTGATCACCTATGCCTCGCAACTCAGCCAGGCGCTCGCGCCCAAGGGCATCCGCGTGAACACGGTCAGCCCCGGCGCGGTCTACTACAAGGGCGGCAACTGGGAGATCATCGAGGAGCACATGAAGCCGCTGTTCGATGCCACTCTCGCCAAGATGCCCACCGGCCGCTTCGGCGAGCCGGTCGAGGTCGCCAAGGCGATCGTCTTCGTCGCCAGCCCGGCGGTGCCCTACATGACCGGCGCGAACATCGTGGTGGACGGCGGGTTCACCCAGCGCGTCCAGTTCTAAATCTCCCTCAAGAAGGCTCAAAACCATGGCGCAGATCGACCGCGACAAGCTGCTCGACATCTACACCCGCACGATGAAGGTGAACCGCACCGACGAGAAGTTCCGCGAGCTTCTCATGGGCGGCAAGGTGGCGGTGATGTATTACTGCGTGCGCGGGCAGGAGCTGGTCTCGGCCGCGGCGATGGCGGCGCTGGAGAAGGAGGACTACGTCGTCTGCACCTATCGCGGGCAGGGCGAGCAGACCGCCAAGGGCATCCCGATGGAAAAGTGGTGGGGCGAATGCCTCGGCAAGGCGACCGGCACCTGCAAGGGCAAGGGCGGCACCATGCACATCACCGATCCCGAAACCGGGATCATGGTGACGACCGGCGTGGTCGGATCGGGCCTCCCCATCGCCAACGGCCTCGCGATGGCGAGCCAGAACAACGGCGACGGGCGCGTGACGCTGGTCAGCTTCGGGGACGGAGCGGCCAATATCGGCGGCTTCCACGAAGCGATGAACATGGCCCAGCTCTACAAGCTGCCGGTCATTTTCCTGTGCCAGAACAACCGCTACGGCGAACACACGGCCTATGCCGACCACACCGACAGCCCCAATATCGCGAGCCGCGCGGCGGGGTACGGGATGCCGGGGGTGACGGTTGACGGCAACGACGTCCACCAGATCTACCCCGCGGTGAAGGAAGCGGTCGACCGCGCGCGCCGGGGCGAGGGGCCGACGCTGGTGGAAGCCATGTGCTACCGCATGATGGGGCACTTCTTCGGCAGCGATTTCAGCTACATGCCGCCCGAACACATTGCCGAAATGAAGGCCGAGGACCCGCTGCCCAAGCTGCGCAAGGTGATGCTCGAGCACCAGTTCACCGAGGAAGAGCTGGACGCCATCGTTGCCGACATCGACGCGCAGATCAACGCGGCGGTCGAACACGCGCTGGCCGCGCCGCTGCCGGACGTGAACGAAATCTACAAGGACGTGCTGGAGGAGACCGCCTGATGGCCCAGATCACCATGACCCAGGCGCTGAACCTCGCAATCGACGAGGCGATGGCCGATGATCCGGGCGTGTTCTGCCTTGGTGAGGATGTGTCCGCCAAGCAGGGCGGCGGGGTGTTCAAGGTCACCGCCGGCCTGACCGAGAAATATGGCGAACACCGCATCCGCGCGACGCCGATCTCGGAAACCGCGATCATCGGCGCCGCTGTCGGCGCGGCGCTCGCGGGCCAGCGCCCGATTGCCGAGATCATGCTGATGAACTTCGTCGGCGTGTGCATGGACCAGATCGTCAACCACGCGGCCAAGCTGCGCTTCATGTCGGGCGGGCAGACGCCGTGCCCGATGGTGATCCGCACCACCACGGGCGTCGGCGTCGGCTTTGGCGGGCAGCACTCGGACATGCTGGAGGCTTGGTTCGCCCACGTCGCGGGGATCCATGTGGTGACCCCCTCCAACCCCGCCGACGCGCGCGGGCTGATGCGGGCGAGCATCGACGCCAATGACCCGGTGATCTTCATCGAGAACATCCTGTGCTACGGCCTCAAGGCTGAGGACCCCGGTCCGGGCTACCGCGTGCCGCTCGGCAAGGCGGCGATCGCGCGCGAGGGCACCGACATCTCGATCATCACCTATGGCCGCACCGTGCTTGACGCGCTGGCCGTGGCCGATGATCTCGCCAAAGAGGGCATCAGCGTCGAGGTCGTCGACCTGCGCACCATCGCCCCCTACGACGAGGCGACCGTGCTAGCCTCCGTCCGCAAGACCGGCCGCGCGCTGACCCTGCATGAGGCTGTGCGTCCCTTCGGCACCGGTGCGGAGATTGCCGCGAACATCCAGGAAAAGTGCTGGGACAGCCTGAAAGGCCCAGTCCGGCGCGTGGGCGGGACGTTCTCGGCGGTGCCCTTCGCCAGCCACCTCGAACAGGCGTGGATCCCGAACAAGGGCCAGATCATCGAACAGATCAAGGCGAGCATGGGTAGACTCTAGATGGCAACCGAAATCCGCATCCCCAAGCTCGGCATGAGCGCCGTTGAAATGACCCTCGTCGAATGGATGTTCGGCGATGGCGAGCGTGTCGAGAAGGGCGACATCATCTACACCGTCGAAACCGACAAGAGCACCACCGAGATCGAAGCCCAGGCCAGCGGGATCATCCGTCCGACGGGCGAGGAAGGCGCGGTCTACAAGGTGGGCGATCTGATCGGGACGATTGAGGAGTGACAACTCCGCGTGAGATGCTGGCGCGGGTCTACGCGACCGCCGGCACCCGCGACTGGGCGGCGGTCGAGGCGCTGATCCACCCCGATTTTGTGCTCTACGAGGCCCATTCGCTGCCCTTCGCAGGCGAATGGCGGGGGAAGGACGCGCTGCAACGCTGTGCGGCGGCGATGTATGGCACCTGGGCTAACACCGATCTCGAAATTCTCGACTGCACCGGGGGCGAGACGCACGCGGTGATGGTGATCCGCCTCACCATGCACCCCAAGGACGGCTCCGAGCCCTTCACCCAGACCATCTGCGAGGCGGGCACATTCGAGGACGGGCTGCTCAGAACCCTGCGCATCCACTATTTCGACGCCGCCGAGGTCGCCGCCCGCGCCTGACAGCGGGCGGCCAGCTGTCAGCGCGGCAGTTCGCTGACCCCCATCAACGCCTCGTCCACCGCCCGCGCCGCCTGACGCCCTTCGCGGATCGCCCAGACGACGAGGCTCTGCCCGCGCCGCATGTCACCGCAGGCGAAGACGCCCGGAACGCTGGTGGCATAGCTGTTGGTGTCGGCATCGACATTGCCGCGCGCGGTCAGATCGACACCCGCCTGTTCCAGCAGCCCGGCCTTCTTCGGCCCGACAAAACCCATGGCGAGCAGGATCAGATCGGCCGGCAGGGTGAACTCGCTGCCCGCGATTTCCTGCATCTGGCCGCCGACCCACTCGACGCGCACGCATTCAAGCCCGGTGACCTTGTCGCCATCGCCGATCACCCGCTTGGCCAGCACCGCCCAGTCGCGCTCAACGCCTTCCTGGTGGCTGGAGGAGGTGCGCAGCTTCATCGGCCAGTCGGGCCAGGTCAGCGCCTTGTCTTCCTTTTCCGGCGGCTTGGGCATGATTTCCAGCTGGGTGACGCTGAGGGCACCCTGCCGGTTCGAGGTGCCGACACAGTCGCTGCCGGTATCGCCGCCGCCGAGCACGATCACATGCTTGCCGGTGGCGGTAAGGCTGCCGCGCGGGGCGGCGCGCAATTCGTCATCGCCTGCCACGCGCTTGTTCTGCTGGGTCAGGAACTCCATCGCGAGGCGCACGCCGGGCATTTCCGCGCCGGGGATCGCCAGCTGGCGCGCATCCTCCGCGCCGCCTGCCAGCACCACCGCGTCAAAATTCTCCTGCAGGCTCTTGAACGAGATATCGACGCCGACTTCCTTGGAGGTTTTGAACGTCACCCCTTCGGCTTCCATCTGTTGGCAGCGGCGGTTGATGAGGTGCTTTTCCATCTTGAAGTCGGGGATGCCGTAACGCAGCAGCCCGCCGACACGGTCGCTCTTTTCGAACACCGTTACCGAGTGGCCGGCGCGGGCGAGTTGCTGGGCGCAGGCCATGCCGGCGGGGCCGGAGCCGACCACCGCGACCGATTTGCCGGTCTTCTTCTCGGGAATCTGGGGCGCAATCCAGCCTTCCTTCCACCCGCGATCGACGATGGCGCATTCGATCGACTTGATCGTCACCGGCTGGTCGATGATGTTCAGGGTGCAGGCTGCCTCGCACGGGGCGGGGCAGATGCGGCCGGTGAATTCGGGGAAGTTGTTGGTGGAATGGAGGTTGGCCAGCGCCCGCTTCCAGTCCGCCTCGTAGACGAGGTGGTTCCAGTCCGGGATCATGTTGTTCACCGGACAGCCGTTGTGGCAGTAGGGGATGCCGCAATTCATGCAGCGCGAGGCCTGCGCGGTCAGCGTTGCATCATCCGGCTGGATGACGAATTCGCGGTAGTTCTTCAGGCGTTCCTTGGGATCGAGATAATCCCGCTCGCGGCGGTCCAGCTCGAGAAATCCGGTTTCCTTGCCCACTGTTCGTTACCTTCTCATGTTCCAGAGGCCCACCCCGCTGCGACTAGGCGGCTGCGCCGCCAAGTCTCGCTCCCCTCCCGCTTGCTCCCGGCTCAAGGCCGGGGCAGGTATCGGAGTTGGGGGGTGGGAACAATTCACTCCGCCGCGACGCTCTCCGCCTCCTGGCGTTCGGCTTCGAGCTTCTTCAGCGCCGCCGCGTAGTCACGCGGCATCACCTTCACGAACTTGCCCAGCGCCGCATCCCAATCGGCCAGCAGCGCGCCCGCCAGCTTGCTGCCGGTGTGGAGCTGGTGGCGTTCGACCAGGATGCGCAGGCGTTCGGCATCGTGGCGCAGCATGTCGCCCATGCCGAAGTCGTTGACGCTGCGCGGGCGCTGCGAGGGGCGGCCGGTGCCTTCATCGGCATCCGGCGCGGCCGAAACCGGCAGCAGATCGACCTGCGCGTGGTTGACGAGATCGGTGAAGGCTCCTTCGGGGTCATAGACATAGGCGACCCCGCCGCTCATGCCTGCCGCAAAGTTGCGCCCGGTCTTGCCGAGCACGACGACCACGCCGCCGGTCATGTATTCGCAGCCGTGATCCCCGGTGCCCTCGACCACCGCGATGGCGCCCGAATTGCGCACCGCGAAACGCTCGCCCGCGACCCCGTTGAAATAGGCCTCGCCCGCGATCGCGCCGTAGAGCACGGTGTTGCCGACGATGATGTTGTCCTGCGAATTGCGCGGCGCTTCGGCAGGTTGGCGCACGATGATGCGCCCGCCCGAAAGCCCCTTGCCGACATAGTCGTTGGCATCGCCCACCAGATCGAGCGTCACGCCGTGGGCGAGCCATGCGCCGAAGCTCTGTCCGGCCACGCCCGTCAGGTTGATGCGGATCGTGTCGGTTGGCAGGCCTTCGTGCCCGTGGGCCTTGGCGACCTCGCCCGAAAGCATCGCGCCGACCGTGCGGTTGACGTTGCGCACCTCGTAGGTGAGTTGCACCGGCGCCTTGGTGTCGATGGCGGTGCGGCAATCGGCGATCAGCCGGTTGTCGAGTGCGCCTTCGAGCCCGTGGTCCTGCACGCCCCGCTGGCGCAGCGAGGCGCCTTCCTTGAGCGGCACCTGATGGAGGATGCGCGACAGGTCGATGCCGCGGGCCTTCCAGTGGCGCTCCATCCGCCGGGTGTCGAGCCGGTCGACCCGGCCCACCATCTCGGCTACCGTGCGGAAGCCCATTTCGGCCATGATCTGCCGCAGTTCCTCGGCGACGAAGAACATGTAGTTGACCACGTGCTCCGGCTGCCCGGTGAAGCGCGCGCGCAGCACCGGGTCCTGCGTGGCGACGCCGACGGGGCAGGTGTTGAGGTGGCACTTGCGCATCATGATGCAGCCCGCCGCAATCAGCGGCGCGGTGGCAAAGCCGAACTCGTCTGCACCCAAGAGCGCGCCGATGGCGACATCGCGGCCCGTGCGCAGGCCGCCGTCGACCTGCACCGCGATGCGTTCACGCAGATCGTTCAAGAGCAGGGTCTGCTGGGTCTCGGCCAGGCCGATTTCCCACGGCGAACCGGCGTGGGTCAGCGAGGTCAGCGGCGAAGCGCCCGTCCCGCCGTCATAGCCCGCGATGGTCACATGATCGGCGCGCGCCTTGGAAACGCCCGCCGCGACCGTGCCGACGCCCACTTCGGACACCAGCTTCACGGAGATGCGCGCCACCGGATTCACGTTCTTCAAGTCGTGGATCAGCTGCGCGAGATCCTCGATCGAGTAGATGTCGTGGTGCGGCGGCGGGCTGATGAGGCCCACGCCCGGGGTCGAGTGCCGCACCGCGCCGATGCGCTTGTCGACCTTGTGCCCCGGAAGCTGCCCGCCTTCACCGGGCTTCGCCCCCTGCGCCATCTTGATCTGGATGTCGTCCGAATTGACGAGATATTCGGTGGTGACGCCGAACCGGCCCGAGGCAACCTGCTTGATCCGGCTGCGCATCGAATCGCCATTGGCGAGCGGCTTGAACCGGAACGGCTCCTCCCCGCCTTCGCCGGTGTTCGAGCGCCCGCCGATGCGGTTCATCGCGATCGCCATGGTCGAATGCGCTTCGTGGCTGATCGAGCCGAGGCTCATCGCGCCGGTCGAGAAGCGCTTCACGATTTCGGAGGCGGGTTCGACCTCTTCGAGCGGGATCGGCTGGTCGGCCTTCCTGAATTCGAGAAGCCCGCGGATCGTCAGCAGCCGTTCCGACTGCTCGTTGATCGACTTGGCGAATTCCTCGTAGTTCTTCGGGTCGTTGCCGCGCACTGCGTGCTGCAACTGCGCGACGTTCTGCGGCGTCCAGGCGTGCTCCTCACCGCGCAGGCGGTACTGGTAGATGCCGCCGACATCGAGCATCCCGTCATAAAGCGGGTTGTCGCCGTAAGCCTGCCCGTGGCGGCGCAGCGCTTCCTCGGCAACTTCGGCAAGGCCGATGCCTTCGATGGTGGTGGCGGTGCCGGTGAAATACTTCTCGACGAAGGCGCTCGACAGCCCGACCGCGTCGAAAATCTGCGCGCCGCAGTACGACTGGTAGGTCGAAATGCCCATCTTGGACATGACCTTGCGGATGCCCTTGCCGATCGCCTTGATGAAGTTCTGCTGCACCTTGTAGGCGGCAAGGTCAGGGTGCCGCTTGGCGCGCAGGGCCTCCAGCGTCTCGAAGGCGAGATAGGGGTTGATCGCTTCCGCGCCGTAGCCTGCCAGCACGCAGAAGTGATGCACTTCGCGCGCCTCGCCGGTTTCGACCACGAGGCCGGTCTGCATCCGCAGGCCCTGCCTCACGAGGTGGTGGTGCACCGCTGCCGTGGCGAGCAGCGCGGGCATCGGCACGCGGGTTTCGGACTGCCCACGGTCGGACAGGACGAGGATGTTGTGATCCTGCAGCACCGCCTCGGTCGCGGCCCAGCACATTTCCTTCAGCGCCATTTCGAGGCCATCGGCCCCGCTGGCGGCATCCCAGGTGATGTCGATCGTGGCACAGCGGAACGCGCCGTCCAGCGCCTCTTCCACCGAACGGATCTTGGCCAGATCCTCGTTGGTGAGGATCGGCTGGTCGACTTCGAGGCGCTTGTGCGTCCCCGCATCGCGGCCGAGCAGGTTCGGACGCGGGCCGATCATGCTGGTGAGGCTCATCACCAGTTCTTCACGGATCGGGTCGATCGGCGGGTTGGTGACCTGCGCGAAGTTCTGCTTGAAGTAGTCGTAGAGCAGCCGTGCACGGTTGCTCAGCACCGCAATCGGGGTGTCGGTGCCCATCGACCCGATCGGATCATCGGCATCCACCGCCATCGGTTCGAGGAAGCGCGAGACATCTTCCTGCGTGTAGCCGAACGCCTGCTGGCGTTGCAGCAGGGTGGTTTCCTCGGCCGGAATTGCCGCCAGTTCGGGCACGATATCGGTGATGTCGGCCAGCTTGTACTGCGCCTGCGCCAGCCACCTGGCATAGGGCTCGGCATTGGCGAGATCGGCCTTCAGCTCGTCATCCTCGATGATGCGGCCCTGTTCGAGGTCGATCAGCAGCATCTTGCCGGGCTGGAGCCGCCACTTGCGCACGATGTCTTCCTCGGCAAACGGCAGCACGCCGCTTTCCGAGGCGAGGCAGACGATGTCGTCCTTCGTCACGCAGAAGCGCGCCGGACGCAGGCCATTTCTGTCGAGCGTCGCGCCGATCTGGCGGCCATCGGTAAAGCACACGGCGGCCGGGCCGTCCCACGGCTCCATCAGCGCGGCGTGATATTCGTAAAAGGCGCGCCGGGCAGGGTCCATCAGCGCATTGCCGGCCCATGCTTCGGGAATCAGCATCATCATCGCATGGGCGAGGCTGTATCCGCCCGCGATCAGCAGTTCGAGCGCATTGTCGAGGCAGGCCGTGTCCGATTGCCCGTGCGGGATGATCGGCCACATCTTGTCGAGGTCCGGCCCCAGCAGCTCGCTTTCCATGGTGCGGCGGCGGGCGTTCATCCAGTTGACGTTGCCGCGCACCGTGTTGATTTCGCCATTGTGGGCGATGAACCGGAACGGGTGGGCCAGCCGCCAGCTGGGGAAGGTGTTGGTGGAAAAGCGCTGGTGCACGAGGCCCAGAGCCGAGACGCAATCGGGCGAGCGCAGGTCATCGTAGAAGCTGCCGACCTGCGTCGCCAGCAACAGCCCCTTGTAGACCAGCGTGCGGGTCGAGAAGCTGGGGATGTAGGTCTCGGTCACGCCCGGCAGGCCGTGCTTTTCCGCGAGCTGCGCCAGCGGGTTCTGCACCTGCTTGCGGATGGTCAGCAGCTTGCGTTCGAACGCGTCCTGATCGGCGCAGTTTTCGCCGCGCGCGATCACCGCCATCTGGATCACCGGCATCGAGGCGATCACCGCTTCGCCGAGACCGTCCATCGTGGTCGGCACATCGCGCCAGCCGATGAAACGCTGGCCTTCCTTGGCGGTAAAGGTTTCCATGCGTTCGCGCACAAAGGCGCGGGCCGCATCGTCCTGCGGCAGGAAGCACATGCCGACGCCGTAATCGCCGGGGGCGGGCAGATCATGGCCGTTCGCTTCGGCCCAGCCGCGAATCAGCGGATCGGGAATCTGGATGAGGATGCCCGCCCCGTCGCCCAGCAGCGGATCGGCCCCCACCGCGCCGCGATGGTCGAGCTTCTCGAGAATCTCCAGCGCCTGCGCAATAATCGCGTGGCTTTTCTCGCCCTTGATGTGCGCAACCATGCCGACGCCGCAGGCGTCATGTTCGTTGGCGGGGTCATAAAGACCCTGGGAGGAGGGGTATCCCATGGCAAGAGTCCGATCTTTCAGATGCCGGCAAGCGTGCATCGGCAGGAACTGCCTAACGGGCGCGTGACGGCGATTGTTCCGGACAAGTGTTACCGCAGGCGGCGTGCCTTACCCGTTTTCGGGCCCCTCATGCCGACAGGAAGCGGGTTTGGCAATGGGTTTGCGCGAAGTATTATTTCTCGCAGAGGTATTCAAACTATCATTAGATTGCGCTGCGCTCATCAGCCGGTGGCGGCAGTTGCAGCTTTTGCGCGACTGGCGGCGGCCTCAGGCGGCCCCGCGCAGGCCCTGCAACTGGCTGAGCGCATCGCGCAGCGGCTCGTCGCGCCGGGCCGGAGTGCTCTGCCCGCTGAGCGCGGCAAGCGCTTTCAGCGCCTCTGCCAGCGCGGCTTCGCGGGCGGACAGGTCCTGACCGCTGTGAGCCTGGCCCGAGGCACCCTCGCGGTGTTCGTGGAGCGCGCCGGCGAAGCGCTCGACCATTTCGGCAAGGCTCAGCGACTGCGGCGGCGCCGCGCGCAGGCGCGCCAGCGCGGCGGCGCTGGGATGGGCAGGGCGCGAGCCGGGAGCGGGGGGAGCTTCGGCTGCGACGGGCGCGGTCGCAGGCGGGGCCACCGGCTCCGGCTCCGGCTCCGACTCCGGCTGGGGCTGGGCCGCCACCGGTGCCGTGGCAGGCTCTTCCACCCAAACGGCGTTGCGGCCCGGCAATTCGGCAAAGGCGGCAAGATCGAGCTCAACCGGTGCTTCGGCGAGCACAGGCTCCTCATGGCGCGGGCGAAACGGCCTGGCTTCGGCGAATGGCATGGCTGCCAGCGGTTCGTCGAGACTGGCGCTGCCGAGATCGCGCTGCGGATCGATGGCGCGCACATGGCGGGCAGCAGTCGCGACGATCGACGGCGCATCGGCGTAGCGCCGCACCTCGCGCCTGACCCCGCCGGACACGAGATAGAGCGCACTGCCGAGCACCACAGCACCCAGCGCGGCCAGCACCGGCTGGGCATGATCGCCGAGCAGCATCAGGCCGGTGCCCTTGGCGGCGCCCGCAATCAGGCTGGCGGGCATCACCATCACCGACAGGCCGGCCAGCGCCGCGCCCCACAGCCCCATGACCGGCGCGAATGCGGGGTGGGCCGAAAGCTTGTGATTCTGCCGAGACTTGCCGTTGCGCCCGAGTTTCATTGGAATCCTATCCCGCTGTTGCTGCGGCGGCCTGCGCGCCCCGCGCATTGCCGCCATGGCTCCGGGCTAACAAAAGATGGTAAACAGAAAGATAATCGCGGGCGTTGGTGGCCCAGTCGTGGCGGGTGCGGACATGGGTTTCGGCGCGCATCCGCATCGCATCCCAGCCTTCGCGGTTGTCGAGCAACCGGCCAAGCGCGGCGGCGCAGGCTGCCGGATCGTCGGGTGCGAACAGCGTGCCGGTGTCGCCATCGGTGATCAGTTCGCGGTGCCCGCCGACACTGGAGGCCGCCACCAGCCGCCGCTGGGCCATGGCTTCCAGCGGCTTCAGCGGCGTGACCAGATCGGTGAGGCGCTGGCCTTTGCGCGGATAGGCGAGCACGTCGACAAGCGAATAGTAACGCTCGACCTCGGTGTGCGGCACGCGGCCGGTGAAGAATACCGCTTGCGGATCGGGCAGGGCCGCTGCCGCTGCCCGCCAGGCCTCGGCCATCGGCCCAGCGCCGACCAGCAGCAACCGCGCGTCGGGGTGCGTCCGGCGCAGCAGGGGCATCGCCGCGATCAGATCGTCTACCCCTTCGTAGGCATAGAAGCTGCCGATATAGCCGATCACCGGTGCCCCCGGCGCAATGCCCAGCTGCTCCGCCAGCGCCGCATCGCGCTCGACAGGCACGCCGAACAGCTCCAGATCGACCCCGTTGCGCATCACCCCGATCCGGTCAGCCGGGATACCGCGCGCGACCAGATCGCCTTTCAGTCCCTCGCAGATCGTGAACAGCGCATCGGCGGATTTCGCCACCCGCGTTTCCAGCGCGCGGGTGAGGCGGTATTTGAGGCTGCCTTCGGTGCCGGTCAGGTTGCCGACTGCCGCATCTTCCCAGAAGGCGCGGATTTCATAGACGAAGGGGATGCCGAGCGCCCGCGCCGCCCGTTGCGCCGCCGCGCCGCATAGGGCGGGGCTGTGGGCGTGGATGATGCCGGGCCGCCATTCTTCGGCCAGATCGTGGATCGCCGCCGTCAGCGCCTCGATCTCGCCCATCTCGCGCAGCGGCGGCGGGCCTGCGGGTGTGCCGGGGGTGCGGTGGAACAGCAGGCCATCGGCTTCCTCGGGCGAGCCTGCCAGCGCCGCTTCGAGATTGTGCCGCTGGCCGGTGATACCGCGCACTTCCAGCCCAAGCCCTTGCTGCGCCTTCAGAATGGCGCGGGTGCGGAAGGTGTAGCCGGAATGCAGCGGCAACGAATGATCAAGGACATGGAGAATGCGGGTCATGCCCGCGTGCTTATCGTAGGCGTGCTTAACGCCGCGTCAACTGCATCGCGTTATGGATGCGCATTGACCGCGGCCCGGAGCCTGTGACTGATGATCGATTATTTCGCGCTTGCCCTCGGCCATGGCCTGCTGGCCATTGCGCTGCTGCGGCTGATGCTGCGCGAGGGCCTGGACGAGGATCCGCTGATCGGCTCCATCAAGAACGAGACGGCGGAGAACCGCAAGGCGGTGAGTGTCGCCGGTCGCAACGCCGCGCGCCGCGAACGCGGGCACGGCGGCGAGAGTGACGATGCCGACACGGCAGGCCGGTCGCGCAAGGCCCGCGCCAGGGCAGCGAAGCGGTAGCGCCCCTCCATGCTCGATCTCGTTTTCCTTGCCTTCATCGGATATGTGCTGGTGCTCGGCCTCAGGCGTCCGTTCCTGTGGGTGCTGCTCTATGTCTATATCGACATCATCGCGCCGCAGCGCATCGGCTATTCGATCATCGCCAGTCTGCCGGTTTCGCTGATCGCCTTTGCGGCGGCGTTTGGCGGCTGGATCGCGCTGGACCGCAAATCGGGGGCGCGCTTCACGCTGCGGCAGGGGCTGATGCTGGCGCTCTTGGTCTATTGCTTCTGGACGACGGGCAATGCCGATTTCCCGCTCGATGCGCAGACCAAATGGGACTGGGTGTGGAAGGCGCTGCTCTTCGCGATCTTCCTGCCGCTCACGCTGACCACCCGCGCCCGGATCGAAGGGCTGGGGCTGGCGCTGCTGCTGTCGGTGGCGACCATCGTGATCGGCACGGGGATGAAAACCGTGCTGGGCGGCGGGGGCTATGGCAACCTCAAGTTCTTCGTGAACGACAACAGCGGCATCTATGAAAGCTCGACCCTCGCGACGGTGGCGATCGGGCTGATCCCGATGCTGTGGTGGTTCGTGAAGCACGGCACGATCTTCCGTCCGCACTGGCTGGTCACCGCCTTTGCGGTGGCGCTGACCTTTGCCTGCCTGCTGGTGCCGATCGGCACCGAGGCGCGCACCGGCCTGCTCTGCATCGCCGCGCTGGGCGTGCTGATGCTGCGCTATACCAAGCGCCGGTTCCTGTTCATCGCAGGCGCGGGCGTGCTGGGCCTCACCGCGCTGCCTTTCCTGCCGCAAAGCTATTACGACCGCATGGCCACGATCGCCGCGCCCGGCGGAGACGAAAGCGCATCGACCCGTGTGGCGGTGTGGAAGTGGACGCTCGATTACGTCGCGCAAAAGCCCTTCGGCGGCGGGTTCGATGCCTATCGCTCCAACAAGTTCACCTATGTCATGCCGGTGACCGAGGTGGACGGGAACACCACCAGCGTGACCTATGCCCAGGTCGAGGACAAGGGCCGTGCGTTCCATTCATCCTTCTTCGAGATGCTGGGCGAACAGGGCTGGCCGGGGCTGTTGATCTGGCTGGCGCTGCACGGCGTGGGCCTGTGGCAGATGGAGCGCATCCAGCGCCGCTGGCGGGGCGCCACCGACGAGGCGGAACGCTGGATCGCGCCGCTCGCGGCGGCCTTGCAGATGGGCGCGCTGATCTATCTGGTGGGCGCAACCTTCCAGGGGATCGCCTATCAGCCGGTGATGCTGATGCTGGTGGGCCTTCAGATCGGGCTCCATACCTATTGTCGGCGAATCGATTCGGCGCGCGAATCGCTCCGGCGCAGCACCGAACGCAAGCAGGCGATCCATGGCCAGATTGCCGGTGCCGTAGCGGCATGATCGCCGCCTTGGCGCAGGCGTTGCGCTCCCCTTCGTGATACGCCATGAAGCCCCTCGCAACGGACGCGGCGGGCACGGGATTCCGCCGGCGCGAAACAAGGAGGAGGAACCCGATGACCCCCCAGGAAGTAGCCGCCAAGGTCGGTGAACACTTCGCCACCAGCGAATGGGTGGAGATGAGCCAGGAACGCATCAACCAGTTCGCCGATGCGACCGGTGATCACCAGTTCATCCACATCAACGAAGAAGCCGCCAAGATGACGCCGTTCGGCGGCACCATCGCCCACGGCTTCCTGACACTGTCGATGATCCCCTACCTGTCGGCCAACAGCGACATGCCGCGCGTCGACGGGATCAAGATGGCGGTCAACTACGGCGGCAACAAGACCCGCTTCATCGCCCCCGTGCGTTCGGGCAAGCGCATCCGCGGCCACTGGAAGCTGCTGGAAATGGCCGAAAAGCGCCCCGGCCAGTGGCAGCAGACCGTCGAGATCACCATCGAGATCGAAGGCGAGGACAAGCCCGCCCTGATCTGCGAATGGATGACGATGTTCTTCGTCTGAAGCCTTTGCTGCCGCGCCCGCCAGTTGCGGGCAGCGGCAGCAGGACAACAATAAATCAAGGATACCCTCAACATGGCACGTGACGCCGTTATCGTCTCCACCGCCCGCACCCCGATTGGCCGTGCATACAAGGGCGCTTTCAACGCCACCCCCGGCGCCACCCTCGGCGCGCTCAGCCTTGCCCCGGCGATCGAACGCGC
This sequence comes from Erythrobacter sp. RANMB8, assembly GCF_056848235.1. Classification (NCBI taxonomy): domain Bacteria; kingdom Pseudomonadati; phylum Pseudomonadota; class Alphaproteobacteria; order Sphingomonadales; family Erythrobacteraceae; genus Erythrobacter; species Erythrobacter sp. RANMB8. Next base: position 138,324 of record NZ_JBREHG010000005.1, read on the forward strand.
CGGGATTGAGGCCGGTGCCATCGATGATGTGGTGTGGGGCGCTGTTCTCACCCAGGGCACCCAGTCGGGTAACATCGGCCGTCAGGTCGCACTGCGCGCCGGTTGTCCGGTGGGCGTTTCGGCCCAGACCATCGACCGCCAGTGCTCTTCGGGCCTGATGGCGATTGCCACTGCGGCCAAGCAGATCATCGTCGACAACATGGACATCGTCGTCGGCGGTGGCCAGGATTCGATCTCGATGGTGCAGACGCCGGAAATGCGCGTGTCGCCCGATCGTTCGCTGATCGCGATGCACGCCAACGTCTACATGCCGATGCTGCAAACCGCCGAGACCGTCGCCAAGCGCTACAATGTCAGCCGCGAGGCGCAGGACGAATACGCCTTCCAGTCGCAGATGCGCACCGCCGCGGCGCAGGCTGCGGGCAAGTTCGATGACGAGATCGTGCCTGTCACCACCACCATGAATGTGGTCGACAAGGAGACGAAGGAAGTTTCGCAGCGCGAGATCACCCTCTCCAAGGACGAAGGCAACCGTCCCGAAACGACGCTCGAAGGCCTCCAGAGCCTCAATCCGGTGATGGGCCCCGGCATGAATATCACCGCCGGCAACGCCTCGCAGCTGTCGGACGGTTCCTCGGCCGCGGTGCTGATGGAAGCCAAGCTGGCGGAGCAGAAGGGCCTCCAGCCGCTGGGCCGCTATGTCGGCATGGCGGTGGCCGGCACCGAGCCTGACGAAATGGGCATCGGGCCTGTGTTCGCGATCCCGAAGCTGCTGAAGCAGACCGGCCTCAAGATGGACGACATCGGGCTGTGGGAACTGAACGAGGCTTTCGCGGTGCAGGTGCTGTATTGCCGCGACACGCTCGGCATCCCGAACGACATCCTCAACGTCAACGGCGGCTCGATTTCGATCGGCCACCCCTACGGCATGACCGGCGCACGCTGCACCGGCCACGCGCTGATCGAAGGCAAGCGTCGCGGGGCGAAGTATGTCGTCGTCACGATGTGCGTCGGCGGCGGCATGGGCGCAGCGGGCCTGTTCGAGGTGTTCTAAAGCACGCCACAAGGCGAAAAGCAGAGCGGCGCGGGAGGCATCCTCCCGCGCCGTTTTTCTTTTCTAGCCGACGGTGCGTTCGGCCTTGTCCTTTTCGTTGGTGCCCTTGATCATCGCCCGCATCTGGTCCCACTCGGCATCGCCCAGCGCGTGGAGCATCGGGTAGAAGGTGCCGCCATTGGCCTGATAGCCCGCGCCGTCGATGGCGATGGTCTGGCCGTTCACATATTCCGCGCCCGGTCCCATCAGGAACACCGCAAGATTGGCCAGCTCGTGCATCTCGCCTGCGCGGCCCATCGGGTTGAGATCGTTCTTGGAATTGCCGCCCTGCCCGCCGGGCGAAAGACGCGCGCTCATGCCCTTGGTCGGGAAGAGGCCGGGCGCAATCGCGTTGAAGCGCAGGCCATAACGGCCCCATTCGGTCGCAAGGCTCTGGGTCATGGCGTTGATCGCGGTCTTGCTCATCGCGCTTGGCACCACGAAGGCGCTGCCCGACCACACCCACGTGGTGAGGATCGAGAGGAAGCTGGCGCGCTTCTTCTCCGCGATCAGCCGCTTGCCGATATCGAGCGTGACGTAGAAGGTGCCGCGCATGACGATGTCGGCGATGGCGTTGAAGCCGTTCACCGACAGGTCTTCGGTGCGGCTGATGAAGTTGCCGGCGGCATTGTTGACCACGCCGGTCAGCGCGCCGCCATCGGCCCAGATGCTATCCACCATCGCGTGGATCGCGTCCGGATCACGGATATCGCAGGCAATACCGACGATCTTCCCGCCGTGGAGCGCGGTCAGTTCCGCCGCCGTCTCGTCGAGTTTCGATTGCCGCCGCCCGCAAATATAAACGGTCGCGCCCAGTTTGAGGAAGGCCTCAGCCATCTCGCGCCCGAGGCCCGTGCCCCCGCCGGTGACGAGGATACGCTCGCCCGCCATCAGGCCTTCGCGGAACATCAGTTTTGAAACGTCCATTTCTCAGCGTCCTCTTTGTTCGTCATTGCGAGGAGCGAAGCGACGCGGCAATCCATGGCCCGTCGCTCACGCCTTGTGGTCAGGCCATGGATTGCTTCGCTTCGCTCGCAATGACGAGCTTTAGCGCAATCAAAGCCCCAGAACGGTCTTGGCGATGATGTTCTTCTGCACTTCGTCCGACCCGCCGAAGATCGTGGCGGCGCGGTTGTTGAGATAGCGGCCCATTGCGGTCTGGGCATATTCGCTGCCAACCGGCTCGGGCGCCTCGTTGCCATAGAGCGGGCGTTCGAGCGGCAGTTGCAGCGCGTCCGGGCCGAGCAGTTCGAGCCGCAGCACATCGACCTTCTGGCCGATATTCGAGCTCAGCAGCTTGACCAGCGAGGTCTGCGGGCCGGGCGCCTTGCCCTTGGCAAGTTCGGCGAGGATGCGCAGCTCGGTCACCTCCAGCGCCTCGGCCTCAAGGCGCACGCGGGCGAGGCGGTCGCGGAAGCGCGGGTCATGCGCGATTGCGCCGTTGACGCCCGAGGGCTGCGTCTGCGCCAGCCTTTCCAGCCGGTCGATGCTCTGGAGCAGGCGCGGGGCAAAGCACGATCCGCCGCGTTCGTTTTCCAGCAGGAACTTGGCGATGGTCCAGCCCTGACCTTCCTCGCCGATGCGGTTTTCCGCGGGGGTGCGGGCGTCGGTGAAGAACACCGCGTTGACCTCGTGATCGCCCGACATCGAGTAGATCGGGGTTACTTCCACCCCCGGCTGGTCCATCGGCACCAGCAGGAAGCTGATGCCCTGCTGCTTCTTCACGCTGGCATCGGTGCGCACCAGCGCGAAGATCCAGTCGGCATGATGGGCGTGGGTGGTCCAGATCTTCGATCCGTTGATGACATACTCATCGCCATCCAGCCGCGCACTGGTCTTGAGGCTGGCAAGGTCCGATCCGCTGCCGGGTTCGGAATATCCCTGGCACCAGTAATCCTCGCCCGAAAGGATGCGCGGCAGGAAGCGCGCCTTCTGTTCGGGCGTCCCGAAGGCGCAGATCACCGGGCCGACAAGGCGCAGGCCAAGGATTGCCAGCGCGGGTGCACCGGCCAACGCGCATTCCTTTTCGAAGATGAACTTCTGCGTCGGGGTCCAGCCCGTGCCGCCATCCTCCTTGGGCCAGTGCGGGGCGACCCAGCCCTGCCGGTAGAGGATGCGGTGCCATTCCATGCCGATGTCGGGCTCGACAAAGACGCCCGGCGTGCGCCGCGCCCCGTCGCGCAGCCGGTCCGGCAGGTTGTCCTTGAGGAAGGCGCGCACTTCTTCGCGGAAGGCGATGTCTTCGGGGGAGAAGTCCATGTCCATGTCAGTCGATCCCGTCGGTCTGTCTCAGTCCCCGTCTCGCATGGCCCAGCGGATCGTGCGCCGCAGCAGGTCATAATAGACGTCGTAATTCCAGGCGCACATTTCCTTGTGCGGGTAGAAATCCGCCATTCCCGGCAGGTCATAGTGACCGCGGCAATGGCCCAGTGCGTTGTAAACGATCCGCCCTTCGCCAATATCCCTCGTATAAAGGACAGGTACGGTGGTTTTTTCCCATTGGCTGCAGGTGAAGCCGGTCGCCTCGCCTTCGAAGGTGGTCTGCATCAGGATGTCGATCGGCGCGGTGGTCTTGGACAGGTAAAGCTCGTCCACCACCTCGAAGTCTTCGATGCCCCTGGTAAGTTCGTGGTCCTTGTTGACCACTTCCACCGGAAACTTGCCGATCGGCGGGTGGGCGACGAACTGCGTGCCGAGCATTGCCATAACATCGGGCCGGTCATCAGGCGCATCGACCAGACCCTCGGCGGTAAAGACGAGGATCGAATTGGTGCCGTGCAGCGCCATCCACTTGCCGCCCTTTTCCATCCACGCCCTGATCTGCGCGGCCTGTTCCGGTGTCGGCATCAGATCGCAGGTATAAGTAATCAGGAAGCGGCAGGCATCGAGCCGCTCCAGCCCCGAATAATCCGCCGCCACCGTGGTGCGGATATGCGGATGTTCGGCCAGCAGCTTGAGGATTTCGAGCCGGGCATAGTCGATATCGTGATACTTGCCCGCAGCGATGAAATGCGCGTCGATGCGGGTGGCGGGTTGCTGGCTCATGTTAGCTCCTGATGCTGCCGCCGCCGTCGACTGGCCGGCGGCGCTGGCGCCAATGCTGAAACCGGGTGGTCAGGCGGATGAAATGAACTTTGGTCACGTTAGCTCCGAATGCTCCCGCCGCCATCAACAGTAAGATCGCACCCCGTTGTGAAGCTGGCATCGTCGCTGGCGAGGAAAACGACAGCGCGGGCGACCTCGTCCGGCTCGCCGATGCGGTTCATCGGGTGGGTGGCGGCAAAATTCGCCTCGATATTCTCCGGCGTGTCGGCGCCCGAATACTGGTAGCGTTCATACATCGGCGTGCGGATCGCGCCGGGGTGGACCATGTTGACGCGGATCGGCAGACCCTTTTCGGCGCAGTCGAGCGCGGCGCTCTGGGTAAGGCCGCGCAGACCGGTTTTCGACGCGCTGTAGGCGGCAACGAAAGATGCAGGCCGCAGCGCGATCATCGATCCGATGTTGACGATGGCGCATGGCTCGCCGCTCGCCGCCATCGCAGGGATCGCGGTTCGCATGCCGTAGAACGGGCCGTTGAGGTTGATGTCGATGGTGCGCTGCCACACGTCGAGCGTCCCGTCGGTGATCGTGCCGGGTTCGGAAATGCCCGCGATGTTGCACAGCACGGTCAGCTTGCCGAAGCGCGCCTGCGTGGCGGCGACGGCGGCTTCCCACTGCGCGAGTTCCCGCACATCGAGGTGCACGGCGGATGCCCGTGCGCCCAGCTCGTCAGCAAGGCCCTGCGCCTTTTCGAGCTGCACATCGCCCAGCATCACGCTGCCACCTTCGGCCACGATCAGGCGCGCGACCGCCGCTCCGATCCCTTCCGCGCCGCCCGTCACCAGCGCGACCTTGCCCTGCATCCGCATGGCTATTCGCGCTCCAGAATTGCGACCGCCGAAAGGCCCGGCGCGCCATAGACGTGGGAATAGCCGAGGCGCGGACCCCTGCCGTTCTTCTCCGGCACCTGCCGCTGGCCCGCCCGCTGGCGCAGCTGTTCGACATTCTCGTAAACCTGCCTGAGGCCTGAAGCGCCGATCGGCTCCCCGCAGGCGAGGCATCCGCCATCGGTGTTGACCGGCAGCTTGCCGCCGATCTCGGTCCAGCCGTTGGCGAGCCATTCTTCCTGATCGCCATCCTTGCAGAAGCCGTTTTCGGCCATGTGCATGATTTCCGCGCCGCTCTCGGTGTCCTGCAGCTGGGCGACCGAAATGTCCTCCGGCCCGATCCCCGCCTTCTCGAATGCGGCCTTGCTGGCGAGGACGGTCGGCTTGCCGCCTTCCTCGATGCTGATGCCGGCCTGGAACACCTCGAAGGAGTTCGGCGGGCGGGTCTTCACCGAAACCGCGCGGATCTTCACCCCGTCCGCGCCGAGTTCCTTCATCTTCTTCTCGGACGCGAGGATCAGCGCCACCGCGCCCTCTGCCGGAGAGCAGAACATGTATTTGGTCAGCGGGTCATTGATCATCGGCGCGTTCATGATCGTGTCGAGATCGACCGGGCTGCGCCGCCATGCGTGGGGCGTGATCGTGCCGTTGCGGAAGGCCTTTTCGGCCACCCGCCCCAATGTCGTGCGGCTGATGCCGTGGAGCTGCATGTAACGCTGGATCTTGAGCGCAAAGAACTGCGTGGTCAGCATCATGCCGGTCTGGCCGTACCATTCGGGCAGGCCATAGTCCGAGGGCTTGGCGTTGAACGCGCCCCGCGGATGCTTGTCGAACCCGACGGCGAGCGCAAGATCATACATGCCGCTGGCAATCGCCTGCTGCGAGGCGGCAAGCGCGCTGCCGCCGGTGGCGCAGCCATTGGCGACATTGGTAAAGGGCAGGCTGGTGAGGCCCAGCTCGTTGACCATGATATCGGCATTCCCGGCCGCCGCGCTGCCGCCATAGGCGCATTCGATATCGGGCCAGTCGAGCCCCGCATCCCTCAAGGCCTCGCGCACCGCATAGACCCCCTGTTCGCGGCCTGACCGGCCGTCTGTGCGCCCGAAGGGATGGATGCCGGCACCGATGATATAGACATTCTCGCTCATGCGGCTTTGCTTTCGGTTGCAGCGAGGGGACGGAAGGCGAAGGTGTCGTGCGTCGCGTTGAACGGCACGATGCAGAATTCGAGGTCCATGCCGAGGTGCAGGTCTTCCAGCCGCGCATCGACGATCCGGCTTTCGACGATCACCTCGCCGGGCAGTTCGACATAGCCGAGGAGGAAGGGCACGAAATCGGGCGGGCCTTCGCCGGGGCCGCTGCCGGGGCCTTCGTAAGGCTCCTTGGGCAGAAATCCCTGCGAGGTCCACGACCACAGCTTGCCGCGGCGCGAGAGCTTGTAAGGCTCCACGCCCTCGGCCGCATCGCCCACCGGCATCGGGAACACGATCTCGCCCGAAGGCAGCCTGCCACCCATCAGGTGCGGTTGCGGATCATCGCTCCACAGGTCCGGATCGATCTTCTGTCCCATCCCCAACCCCCTCAGGCAGCCAACGCATATTCGGCGAGCACCGTGTCGACATCGCCGAACAGCCGGGCAAGCAGCAGCACGCGCTTCAGCGCATGGCCGATGGCGAGTTCATCGGTGATCCCCATGCCGCCGTGCATCTGCACCGCCTCGCGCGCGATGGCGTCGATATTCTCGCCGATGAAAGCCTTGGCCCCGGCGGCGGTGCGCTGCCACTTTGCGGCATCGGCGCGGTCGGTCAGCGCGGCGCGGTAGAGCATCGAGCGCGATTGTTCGGCCTTCGCATAGCAATCGACCAGCCGGTGCTGGAGCGCCTGAAAGCTGCCGATCGCCACGCCGAACTGCTCGCGCTCCTTCACATAGGCCAGCGTATCGTCGAGCAGCCGCTGGCCGAGCCCGACCATTTCCGCCGCCGCATAGAGCCGCAGATCGGCGACGACCGCATTGAGCGCGGCGGCATCGACCGCCAGTTTTGCAGCGGGTGTGCGGGTCAACTTCAATTCGCCCGCGATGCTGCCATCGGCGAGGCGATAGGCCCGCACCTCCAGCCCGGTCGCGTCCCTGGGCACGAGGAAGCAGGCGGTCTCGCCGCCCAGATCGGCGGTGACGATGAACAGGTCTGCCAGCAATGCGCCCATTACCATGGTCTTTTCGCCGGTCAGGGTGAAGCTGTCTCCGGACTCTTCCGCCTTCATGCCTTTCGCCTTGAGGCTGTAACGTTGGCCCCTTTCGGTCCATGCCAGCGTGGCGATGGTCTCGCCCGACAATACGCTGTCCAGCGCCGCGCCAGCGCCGCCGCGTTCGAGCAGCAGTGCGGGGCAAATGCCGTGTTCGAGCAGCGGGTCGGGCGCATTGGCCTTGCCCAGCGCCTCGGCCACCAGCGCAAGGTCAACCGCCGATCCGCCCATGCCGCCGGCATCCTGCGATGCGGCAAGCGCGATCAGGCCCATTTCGGCAAGGCTCTGCCAGCGCGCCCGGTCATAGCCGGTGGGCGAAAGCCGCAACCGCCGCCGCGCTTCGACATCGACGGGCGCGGCGAAGCGCTCCACCGAAGTCACGAACATCTGCTGTTCTTCGGACAGATCGAAATTCATGGGTGTCAGGCTTTCCGCGTAAACGTGATCGGCAGATGGGTGACGCCGCGCAGCAGGATGTTGGGCAGGATGCGGATGGCGTTCTCGTCGGCCACCGCGAAGTTATCGAGCCGTTCGAGCAGCTCGTCGAAGGCGACCAGCATTTCCTTGCGGCTCAGCATGTTGCCCACGCACATATGCGGCCCCTTGCCGAAGCTGAGGTGGGTGCGGGCATTGGCGCGTTCGATGTCGAACCGGTCGGGGTCGGGGAATTTCGACGGGTCGCGGTTGGCCGCGGCATAGCGCAATTGCACCACCGCGCCCGCCGGAATGGCAACGCCGCCCAGTTCGGTATCCGCCTTGACGATGCGCCACATCCCCGCCGTGGGCGTTTCGTAGCGCAAGGCTTCCTCAACAAGGTTCATGATCACCTTGGGATCGCGCCCGCCCGCCGCCGCCTTGGCCTTGGCCATCTGGTCGGGGTTGCGGATCAGCTGGAGCAGCCCGCCGGCCAGCGTCGAGGTGGTGGTTTCATTCCCCGCCACCATGAACTGCTGCATCAGCGACATGATCTCGGGATCCGACAGCGGCGTTTCCCCCTCGACCCGCGCCTCGACCAGATCGGTGAGGAGGTCATTGCCGCCGTTCGCCTTGCGGTCGTCGATCAGGCCCTTGATGTAGTGCTGAAACTCGACAAGGCTCTTCGCGCATTCGAGCTTGCGGTCGTGATCGACCATCTGGCTGAAGCGGTCGACCGCCGCATCCGACCAGCGCTTCACCCGCCCCGGATCATCATCCAGCCCGATTTGCCCTGCGATCATCGCCACCGGCAGCGGCACCCCGAATTCCTCCACGAATTCGCAATGCCCCCGATCGGCAAAGGCCTCGATCAGTTCGATCGACTTATGCCGCATATCGGCCTCGATCGCATTCACGCGCGGGGCCGAGAAGGCGAGGTTCACCAGCTTGCGGTTGCGGGTGTGGACCGGGTGATCGGCGGTCAGCAGGGTCGGCAGATCGGGCCAGCCTTCGGCCAGGATGGCCTGAATGTCCTCGTCCGCCTCGCGGCCCATGAGAGCGGTGAAATCGTTCGAGAACACCTCGGGCTTCGCCGCCGCTTCGCTGCACAGGTCGTAGGAATAGACCACCCAGGTGTTCATCCCTTCGAGATGTTCGATGGCGATGCCGGCTTCGTGGATGGCGCGGTAATAATCGAACGGATCGATCAGCGTTTCAGGCGCAAACACATTGCCTTCGGGCTTGTTCATGGCAGGCGGCTCCAGACCCCTTGGAATTATGGCGCAAGCCTAGCCACGACAGCCCCCGCGATGCGATGCACGTTTGTGTTAGGATTGCGCGCTTCGCATCACGCGCCGAGGAACTCGCGCTGGAATTCTTGGCTGTCGAAATAGTCGCGCCATGCGGTGATCAGCCCGTCTGCGCCCACTTCGAAGGTGCCCATCACGCGGATCGCTGCCTTGCGACCGTCGTTGAAGGTGAAGCCGTCGGTGCGCTCGGTCAGGACGGTCTTGCCGTTGGCTGCGATGGCGTGGATCTGCCAGTCGCACGCGGCAACATTGCCCATGAACCCGTCCACCGCTTCGCGCATGGCGGGTTTGCCCGGGATCGGGTCCATCGGGATATTGTGCCACACGATGCTGTCGGCACACAGGGCATACATCGCGGACATGTCGCCGCTGTTCCAGTGGCCGATGAAGGTGGTGACAGTCTCTTGCGGGGTCATGCGGTTCCTCCTGCGGTGTAATCGAGTGCGTTCGCCAGCATCCGGCGAACGTGCGGGTTGGTGTAGGTGGCGGGGCCATCGCCGCATTGCAGATAGACGAGGCGTGCGGGGCAACGGCGGCTTTCCCACGCGACCAGGTTGCTGCCCGGCGGATGGTCCCAGCCCTCGCGGCTGAACATGGCACCGGCGACGGCACGGGCGGCGGAGTAGAAATTGTCGGCGGTGAAGGCGAAGCCTTCTGCGCTGGCGAGGGGGATGACCGCGCCTTCGTCAATCGGGCAGAGGTAAAGCTCGTCGGTGACGGGGAAGCTTGGCGGGAGGCCGCGCGTCACCGGATGATCGGCGATGATCTGCGCCGCATAGGCGACATCGTGGCGGTAGCCCGAATCCGGCCCGTGGCGGCCCGGCTGGTAATGGAACTGCCCGCCCAGCCAGTCGTGCCATTCGGGCCACAGCGCCCAGCCCGCCAGCGCATGGTGCATCGCCACCGCGCCCTTGCCGGCGGCAAAGCGGGCGGTGATCGCCTCGCGCAAGGCGGGCGAGGGCGGGCGCATCGTCACAGTGCCCGCGCCGAAGCTGTAGCCCGCCATGTCGTAGAACAGCAGGGCGTCGGCGGTGCGGATCGCGTCTGCCGCATCGGCCTCGCCGCCTTCGGGGTGGACGAGGTGGGTGATGTCCCACTCGCCCAGACCCGCCAGCAGCTGCGCAAAGGGTTCGGCCTCATAGGGGTGTCCCCCCGACAGGACGAGCAGGCTCCTGTCAGCTTGGGGCATCAGGCGATCTTGAGGATCATCTTGCCGTCATTGGTGCCCGCGAACAGCCGCATGAAGCTGTCGAAGGCGTTCTCCAGCCCCTCGTCGATATGCTCGTCGATGGTCAGGCGGCCCTGCGCCGCCCATACGCCCATCTGCGCAGCACCCTCGGCAAAGCCCGGCACGTAGTCAGCCACCAGCAGGCCCCGGATATGCGCCCGCTTGACAATCAGCTGCCACAGGTTGCGGATGCCGCGCGGCGCGGTGTTGTATTCGCTGATCAGCCCGCACAGCCCGACGCGGGCGTGAAGATTGAGGTTCATCAGCCCGGCATCGAGGATGATCCCGCCGACATTCTCGAAGATCACATCGACCCCGTCCGGGCAGGCTTCCGCGATGGCGGCGGTGAGCGCGGCCTCATCCTTGCCGCGATAGTCGATGGCGGCATCGAAACCGTATTTTTCGGTCAGGCGCGCGCACTTGGCCGGCCCGCCCGCGATGCCGACCGCGCGGCAACCGTGGATCTTGGCGAGCTGGCCGACAAGGCTGCCCACCGCACCCGCCGCGCCGCTGACCAGCACGGTCTCGCCCGCTTTCGGCTCGCACACCTCGAGGAAGCCGAAATAGGCCGTCATCCCCACCGCCCCGAAGATCGAGAGGTAGTTGGTGACACTCGGCACCAGCGACGGGTCGATCGGCTGGGTAAACCCGCCTGCGACGCCGATCGAATAATCCTCCAGCGCGTTGAGGCCCATCACCCACTGGCCCGGGGCGAACCCCTCGGCGCGGCTGTCCTCGACCACGCCGATGGTGCTGGCGCGCACCGGATCGCCCAGCGGGATGGGCGGCATGTAATTGCCTTCCGCATCCATCCAGCCTCTCATGGCCGGATCGAGCGAGGCGTAGTGGTTGCGGATCAGGAACTGGCCCTCGGCGAGGGCTGGGGTCTCTTCGGTGACGAGCGCAAAGTCTTCGGGAACCGGCGTGCCGTTGGGGCGGCGCTGGAGGAGGAAGCGGCGGTTGGTGGGCATAATGGTCCTTGGGTTGAGAGAGGATCAGGCCGGTTCGAGCTTCACCGGAATGGCGCTCTGGAGCGATTGGCCGGTGATCGGATCGTAATCGACCACCTCGCTCACCAGCCGGTTGGTGGAAGAGCCGCGTGTCCGCACATCGTCCTTGCCTGCGTCGGCATCACCATAGGCATGGGCCATCGACACGATCCCGCGGCGCACCTTGTCGCTCGCCTTGACCACGCCGTGGATGGTGGCGTGGGGGCTGGTGATCGCGACCAGCCCGCCTTCCTCCAGCCCCAGCGCGGCGATGTCGTCAGGGTGGATATAGGCCGGGTTGGTGGTGGTCTTGGCTTGCAGTTTCTTGAGCGGGTGGCCGATCGAATTGAACCGCGTCTTGGAGCGGCGCGAGATCAGGCGGAAGTCGAAGCCCTCCTTCGCAGCGCGGTTCTCGGCATATTTCAAAAGTTCCGAAGGCATCGCGCCGACCGCCAGATCGAAACGGTGAAATTCGCTTTCATCCAGCGGTTCGACCTTGGGGTGCGCTTCGGGATAGACCATCGCCGCGCCGCCATTGGCCTGACAATCCTTGCGCACCTCCGAGGGTTTCTTGAGGCTGCCTGCGACCATCAGATCGAGGAATTCCTGCTTGGAGGGTTTGCGGTCCATCGGCAGCGGGCCGCCGTTCAGCACCATCGTCAGGCCGAGGTGGTGCGCCAGCGTCCAGAACATCTCGTATTCGTCGATGCAATCGCCCGGCGCTGCGACCACCGCCTCGGTGTAGCGGGCGTAAGGCTCTTCATGCCACCATTCGGAAAGGTTGGTGATGTCCTCGCGCTCGAGGCATTGCGAGGGCGCGAGCACCACGGTGGCACGCTTGGCGCTGGCGCTCATCCACGGGTCGATCTGGACGAACAGCTCCAGATCGTCGAGCGCCCGCACCATCTTGGCCTGATCGGGGAAGCCGACCACAGGATTGCCGCCGACCGAAATCAGCGCCCGCACCTGCCCTTCGCCGGGGGTAAGGATCTCGTCGGCCAGCACGTTGCAGGGCATTTCCCAGCCGAGATGGCCGAGGCCGCGGAAGCGTGACTTGGGCATCCCTTCCGCGCCGAACATCGGCACCGGCGGGGCGACCTGTGCGCGCCGAGCCGTCTGGTAGGGGCTGAACACGCCGGGGATCGCGGCCTTCTCGCCTTCCTGCTTGAAGCGGGCGCAGATGGTGTTGAGGCAGGTGACGAGATATTCGGTCAGCGTGCCGTTGCCCGCCATTTCCGGCCCTGTGCCGGTGGTGGCGCAGCCCTTGGAGCCGCTGGCGAACATCCTCGCGGCGGCGACGAGCTGATCCCTGTCGAGCCCCGCCCGTTCGGCGGCGACTTCGGGCGGGAAAGCCTTCACCGCTTCGGCCAGTTCGTCGAAGCCATCCACGTGGAGGGCGACGAAATTGCGGTCGTAGAGCCCTTCGGAAATGATCACGTTGAGCATCCCCGCCAGCATCGCCGGATCCTCGCCCGGCTTTACCGGCAGGTAGATGTCGGCCAGCCGCGCCACATCGCTCTCGCGCGGGTCGGCGACGATCAGCTTCAGCCCTTCCGCCTTCTTGTCGCGAATGCGGCGCGAGGGGCTGAAGGGCGGCACCCCGCCGACCGGCGCATAGTGCGACACGATCGGGTTGTTGCCGATGAACAGCGCGACATCGCTTTCGCTGAAGGTGTTCGGTCCCGCCATCCACTTGCCGTAACGCGCGGTGGTGAACACCTTGGCGGGCTGATCGAGCGTCACCGAGGTGTAGAAATTGCGGCTGCCCACCGCGTTCGCGAAGCTGAGCGAAGCCGCCATCGCTGCGGAGTTCTGGAAGCCCCCCGATCCCATGAACACCGCCACCGAATGGGGGCCATGGGTGTCGATGATCCGGCGCAGTTCGCTCGCGACATGGGCCAGTGCCTCGGGCATCGGGGTTTCGACAAATTTGCCGTCGGCATTGCGCACCAGCGAGTGATGCAGGCGGTTTTCCGAATTGTGGCTGTCCGGCAGCTCGCGGCCTTTCATGCAGGTGTAGCCGCCATAGGCCGGATCGTCGGGATCGCCGCGCACCTCGATCACCTTGCCGTTTTCGACATCGACTTCCATCGCGCAGTTGGCATGGCAGAAGCGGCAGAAAGTCTTGTGAGTCTGGGCGCCCATCGTCTCTCTCCTTGAGGCAGTGAAACTACCACAGGGGGCGCGGCGCTCGACTGATACTTTTGTCCGTGGAGAGCCGCGCCGCGCGCCCGCAATAGGGCAGGCGAACCTGAGGAGACGCCCCCATGCCCACCACCACCCGCCAATGGCTCTTGAACGGTCACCCGCGCGGCCGCGGGATCGCAATCGACAATGATTTCCGGCTGGTCGAAACCCGGCTGCCCGACCCCGCGCCGGGAGAGATGCTGCTGAAGGTGCACTATCTCGGCTTTGACCCGGCGCAGAAGGGCTGGATGGAGAACATCGCCGATTACGTCGCCCCGATGAACATCGGCGACGTGATGCGCGGCAGCGGGATTGCCGAGGTGGTGGCCAGCAACGGCGGGCGCTTCGCGGTCGGCGACATGGTGTTCGGCACCACCGGCTGGACCGAGTGGCTGGTCACCGACGGCAAGGAGCTGACGAAGGTCGAAACCGATCTGTCGCCCACCGCCGTTCTGTCGGTGCTCGGCACCACCGGGCTGACGGCCTATTGCGGGCTGTTCAAGGTCGGCAAGCCCGTGGCGGGCGATACCGTGCTGGTTTCGGGCGCGGCAGGCGCGACGGGGAGCATCGTCGGCCAGCTCGCCAAGATTGCCGGCTGCCGCGTGGTCGGCATCGCAGGCGGGCAGGACAAGTGCGACTGGCTGGTGCGCGAGGCCGGCTATGACGCCGCGATCGATTACAAGGCGGGCAATGTGAAGGCGCAGATCCGCGAACTCTGCCCCCGCGGCGTGGACGTGATCTACGACAATGTCGGCGGCAAGATTTTGAATGACATGCTCGCCTGCATCGCCACCGGCGCGCGGGTGGTGATCTGCGGCGGGATCAGTCGCTATGAAACCGGCACGCTTCCCGCCGGGCCGGAGAACTACTTCAACCTCGTGTTCCGGCGCGGCACCATGGCGGGCTTCATCGTGCTCGACTGGGCGAGCGAATTCCCCGGCATCCGCAAGCGGCTCGAAGGCTTCGTCAAGGACGGCAGCCTCAAGTATCAGGAAGACATCCAGCACGGTTTCGAGAACGCGCCGGTGACGCTGCAACGCCTGTTCAGCGGGCAGAACCGCGGCAAGCAGCTGCTGAAGCTTTAGAACCCTTCGGGGACCCACCCCCAGCCCCTCCCGCAAGCGGGAGGGGAGCGAGACTTGGCGAACCGAAGGTGAGCCTAGTCGCAGCGGGGTGGGTCAAGATCCTCAGGCCGGTTGACGTTCATCAGCGGCGCGGGAAGCTCCACCCGCCTTGCGCCGAGCGCATCGGCGCAGCGGTAAAGCGAGCGGCCACCCCCAGCGATGAAGGCTTCCAGCACGGGCAGCACTGCCACCGGCCAAAGCCCGACCACCGGCTGGCTTTCGACAATCGCGGCACCTTCTCCTGCAAGGGCCTCCGCCAGATCGAGCGGCAGGTCGGGCGCGTCCACGCCCGTGGACAGGACATGGGAAAAGCCCGCCTTTCGCGCGTGATGCAGCGCCGCCGCCAGTCCGCCGAGCGGGCCGAGCCCCGCTTCGGGCCAGTCGGGAATGCAGCGGAACCCCGGTTCCTCGCGCCCGCACACCACAACGCTCGCGCACTGGGCCGAAAGCGCCGCCGCGACGCGGTCGATCAGGCGGGTGCCCTGATAAAGCGCCTGCGCCTTGTCGCTGCCGAAGCGCCGCGCCTGTCCGCCGGCGAGGATCGCGCCGAGAAGCCTAGTCAAAGGCCTCGGTCGCCTGCCCTTCGGCATTGTAGACCGGCCCTTCGGCGTCGACGCGATACTTCTTGCTGACCGCCGCCGTGATCCCGAACTGCCCGATGTGATCGCGCATTCCGGTATAGGCCGGATCGCGGAAGTGGGCGGCGAGGTCTTCCTCGCTCTCCCATTCCTCGAACACGTTGACGCGGGCGGGGTTCATCGAACAGGCGCTCCAGTCGTAGTGGATGCAGCCCTTTTCGGCGAGCGCGGCCTCGATATGCGGGCGAGCGGAGCGCAGGGCTTCATCGCGCTGCGCCGGATCGAGGTCGATCTGCGCGGAGATAACAATCTTTGCCATGGTCAGCCTTCCACTCCGAATTCTGCGACGATCCTGAACACCCGGCTGGTGAACACCCAGCGCCCGCCAATCTTCGCCAGCGTGTCTTCATAAAGCCCGCCGACATGGCGCGCCTTGCCCTCCTTGGGCTTGAGGATCTCCTGCGTCTGCACGCGGGCGCGGGCGGTGTCGCCGGTGACTGCGATCATGCAGGGCACGCAGTGGAAGCTCACCGCCTCCAATCCGCCCATCGCCCCGTTCCAGAAGGCGACGATCGCTTCCTTGCCCTTGGTTTGGTGGCCCAGCAGATCCCAGTCGGCATCATCGGCCCAGACACTTGCCCAGGTATCGGCATCGAACCGCACCACGCCATCGGCATAGGTGCCGTTCAATTCCTGAATCGCGACGCGATCTTCCAGCGGTCCTGTGAACATGCCTGCGCTCTCCCCGTGACTATTGCCCCGCTATCAGGCGCGGGCAGGCGCGGGACAATGCCCACTTTTGGGAAGGGTGGAGGCAGCATCGCCCGTGGTAATCGCCGGGCAGAGGAGAGACATGATGGGACAATTGCAGGGCAAGACCGCAGTGGTGCTGGGCGCGGCATCGGAGGGCAACATGGGCCAGGCCATCGCCCGCCTGTTCGCCAGGGAAGGCGCGAGGGTGATGGTGGCGGGGCGCAAGGAAGCCCCGCTCGCCGCGCTCGCCAGCGAGATCGGCGGCGAGTTTGCCCTGTGCGACATCACCAGCCGCGCCGAGGTCAACGCCATGGCGGACAAGGCGCGGGACACCTTCGGCCGGGTCGATATTGCGATCAACACCACCGGCTGGGGCCTGCTCGCCAGCCTTGAGGAGATCACCGAGGAACAGCTCGACGCGATCGTCGATCTCCAGTTCAAGGGTGTGCACCACTTCCTGCAGGCCTTCGTGCGGGTGATGAGCCAGCAGCAGCCGACCGGCGGTTCGCTGATCAGCCTGTCGTCTGCCACCACCAAGGCGATCATCACCAACCACGCCGCCTATATCGGCACCAAGCGCGGCAGCGAGGCGCTGATCGAGTGCGTTGCCAATGATTACGGGCATCTGGGGATCAAGGCCAACACCGTCTCCCCCGCCTTTACCGACAGCCCGATGACGCACGAGAGCTTTCAGGTGCCGGGGCTGACCGATGCCTTCCTGCCGCGCTACCCGATGGGGCGGCTGAACACGGTGGACGATGTCGCCTATGCCTGCCTGTGGCTGTGCACCGATACCGCCTATGTCACCGGCGCGAATATCCAGCCCAACGGGGGCCTGATCATGCGCGGCAATCCGCAGGCCGGAGACGTAGCCGCAGCGGTCGGCGCAGCCATGGCGAAGTTGCAGCAGTAAGCCGGATTTCCCGCCAATGTTTCACGTGAAACATTGGCGGAAACTGCGCGAAAAGGGGCCTAGAAGGGGTCTAGAAGGGGTCTAGAGGGGGTCTAGAGCGACCTAAACCCCTCAATATTGCGCCGTTCCGCCGTCCACGCTGATCTGCGCGCCGGTGATCCCTGCCCCCGCCTTGCTCGCCAGCAGCACCGCGACGGCGGCGATTTCCTCGACCTCGTTGGGCCGCTTGATCGCGGCTTCCTGCGCGAAGAGTTCGATCATCTCTTCCAGCTCCATCCCCATTGCCTTGGCGGTGGCGGGGCCGTTGTTCCTGATGATGTCGGTGATGACGAGGCCGGGGCAGATCGCGTTGACGGTGACGCCTTGCGGCCCGACTTCGCGCGCAAGGCTCTTGGTCATGCCGTTCACTGCGTGCTTGGCGGCGGAGTAGGCGGTCAGCACCGGCTTGCCATGCTTGCCCTCCATGCTGGAGATGTTGATGATCCGCCCGTCACCCTTGGCGAGCATGGTGGGCAGCGCGCGGCGGGTGGCCCAGAAGGTCGAATAGACATTCCACTTCATCGCCTCGTCAAAGGCGTGATCGGACAGGTTGACCAGCGGCTGCAAATCCCCCGCGCCGCCCGCATTGTTCACGAGGATGTCGAGCGTGCCGAAATGGGCGATGGTCCGGTCGATGAAGCCTTCGAGGTCGGCCTGCTCCATCACATCGCCCGCCACGAAGATCGCGTTGTCGCCCGCTCCCAGTTCCTCCAGCACCTTTGCGCCCTTTTCGGGGTTGCGGGCGAACAGCGCGACCTTTGCGCCTTCTTCAAGGAAAGCCTCGGCGATCCCGCGTCCCATGCCCGCCGTGCCCCCGGTGATCGCGGCGATTTTGCCTTCGAGTTTCATAATGTTCAGCCCTTCCTCGTCATTGCGAGCGAAGCGAAGCAATCCATGGACCGAAGCGCGCAATCGCGGAGGGTGGGCCATGGATTGCCGCGTCGCCTGCGGCTCCTCGCAATGACGAGTAGGGGAGGGGCGGCACAAACGCACCTTGCCAAAATGACGGGTTGCCGCCGGGGTCACGCACGGCGTCTAATCCCGGCATGAGCGAAGTCGATGTCATTATCCTTGGGACAGGCGCAGCGGGCATGAGCGCGGCGCTGGCAGCCCACGAAGCGGGCGCGAGCGTCGCGCTGATCGAAAAGTGGGACCGCATCGGCGGCACCTCGGCCATATCGGGCGGGGTGATCTGGGTCGCGGACAATCCCCGCATGCGCGCCGCCGGCTTGGCTGACAGCCGCGAGGAAGCGCTCGCCTATTTCCGCAGCCTTGATCACGGCGATGTGGTGGACGAGACGCTGGAGGCCTTCGTCGACCGGGGGCCGGAAGCGCTGGCCTTTCTCGAAAGCATCGATGCGCTGAAGGTGGCGGTGCTGCCGGGCTATCCCGATTATTATCTCGACCGTCCCGGCGCGAAGCCGCAGGGGTCGCGCGCGCTCGACCATGATCTGTTCGCTCTCGATGCGCTGGGCGAATGGGCCGCGAAAATCTACGCGATCGAGGAACCCAAGCCGCTGATGCTGCGCGAAACGCCGCTTGGCGGAGCCACCGCGACTCCGCCGCCCGAAGTGCTGGGGCAGCGCATGGCAGCGCGGCAATGCGGGTTCGGGCAGGCGATGGTGGCGCGGTTGCTGAAAGCCTGCCTGACACGCGGGATCGCGCCGCTGCTGGGCCTCACCACCCGCCGCCTGCTGCACGAAGGCGGGCGGATTGCGGGGATCGAGGGAGAGCAGGGCGGCGTCCCTGTCACCATCAGGGCGCGGCGCGGGGTGGTGATCGCCACCGGCGGGTTCGAATGGGACGAAGACCTGCGCCAGACCTTCCTGCGCGGCCCCGTGACCGCACCCGCCAGCCCGCCGACCGCCACGGGCGAGGGGCTGAAACTGGCAATGGCGGCAGGTGCGAAGCTGGGCAACATGACCAGCGCATGGTGGGCGCCCACGCTTGTCACCCCCGACGCGCCGTGGGCCAGCGGGCACCAGCGCGCCCAGATCATCCTGATCGAACGCACCGTGCCGCACTCCATCATGGTCAACCGCAGCGGGCGGCGCTTCTGCAACGAGGCGGCGAATTATTCGGCATTGGGCGGGGTGTTCCACCAGTTCGATCCGGCCAGTTACGATTACCTCAACCTGCCCGCATACCTGATTTTCGACGCGCAATATGCGGCGCGCTATCCGCTGGGGACGCGGATGCCGGGGCAGCCGATCCCCGACTGGGTGATGCGTGCCGAAAGCCTCGAAGGGCTGGCCGCGCAGATCGGCATCGACGGCGCGGTGCTGAGCGAAACCGTGGCGCGTTTCAACGCCCATGCCGATGCAGGCCACGATCCCGATTTCGGGCGCGGGACCAGCGCCTATGACCATTTCTACGGTGACCGCTCGCGCGAGGGCACCGCCGTCACGCTCGGCGCGCTTCGGCAGGCGCCGTTCTATGCGGTGGAGATTGCCTCAGGCCTGCTCGGCACCAATGGCGGGCCGAGGACGGACGGCGCGGGCCGCGTGCTGGGCCATGACGGCGCGCCCATCGCCGGATTGTTCGGCGCGGGCAATGCCATCGCCTGCCCGACGGGGGGCATTTACGCAGGCGCGGGCGGGACGCTCGGCCCGGCGCTGACCTTCGGCTATCTGGCGGGGCGGGCGGCGGCCGGGGGGAACGCCTAGTTCGTCATTGCGAGCGTAGCGAAGCAATCCATGAACCGTTCGTCGCGGCTCTCGATCCGGTCGTTTTGGCGTCCAACCTCAGGCCATGGATTGCTTCGTCGCCTTCGGCTCCTCGCAATGACGAAAGAGGCTATCTCTTCGCCACAAACTCGATGTTCAGCTGCTTCAATGACCGCAGCAGGAAGTGCGGGTGGTAGCGGAAATCGTTCTGCCCTTCGGCGAACCACATGTCCTCGAACCGGTCGACCACCGCCTGAAAGCCCCAGGTCAGCTCGCGCCGGGCGAGCGGCGCGCCGAGGCAGTGGTGCGTGCCGGACCCGAAGGCCATGTGCGCGCCCGCCTTGGGGCGATCCAGATCGAGCTTTTCGGGACATTCGAAGAAGCGTTCATCGCGGTTCGCTGCGCCGTAGCGGACGTTGACGACCGAGCCTGCGGGGATCGTCACCCCGTCCAGCTCCACATCCCTGTGGGTGAAGCGCATCAGCGATTGCACCGGGCTTTCGAGCCTGAGCACCTCCTCGACGAAATTGCGCATGTAGCGCTCGGGATCGGCCTTCAGCTTCACCCACACATCCTTGTTCTCGATCAGCAGCTTCATGCCCGCCGCGAGCGCGTTGGTGGTGGTCTCGCTGCCGCCCACGAAGGTGTCGGCCATCATCTCGGCGTGGAGCTCGTTGTCGTTCAGCGGACGGCCCCAGCCTTCGATCACGGTGTTGACGAGGACGCTGATGAGGCTGCCGTCCGGCTCCTCGCGCAGGCGTTCGAAGATCGGCTGGAAGTAATGCTGCGCCTCGATTTCGCGGTCGACCATTTCGAGGTGCTTGTCTTCGGGCAGCATCATCGAAATGCGGTGGAAAAAGGCGTCGGTCCAGCCCTTGATCCGCCACATGTCCTCACGCTTGGCGCCCATCTGTTCGCCGATGATGAACAGCGGCAGGGGCACGCAGAACTGGCGCACCCAGTCGCAGCGGCCATCCTCCACGAATTCGTCGATCAGCTCGTAGGCGAGGGTTTCGACGCGCGGGTCGATTGCCTTGATGCGGCTGGGCTTGAACGCCTCGTTGAACATCGCGCGCATCTGCTTGTGGTTCGGGTCATCGCGCCCGGCAAGCGTCGGCGCGGGGAGCCAGCCTTTCTCCCTGAAGCGCTCGGCCACCTTGCGCCCGCGCTCCATATCGACGGGGCTGGCGCGCATCAGTTCATTGGCGGCGGCGGAGGGGAAGCGCTGCGGGTCCATCAGCACCTCGCGCACGTGGTCATAACGGGTGACGACGAAAATCTGCGTGCCGGGGATGTTGTAGACCGGCGCCTCGTCGCGCAGCTGCCGGTAGGCGGCATAGGGGCATTGTTGCAGCTCGGGATCGAACAGGTTGATCTGCGGCGTGTTCATCAAAGCCCCTCCTGCGCCGGCACTGGCATTTTCGCCCGTTCCCGCGACGCCAAGGCTGCGGGACAAGGGCCGCACCAGCAATTGGCGGATTCGCTAAGCGGCACGGGGAGAGCGCGCATGGGCAACGAGGCAGGCTTGCAGCAACTGCTCGACCGGCAGGCGATTGCCGATGTGCTGCAACGCTATTCGCGCACGCTCGACTGGCTGGATGATGAAGGGCAGGCGCGCTGTTTCTGGCCCGATGCGCCGGTCGATTACGGCTTTTTCACCGGCGCTGCGGCGGATTTCATTCCGGTGGTGATGGCCATCGAGCGCGCCAGCCAGCGGCGCTGGCATTTCCTGTCCGCGCCCTCGATCGCGTTCCATGGCGCGGACCGGGCGAGCGTCGAATGCTACGGCTTTGCCACCGGCATCCGCCAGGCCGAGGACGGCAGCTGGTCGGGCGGGCTTTACGGCGGGCGCTATCTCGATGAATTCGAACGGCGGGCAGGCGAGTGGCGGATCGCGGCCCGCCGCTACATCATGGACTGGAAGACCCCGCTCGAAAACCAGCCCCCGAACACGCCCGACCCGGCATTGCCGCTGCCGGTGTTGCAGATCATCGCCAGCGGGCACCCCGATTACCGCGTGATGTAAGGAGAGGCCCCATGTCCACCATCCCCCGCGTATCATCGGCCATTGCCGGGCAGCCGGCGCATTTCGGCACGGTGCTGGCCCACCAGCCCGCCATCGCGGCGAGCTTTGCCGCGCTCTATGGCCGTTTCTGGGATTCCGATGTGCTGGCGGCGCGGATTAAGGAAGTGGCGCGGATGCGCAACGCCCGCGTCACCCAATGCGGGTTCTGCCGCAATGTCCGTTTCGACAAGGCGGTGGCGCAGGGGCTGGGCGAGGAGGTGGTGGACGATATCACCGATGGTTACGAAGCCTCGGCGCGGCTGACCGATGCCGAAAAGGCAGTGCTGAAATTCACCGACGCGCTGATCCACGATCCCGATCTGCTGACCGGCGATGCGAAGGCCGCCTTGCAGCGCCATCTCGCGCCGGAGCAGATCGCCGAACTGGGGCTGGGGGTGACGCTGTTCCTCGCGCTCGCCAAGGCGCTGATCACGCTGGGGCTGGAGCCGGAGCAAATGGACCGCACCGTGCTGCCCACCCCGAAAGAGCCGGAGGCTGCGGCATGAGCGGCGGGCCGCTGGTGGCCGCGCTGGCGGGCAATCCGGTGCTGGCTGGGCACTACGCCGCCTTTCGCGGACACGCAGAGGCAGCGCTCGATCCCGCCTTGCTGGCGCTGGTCCGGCAGGCGGTGGCGGGGGTGCACGGCATGGCAGCCGCACCCGACGAAAGCAGCCTTGATGAAGGCACGCGGGCTTGCCTCGCCTATGCGCGGCGGATGCCGTTCGAACACACCGCGATCACCGATGCGGAAGCGGCCGCCGTAGCCGCGCATCTGGGCGAGCCGGGGTTCGTCGCCTTCTCGGTCGTGGCGGCGCTCGCCGATGCGGAATGCCGGGTGGAGCTGATCGGGCTGGCAGAGCTGGCGGCTAATTGACCGCCCGGTCTTTCCCCGCCCAATAGGGTGCGCGCAGCTCGCGCCGCAGGATTTTCCCCGAAGGGTTCCTCGGCAGGGCGGGGATGAAATCGACCGATTTGGGGCACTTGTAACCCGCGATCAGCGTGCGGGCGTGGGCGATCAGTTCGGCCTCGGTCAGGGTCTCGCCCGGCTTCACCACCACGCAGGCCTTCACCGCTTCGCCCCATTTGGCATCGGGCACGCCGATCACCGCCACATCTGCCACCTTGGGGTGCGAATAGAGCGCGTTTTCGACCTCGGCGGGATAGACGTTCTCCCCGCCGGAGATGATCATGTCCTTCACCCGGTCGTGGATGTAGAGATAGCCGTCCTCGTCGAGATAGCCCGCATCGCCGGTGCGCAGCCAGCCATCCTTGTCGATGGTGGCGGCGGTGGCATCGGGGTTGTTCCAGTAGCCGCGCATGTTCTTGTTCGAGCGCGTGGCAATCTCGCCCACGGTGCCTGCGGGGACTTCGTTG
The DNA here is from genome assembly GCF_056848235.1 of Erythrobacter sp. RANMB8. Classification (NCBI taxonomy): domain Bacteria; kingdom Pseudomonadati; phylum Pseudomonadota; class Alphaproteobacteria; order Sphingomonadales; family Erythrobacteraceae; genus Erythrobacter; species Erythrobacter sp. RANMB8. The sequence continues at coordinate 161,230 of NZ_JBREHG010000005.1, forward strand.
CCCGCCTCATCGATCACCTTGATCTCGACCCCGGCGAGCGGCTTGCCGACGCTCCGCATCCGCACCGATCCTTCGGGCACGTGGTCTTCAGGATCGAGTGCGACGATGGTGCCGCTGGTCTCGGTCATCCCGTACATCTGCACGAAACCGCAACCGATCACGCGGATCGCCTCGCGCATCAGTTCGAGCGGGATCGGCGAGGCGCCGTAGGTGATGTATTTGAGGCGGCTGAAATCGACCTCGCCCACCTTCGGGTGATTGAGCAGGATCTGCAGCGCGGCGGGCACGAGGAAGATCTTCGAGATGTTGTAATTGGCGATCAGATCGAGCGCTTTGGTCGGATCATATTCGGGCAGGACGATCGAATTGGTCCCCGCCACCAGCGTGCCGATGCCGGTGCCGGTGCCGCTGATGTGGAAGCACGGCATGGCGAGCAGGGTGACATCGCCGGGGATCGGTTCCTGCCATTGGCGCATCTGGTCACCCGCCGCGGTGCCATCGCGGCTGGAGAGCAGCGATCCGTGGGTGATCACCGCGCCCTTGGGCTTGCCGGTGGTGCCCGAGGTGTAAAGCTGGAGCGCGTCGTCTTCGGCGCGGACGCGGTGGGCAGGGGGCGTGGCCGCAAAGCCATCGCGCCAGGTGCGGTAATCGGTACCGGGGTAATCGGGCGCGTCGATGCCGATCACCTGCTCGACATGGGGGCAATCGGGCCGGATTTGCGCGAGCACCTCGGCAAACCCCTCTCCCACGAACACCACCTTGGCGCAGGAATTGTCGAGCACATAGGCGACTTCGGGCGCGGCCAGCCGCCAGTTGACCGGCGTCATCACCGCGCCCACGCGGTTCGCGCCAAGGAAGGCCTCGAAATAGAGCGGGTGGTTCCTGCCGAGGAAGGCGACGCGGTCCCCCGGTTTGACGCCCAGCGCGACGAGGCCGTTCGCCACCCGGTCGGCGCCTGCGTCGATCTCGGCGAAGCTCAACTCCTCGCCCGCATAGGTGAAGGCGATCACCTCGCCAGACACGCGGGCGTGTTCGCGGACGACGTCGCAGAAGCTTTCTGCGGCCAGTGCTGTTGTCTCTCCCATGGCGCGAGGGGATACCGCGCAAGGCTGCGCCTGTCATTGGCACAATTCATAGCGGGCATGGCGACGCGGTGCGGGGTAGGGTGGCGGGATGGATGTTCCTTCAGGCTTCGAACCGGCTGGCTTCACGCCGGGCTTTCTCGACCATGGCGGGCCGTATTACCTCGGCCCTGCGGTGGAGGGGGTGCGTGTTGTCGGCCTCCTTATCTGCCCCCACCACATCAACTATCAGGACGCAGCCCACGGCGGGGTGCTCTCGACCTTCGCCGATGTGGCGCTTTCCCACGCGGTCTATGATGCAGAACGCCCCCGCCTTGCGCCGTCAACCGTGACGCTGACGGTCAATTACCTGTCGGCGGCGCGGCTGGGAGACTGGCTGGAAGCCCGCGTGCGGATCGACCGGCTGGGCGGGCGCACCGCCTATTGTTCGGGCGGGGTATGGCGCGGGGACGAGCAGATTGCGACGATGAGCGGGGTGTTTGCGATCCGGCGGTGAAGTCCCCCTCCCGCTTGCGGGAGGGGCTAGGGGTGGGCGCGAGCAAAGCGAGCCGTGTGACAGGCCCACCCCCGACCCCTCCCGCAAGCGGGAGGGGAGATCAGCCCAGCCACCGCCGCACTGCCGCCGTCGAAGGATCGCGCGCGTCATGGTATCCCGCCGCGCCCTCCGGCGTGTCGGAGAGGTCCACGCCCTCCACCACCCGGAATTCGCGCCAGTCGTAAAGCCCCGTGCGCTGGGCGAGCCGCCACTCCGCCCCGTTTGGGCCGCCACGCTTCTCGAGCCGGTCCACGTATCGCCCCGCGACGATGGCGGAATAGATCACGCCCTTGTCCGGAAACACCGCCGCCAGCGGGTAGCCGGGGGGGATGGTGTGCATCGCGGTCATGTAGGTTTCGGTGTGGCAGGTATCCGGCCCGTCAAAACCGAAGATCGTCTGGCCCAGCTGGTGCTGGGTCGCAAGGCAGGGGTCGATCACGGCGCGGGCCTGCTCCACGAAGCCGCGCCAGTCGCCTTCGATCACCCCGAAGCGGAAGGTCGCGTCCGGGTGGAACAGCCGCTCCATCATCCCCCAGCGCCGCCGGTCGATGGCATGGGCATAGGCGGCGAGAATGTCGCGGATCGCCTCGCGGTCTTCGAGCGTGCCGGTCATGGGTTCAGCTCCACGATCACCTTGCCGATATTCGCGCCGGTGAACAGTTTGGCATAGGCGGTGAGGGTGTTTTCGAGGCCCTGTGTCACGTCATAGGGCATCACCAGCGCGCCGCTTTCGGTCCATGCCCGCAAGCGGCGAGTGAGGGCGGGGCCTTCGTGCATGAAATCGGGCGAGAAAAACCCCTCGATCCGGAGCCGCCGCATCAGCACCTGATCGAATTCGCGGGGGCTGGTGCGGGTGCCGGCGGTGTAATCGGCCAGCAATCCGCACACCGAGATGCGGCCATAGTGGTTCATGCGGGTGAGCACCGCATCGAGCAGCGGACCGCCGACATTGTCGAAATAGACATCGAAGCCGCCGGCCTTGTCCAGTTGCGCCCCCACATCCGCCGCCTTGTAATCGACCGCCCCCGCGATGCCGAGGTCCTGCGTCAGGTAAGCGCACTTCGCCGCCCCGCCCGCGATGCCCCACGCCTCGCAGCCGAGCAGTTTCGCGATCTGCACCGCCAGAATCCCGGTTGCGCCCGCTGCCGCAGAGACCAGCACCCGCTCCCCCGCCTTCGCCGCGCCGGTCTGTTCCACGCCCCACAGCGCGGTCCAGCCGTTCATGCCGAGCGGGCCGAACCACGCGCGCCGGTCAGCGACCGAGGGATCGAGCACAATCGCGCCGGACATCACCGCGTCCACCGTGGAAACATCGGCCCACTGGCCGAAGGCACGCACCAGATCGCCCGCTCTGAAGCCATCGGCGCGGCTTTCCATCACTTCGCCCAGCACCAGCCCCGTCATCGGCCCGCCCAGCGGCAGGGGCGGCTGGTAGCCATCCTCGCGGCTGGTCAGCCACATGCGCGTGCCGGCATCCATCGAAAGATGGGTGTTGCGGATGCGGATCTCGCCCTCGCCCAGCGGGGCAAGCGGCGCATCGACCAGTTCCAGCGCGCTGGCGAAATCGGTGCCTTCGGGGCGGCGGGCGATGCGCCAGATGCGGTTGTCCATCCCGCCACTGTCCGGCGGTCACGCCGCTACGGCAACCCCGCCTTTTCGCTAGGGCCGCCAAGCCCCCCGCTATCACTTTGGCGCGGTGCGAGGGGGCGGGTGGCTTCCTAGTCTCCCGGCACAAGAACACGAGGGAGAGAGGAACAATGGCACTCATCACGGTTATCGGCGCGAGCGGGCGGCAGGGGCTGGCGCAGGTGCGTCAGGCGCTGGCCGCAGGATACGACGTGCGCGCCATCTCGCGCCGTCCGGATGCGCTGGAGGGCGCGCCGGTCGAAGGGATCGAGCGGGTCGAGGTGCGACCGATGGACCTCTACGATACCTCCACCTTCGAAAGCGCGCTCGAAGGCAGCGACTACATCTTCTACACCCACCCGCTGCAGGCCCGCGCCGATCGTGCCTATCTGATCGGCGAGGTCGGCAAGGTCGCCGCGCATCTGGGCGTCAAGCGCGTGGTGTGGAACACCTCCAGCTGGATTCCCGACAAGCCCGGCGATCCCTTCACCTATGGCGAAAACACCCGCGGCATCAACGCCCTGTGGCGTTCGGGCGCGCCGGGGACGGTGTTCGGGAGCGTGCTGTTCATGGACAACCTGCTGACCAACTGGGCGCGGCCCTTCATCGTCAACGAAGGGCGCTACGTCTATCCGCACAACCCCAATCTCGAAGCCAACTGGATCAGCCTCGACGATGTCGCCCGCTTCATGCTGGCGAGCCTCGAGCGGCCCGACATGGAGGGCGCGTGGCTCAATATCGGCGGGCCGGAGCGGCTGGTCGGCAAGCAGGTGACGCAATACCTGTCCGAAGCGCTGGGCAAAGAGATCGCATATGATCCCTGCACGCCGGAGGAATTCGGCCGCTATCTGGTCGAGGCGGCGGGCGATTCGATGCCGGCCGAAATGCGCGAGGATTTCGCCAAGGGCATTCAGGCCTTCTACGAATACAACAACGATGCTCCCACCCGGCCCTTCGCGGTCGATATGGACCACGTTTACGAGCGCTTCCCCGAGCTTGAAGGCAAGCTGGAGCCGATGGGCGCATGGACCAAGCGGCAGGACTGGGGCGAAAGCAACTATCGCCCGGCTTTCGGCTGATGCGAGCGGCCTCTCCCCACCGCGGGGAGAGGCTGTTCAGCGGGCGGTGGCCGCCGTCACCTGCCGGCCATCGGCGGCAAAGGCGGCGAGGTCATAACCGGCCTCGCCCCGCTTCATCGCCAGATGCAGCGGCTCGCCCGCGATGGCGGGGGAAAGGCCGCGGAATGCAAAGCTGCGCAGGCGGTTTTCACCCAGCTCCTGCGCTGCCAGTTGCAGCAGCAGGCTGGCGGTCAGCGGGCCGTGGACGACGAGGCCGCGATAGCGCTCCACGGCTTGCGCGTAAGGCGCATCGTAGTGGATGCGGTGGGTGTTGAAGGTCAGCGCCGAATAGCGCAGCAGCAGCCGCGCATCGGGGGTGAGAGTGCGGGTCGCCTCCCACGCCGCAGGATCGAACGCCCCCTCGCCCGGCGGGGGCGGGGATAGCGGCGCATCGGGCGCGGCCGCCTCGCGATAGACCAGCGTCTGCGTCTCGATCACCGCCACGGTGCCGTTGGCGCGGGTCATGTGCTCGACATCGACGAAAGCGAGCCGTCCGGAGCCGCCCTCCTTCTCGCTGATCGCGGCAACGCGGCTGGTGCGCTCGACAACGGCGCCGATGGCGATGGGGGCGTGAAAGGCGATCTTGGAGGAGGCCCACATCCGGCGCGGCATGGGAAAGGGCGGGAGGAAGCTGTCGGCGCTGTCGTCCCGCGCCGGATGCCCGTCCTCGCCCAGCGTGGCGGTGGGAGCCTGCGGCGTGCAGAGCGCAAAATGGATGCCCTGCGGCATGATTGGCGGATGCGGGCGCGGCAGATCGAAGGTCGCCAGCCAGCGCGCCGCCAGCCCCTCGTCAAGGCGATCCGTGGCGCGCTGTTCGCGCCCGATCCACGCCGCGAAGCTCATTGGGCGCGCTCGAACACCGCCGCGATCCCCTGACCGCCGCCGATGCACATGGTCTCAAGCCCGTAGCGCACCCCGCGCCGGTGCATTTCATGGGCCATGTCGGCAAGGATACGCCCGCCGGTCGCGCCGATGGGGTGGCCCAGCGAAATGCCCGAACCATTGACGTTGAGGATCTCGCGGCGGGAATCGTCCGCGCTCCAGCCCCAGCCCTTGAGCACCGCGAGCACCTGCGGGGCGAAGGCCTCGTTCAATTCGACCAGCCCGATATCGTCCCACGAATAGCCGCGCCGTTCGAACAGCCGCTCGACCGCAGGCACAGGGCCGATGCCCATGCGCGAGGGATCGCAGCCCGCCGCTGCCCAGCCGCCGAACCACAGCATGGGGGTGAGGCCCAGCTCCTCCAGCTTGTCTTCCGCGACCACAAGGCAGGCGGCGGCCGCATCGTTCTGCTGGCTGGCATTGCCGGCGGTGACGATGGCGGCGGGATCGCGCTTCAGGTCGATTGCGGCAAGCTTGCCGAGCGTCTCCATCGACGCATCGGCGCGGTAGCCTTCGTCATGGTCGAAGATCACCGGATCGCCTTTGCGCTGCGGGATCGCCACGGGGACAAGCTGCTGCGCGAACTTGCCCTCGGCCCACGCCTTTGCCGCGTTCTGGTGGCTGCGCACCGCGAAGGCATCGGCTTCCTCGCGGGTGATGCCGTAATCCTTGGCGAGGTTCTCGGCGGTCTCGATCATGCCGGTGATCACGCCGAAGCGTTCGATCGGCTGGCTCATCAGGCGCCCGCGGCTGAGGCGGTCGTGCAGGGTCATGTCGCCCATCCGCACCCCGCCGCGCAGGTCGGTGGTGTAGTGTTCGACGTTCGACATCGATTCGACCCCGCCCGCGACCACGACATCGGCCATGCCGGTCTCGACCATCATCGCCGCGGTCGCCACCGCCTGCACGCCCGAGCCGCAGCGCCGGTCCAGCTGGAAGCCGGGGACTTCGATGGGCAGGCCCGCCGCGAGCCAGCTCCAGTGACCGATCGCGGGCGCCTCGCCATTGCCATAGCCCTGGCTGAATACCACGTCATCGACCCGCGCCGGATCGATGCCGCTGCGCTCCATCAGCGCCTTGAGGATCACCGCGCCCAATTGGCCCGCGTTGAGGCTCGAAAGCCCGCCGAGGAACTTGCCCACCGGGGTGCGCAGGGGCGAAACGATGGCGGCGCGTCTGGTCATTGGGTTTCCTTGTCTGAAAGAGCCACAGTCCCCGCATCGACCAGCTTGCCGATGGTGCCGGAGGACAGCCCCAGCTTTTCGCTCAGCACCTCTTCCGAATGCTGGCCGAGGTAGGGCGCAGGGGCCGGATCGCCGGCCTCGCGTCCGGGCAGGTTGGCGAAGCTGCGGGTGGCGGGGTAATCGAAGCCGCTCGGATTGGCGGGCGACGGGCCGAACAGCGGGTTGTCCGCGATCAGTAGCCTGTCGTTCGCCGCCTCGTAGGCGGTGCGGTAGCGTTCAAAGGTGCAGGTTTCGGCGGCCATGCGCGCTTCGAGCGTGGCATAGTCCATCGTCTCCGCCGCGCTCTGGAACAGCGCGAACAGCGCGGCGCGGTGCCGGAAGCGGGGCGTATCCCCATCGGCAAAGCGCACACCAACCTCGGCCTCCAGCGCGGCGATGCTGTCTGCCACGCCGAACGCCTTGACCAGCCCGCTCCACTGCTTGGGCGTCAGCGCGGCGACCATGAATCGCACCCCGTCACGGCTGCGGAAATCGCGCCCGAACGCGCCCCAGATCGCATTGCCGAGCCGTTCGCGGTCACCCCCGCGATAGAGCACCTCGGCGAGCAATCCGGCGTTGGCCATCGTCCCGATCGCGACATCGCCCAGCGGCAGGCGGACCTCGCTGCCCTCGCCGGTGCGGTCACGGTGGCGCAGCGCGGCGAGCATGGCGAAGGCGCCATAGGCTCCGGTGATGAAATCCCATGCGGGCAGCACCTGGTTGACCGGCGGGGCAGTGGCGGGGTCCCAGTCTTCCGGCCCGCACATCAGCGGGTATCCCGCGGCGGCGTTGACGGTGAAGTCCATCGCCTGCCGCCCGTCGTGCCAGCCCATGACGCGCAGGGAAATCATGTCCGGGCGCTTTGCCTGCATTGCGGCGTGGCTGAGGAAGCTCTGTTCGGGCAGGTTGGTGATGCACTGACCGACCTTGGCCGCCAGTTCCACCAGCAACTCGCGCCCCTCGGGAGATTGCAGATCGAGCGCGACCGATTTCTTGGCGCGGTTGAGGTTCTCCCAGCTGAGCGAGCGCCCCTCGCGGGTCAGCATGTAGCGGTTGTAATCGAGCCCGCCCGCCTTGTGGTCGACGCGGATCACCTCCGCGCCCAGCTGCGCGCAATAGAGCCCCGCGGTGGGCGAGGCGACGAAGCTGGAGACTTCGACGATGGAGAGGTCGTTGAGGAGGTTATACATATTGTCTCGGACCCACCCCCACCCCCTCCCGCAAGCGGGAGGGGAGCGAGACTTGCCAGCCTGCTGGCTCGTCGCAGCGGGGTGGGCGCTGCTCTCCCTTAATTCAATTCCCTCCACTCGCGCAGCATGTGCTTGGCGATCTGGAGCTGGAGGATCTGGGTCGTGCCTTCGTAGATGCGGTAGATGCGGGCATCGCGAAAGAACCGCTCGGCATCGTATTCGGCAAGGTAGCCCGCGCCGCCATAGACCTGCACCACGCGATCGACCACGCGGCCGCACATCTCGCTGGCGAAGACCTTGAAGGCGGCGGCCTTAACGAGGATGTTCTCGCCGCGATCGGCGCGGGCAGTGACATCGGCCATCATCGCTTCGGCGGCGTAGATCTCGATCTCGCTGTCGGCGAGCATCTGCTGGATCAGCTGGAAGTTCGCGATCGGTTCGCCAAAGGCCTTGCGTTCATTGGCGTAACGCAGCGCGCTGTCCAGCGCCCGGCGGGCATAGCCGGTCGCTGCCGCGCCCACCGAAATGCGGCCATTGTCGAGGCTCTTCATCGCAAAGACAAAGCCCTTGCCGGTCTCCCCGCCGAGCAGCGCATCGCCCGGCACGCGCACATCATCGAGCATGATGTCGGAGATATGCGAGCCGGATTGCCCCATCTTGCGGTCGGGCGAGCCGCGCGAGACACCGGGCGTGTCCATCGGCACCAGAAAGGCGCTGACATGCGCGTTCTTGGGCAGGGCTTCCTTGTTGGTGCGCGCCATGATCAGCGCGACATCGGCGTGGGGGGCGTTGGTGATGTAGCGCTTGGTGCCGTTGAGGATCCAGCCGTTGCCGTCGGGATCGGGCACGGCGGTGGTCTGCAATCCCGCGCTGTCGCTGCCCGAACCCGGCTCGGTCAGGCCGAAACAGGCGATCCGGCCTTCGGCGATCTTCGGATACCATTCGGCCTTTTGCGCCTCGGTAGCGCCGTTCTTCAGCGCGCTGGCAAACATCCCGACGTTGATCGAGAAGATCGAACGGTAGGCGGGCGCGGCATAGGCCATGATGTTCACCACGCGGGCATATTGCGTCAGGTTCAGCCCCGCGCCGCCATATTCTTCCGGCACGGTCAGGCCGAACAGGCCCATCTCGCGCATTTCCTTGAGAATATCGTCGGGCACGCGGTCTTCGGCGATCACCTGCGCTTCGGCGGGGATCAGCCGTTCGCGGACATAGCGGGTGAGCTGTTCGGCAAACTGTTCGAACACGTCCTCGTCCATGCCCGGAGTGGAGGCGCTGGAGATGGTGGCGGGGGCATTCATGGCATCAGGATCCTTGGTGCTGGAAGCCGCTGCGTCGACGCGCGGCTATTGGCTGGCGTCAGCGGCGGTGTCGCCTGTCATTTCTTCAGGCACCGCGCCCTCGGCGGCTTCGGGCGGCAGGGCTTCGGGCGGCAGGCGGCGCTCTTCGAGCATTTCCGCCGCCTCCTCCAGCGCCTTGGCCTCGCCCTCGCTGACCCCGCCGGGCGCGCTGGCGCCCTGGCTGCCGCATGCGGCAAGCAAGCCAGCAAGTCCGGCGGCGATCAGCAGGCGCATGGCGGGCAAGCCTTACTGCTCTGCCGCTGCGGCAGCGGCCTCGGCGGCGACATCGGCAGCCGCATCGGCGGCCTTTTCGGCAGTGGCCTCGGCTTCGGCATCGGTGGCCGGAGCATCGGTTGCGGTCGCGGCGGGATCAGCCACGGGTTCTTCGGTGACCGGAGCCAGCGCCTCGTCAGCGGGCATTTCGACCGTGTCGGCGCTCGCTTCGGTCGAGGCGTCATCGGCACTGCCGCAGGCGGCAAGCGCCAGCGTGGCGGCGGTCAGGGCGGCAAGAGTGGCAGACTTGCGCATCGGGGTTCTCCTCTCGTCGATGGCGTGGTTGCGGGGGTTTAGCCATGCAACCCCGCCAACGCCAAGTGCCAAATGGGCACACCCCTGCCGGAGCGCATGGCAGCGGGCACCGCGCGTGATAGTATCGCGCCCATGACCCATACCGCTCCGCTCTCCCGCACCGCCGTTTTTGCCATGGCTGCCGCACTGGCCTTGCCTGCTGTGACCCTCAAGGCCCAGCCGGTGCCGGGAGCCTTCACCATCGTCGAAAACGGGCGCAGCTTTGCGACCTTGCAGGAAGCGGTGAATGCCGTCGGCAATGCCCGCGCCACGATCCGCATCGCGCCGGGCCTCTACCGCCAGTGCGCGGTGCAGGAACAGGGCGTCATCATCTACGAAGCCGCAGAACCCGGCAGCGTCACCTTTGCGGGCCGTTCGTGCGAGGGCAAGGCGGCGCTGGTGCTGCGCGGCACCGGCGCGGAAGTGCGCGGGCTGACCTTCAGCAACCTGCGCGTGGCCGATGGCAACGGCGCCGGCATCCGGCTGGAACAGGGGGCGCTGAACGTCGCCTATGCGCGGTTCGAGGACAGCCAGCAGGGCATCCTTACCGGCAATGACCCCAATGGGCGCATCTACATCACCCGTTCGACCTTCACCGGCCTTGGCACCTGCGAGAACGACGCGGGCTGCGCCCATTCGCTCTATATCGGCGATTACGGCTCGTTCACGGTGCGCGAAAGCCGCTTCGAACGCGGCACCGGCGGCCATTACGTCAAGGCGCGTGCGACCGAAGTGGTGATCGAAGGCAACAGCTTCGACGATGCGAACGGGCGCGGCACCAATTACATGATCGATCTGCCCGCAGGCAGCGTGGGCCGGATCGCCGACAACTGGTTCGTGCAGGGGCGCGACAAGGAGAATTACTCGGCCTTCATCGCGCTGGGGGCGGAAGACCTGCTGCACCCCTCGGACGGCCTGCAGGTGGTGAACAACGAAGCCCGCTTCGTCCCCGGCCTCAACCGCCAGACCACCTTTTTCGCCGACTGGACGGGATCTCGCATCGTGATGCAGGGCAATCGTCTGGCAGCGGGGCTAAAGCAGTACGAGCAGCGTTAGGCGGCGCGGAAGGCGGGGGGCGCCGTGTTAATGGCGGGAGGTGGGCGATTGTTGCCCTGTCGTCATCCCAGCGAAAGCTGGGACCCGGGGCCCCATTGTGCAGCGCTTGCCGCCCAAGGCCCCAGCTTTCGCTGGGGTGACGATTTTGGCTGATATGGGCTTGCTTCCAGAATGTCCGCTTGCAGGCCGGGAGTGTGCAAACCGGACGCAACCATCCACCGGTTCACGGCCTGCCGGATCACGCGACCGTCTTCAGATCAGCAGATGCCCCGACCGGTCGCGCTTGGTCGCCAGATAGCGGGCGTTGTGCGGGTTTTCGGGGAGCTGGTGCGGCACCCGCTCGCTGATCGTGATGCCTGCCGCCGATAGTGCGGTGACCTTCGCCGGATTGTTGGTCAGCAGCCGGATCGTGCGCGCGCCCAGCAGTTCCAGCATCCGCGCCGCCACCGGAAAATCGCGCGCTTCGTCGGGCAGGCCGAGGCGCTGGTTGGCCTCGACCGTGTCGAAGCCCTGATCCTGAAGGCGGTAGGCGCGCAGCTTGTTGACGAGGCCGATCCCGCGCCCTTCCTGCCGCATATACAGGAGCACGCCCCATCCGCCTGAGTCCTTCGCCTCATGCGCCATCGCATGGAGCGCGGCGTCGAGTTGCGGGCCGCAGTCGCACTTGAGGCTGCCGAGGATGTCGCCCGTCAGGCACTCCGAATGGAGCCGCACCAGCGGCAGGCGGTCGCCCGATTGCCGGCCGATGATGAGCGCGACGTGCTCGCGCAGATCGGCGGCAGAGCGGAAGGCGACGATCTCGGCATCCTCTGCGGCCGAAACCGGCAGGCGGGCGCGGGTGACGATGCGCAAGTGCCCGGCATCGGCATAGGCGGCGAGATCGCTTGGCGCGACCGGCACCGCCTCGCCCGCATCCACCGGATCGACGAGGAAGGCGGGCAATATCCCCGCAATCCGCGCCAGTTCCAGCGCGGCGGCGGCGGTTTCGGCCCAGTCGAGCGTGACCGCCCTGAACGGGCCTTTCAGCGGGTTGCCAAGGTCCAGGGCAGGATCGGCCACCGGCAGGGCATCGCGCAGGGTGAAGTCCTCGCCCCCGGCAATCAGCACCGGCGCGTGCGGGACCGCCGCCTCGCGCTGGTTGGCGAGTTTGAGCGTCGCGGCGCGCGCGGCGGAGATCAGCATGCGCGGGGCGGAGGCCCCCTGTGCGATGGCAGTCTCGACCGGCAGCAGAACCGGCCCGCCCGCAAACGCCACCGGCCAGCCGTGGCGCAGCGCATCCACCGCCTGCGCGGCGCGGCGTTCAGGCGACGGGGCGGGTGGGGGTGTCAGAGGTCGAACTCCGTGATCAGCGGCACGTGATCCGACGGCTGCTCCCACGCGCGCGCATCCTCCAGCACGCGGTGCGCGCGCGACTGCGCGGCGACCGCGGGCGAGGCCCACATGTGATCGAGGCGGCGGCCCTTGTCGTTCTCCTGCCAGCCGGGATTGCGATAGCTCCACCACGAATAATAGCGCTGCGGCGCGGGAATGTGCTGGCGGCCGAGATCGACCCAGCCGTGCGCGTCCTGAAACCGACCCAGCGTCTCGACCTCGATCGGCGTATGGCTGACGACCTTCAGGAGCTGCTTGTGGCTCCACACGTCGCTTTCCAATGGGGCAATGTTGAAATCGCCGACGATCAGCGTGGGCCGGTCAAGCGTGTCGGCCCAGCGCGTCATCCGCTCGAGAAAATCGAGCTTCTGGCCGAATTTGGGGTTCACCTCGCGGTCCGCAACATCACCGCCCGCCGGGACATAGACGTTCTCGATCACCAGACCCCGCCCCAGCACCTCGACCCCGATGTGCCGCGCCTCGCCATTCGCCTGCCAGTCGTGACGGGTGACCTCGCGGATCGGGACGCGGGCAACCGTGGCGACGCCGTGATAGCCCTTCTGCCCGCTCACCGCCTGATGGGTGTAGCCCAGCGCCGCCAGCGCCTCGGCGGGGAACAGGTGGCTCTCGCACTTGATTTCCTGCAGGCACAGGATGTCGGGCGCGGCTTCGGTAAGCAGCTTTTCGATCAGGCCCACGCGCAGGCGGGCCGAATTGATGTTCCAGGTGGCGACAGACAGCATGGGGGCGGACTTAGGGGGGTGTGGGGCAGTTTTCCAGCTTTCACTTTATTGTCGCATCCCGCCGCGATACGGCGAGGCAACCTTTTCGGAGCTTGCCCATGACCCGCACCATCCTCGCCGCCCTGCTGCTGACCACCGCCGCCGTCCCCGCCTTTGCCGGTGACGCGCCGAAAGAACCGCGCGCGAAGAACGTGATCCTGTTCATCGGCGACGGCATGGGCATTTCCACCATCACCGCAGCGCGCATCTACGAAGCGCAAAAGCGCGGGGAAACGGGGGAGGAAAACAGCCTCAGCTTCGAAAAATTCGAGCATGTGGCGCTGGTCAAGACCTACAACACCAATGCGCAGGTGCCCGATAGCGCAGGCACGGCCACCGCGATCCATTCGGGCGTGAAGACCCGCATCGGCGTGCTCGGCATCGGGCCGGATGCGGAAAAGGGCGTGTGCAAGGACGCGCTTGAACACCCGCTGCCGCTGCTGGGCGAGGAAGTGAAGGATCGCGGGCTGGCGCTCGGCATCGTCACCACCACCCGGATCACCCACGCGACCCCGGCGAGCGTCATCACCCGCTCGGCCGACCGCGACTGGGAAAGCGACACCAACATCCCCGCCGACCAGCGCGGCGACGGGTGCCGCGACATCGCGCTGCAGTTTGCCGAAGGCGCATTCGACGTCGCGCTCGGCGGGGGCACGGCGATGTTCTATGGCAAGGAAAAGGGCGGGCGGCGCGGCGATCCTGCCGCCGATCTGCCCGCGGCCTGGGCGGCGAAGAACGGCGGCGTGGTGGTGAAAACCGCAGCCGAACTTGCCGCCGCGCCGCTGGACAAGCCGGTGCTCGGCCTGTTCAGCCCCAGCCACCTTGCCTTCATGGCCGAACGCCGCGAGGATTCACCCGAACCGACCCTGACCGACATGACCGCGCAGGCGATTGCGCGGCTCAAGACCGATCCCGACGGCTTCTACCTGATGGTCGAAGGCGGGCGGATCGATCATGCCCACCACGCAGGCCAGGCGGGCTTCGCGCTGGAGGAAGCGGTCGAGTTCGCCCGCGCCGTGCAATATGCGGTCGACAACACCGATCCCGCCGAAACGCTGATCATGGTCACTGCCGATCACAGCCACGTGTTCACCATCGCGGGCTATCCGCAGCGCGGGAACGACATTCTCGGGCTGGTGGTGCCGCCCAAGGGCAATGGCGAGGATGGCGGCGACGGCACTTCGCCGCTGCTGGCGGCGGACGGCAAGCCCTATACCACGCTCGGCTATGCCAACGGGCCGGGCGGGATTCGCGCTGGCGACGGGGATGATCACGATCATGGCCGCCCGATGCCCCAGACCGGGATCAACGCCCGCCAGCAGGCGCTGGTGCCGCTGGGCAGCGAGACCCACGGCGGCGAGGATGTCGCCCTGTTCGCCACCGGCCCCGGCGCAAGCCGCGCCCGCGGGGTGATCGAGCAGAACCTCGTCAACGACATCATCCGCAAAGCGTTCGGCTGGAAGAAGTAAGAGCGGAGTTTTTTGTTTAGACCCTCAAGCGCCGGGCGCGGGCCATCCGGCCCGCTTGGCTTCCGCGCCACAAGGCGCGGCGGCCGGTCGGCCTTGCGGTCGCTGCGCGACCGATACAGCCAACCATTCTCAATTCCCTCCAAACAAAAACCCTCGACCCGGGGGCGGTGGGTCGAGGGTTCCATGGAGCGTTCGTCACGCTTGTTACAAGGCAGGCCCTTGTGGAAGGGTGGGCAACAGGGGGGAAACCTCCCTTCGGCCCGCCTTGTTGAGAATGATTAGCCGTTGGAGCCTTTCATTCACATGAACGCGGACGAAATTTTGTCGTTTCCATACAACCGTTCGTCGATGTCCGCCCTATCCGGGGCGACGGGCCGAGCGGCGCGGGTCCTTGAATGTAAAGGTGGAATCGGCCACCGCCACGCCATAGCGCTGGTTTGACAGCTGCACGCGGGTGCGGTTGTTCTGCGCATCGAGCGCGACCCAGTGGGTCAGCATCAACCCGCCGGGGGCCGAAGCATTGCGCACGAAGATCAGGTTGATCATCCCGAATTCGGGCTTCTTCGGATCGCGCACCTCGACACTGAACACATCGGGATTGCCGGTCGGCACCATCTTGCCGAAGCGCTTCACATCCTTCTGCGGATCGAACAGCGCGCCCAGCGGCGAATTGCCGATCGGCCAGCGTTCGACCTGCCGGACCTCGTAATCGATCATGTAGAGCGATTTGCCGTTCGAGATGACGAGGAAATCGGCATCCTTGCCGTAATCGAAGCGGATCTTGCCGGGGCGCTTCAGGGTCATCACCCCGCGCATGGTGTTGCCCTGCCGGTCGGTCTGGGTGAAATCGGCCTTCATCGTGCCGATGTCGCGCAGCGCGGTGACCACGCGGTCGAGATCGCTGGCGGACTGGGATGCGCTCTGGGCGGCAACCGGCGCGGTCAGCGCAGTGGTGGCCACGGGCGCAAGGCCCAAGGCGAAAACCCCGGCACCAAGGCCGAGGATTGCCGTGCGAACGGGAGTGTGAAGCTGTTTCATGCCACGCCGGTTAGGGCCGCGGGCTTGAACTGTCGATGAATTATCGCGCCCGCGACCGGTGCCGCAGGCGCGCGGAGCATATCTAACACCAGCGCGCTAAGATGCTGACGCATCACGCGCTGGAAATGCTCAGGCGCCGCACGGGCTTAACCAAAAGGCGATGAGCGGAGCTCATAGCCTTTTGGTATTACTTGATCTTGGCTTCCTTGAATTCGACGTGCTTGCGCGCCACCGGATCATACTTCCGGAAGCTCATCTTTTCGGTGATGTTGCGCGGGTTCTTCTTGGTCACGTAGAAGAAGCCGGTGCCCTCGCTCGAAACGAGGCGGATCTTGACGGTGGTGGGCTTCGCCATGGCGGGTTCCTGTCAAACGATTGGCCCACAAGACGGATCGCAGCGGGCGTCAAAAAAGCAAACGCGGTGCACCCGGAAGGCCCGGCACACCGCACACGGTGCGGCCTCTCGCCGATTCACGGGGAAAAGTCAAGGAGTGTGGCGGGGTGGCTTACCAGTCCCCGGCGCGGGGCTTGCCGCGATTGGCCTTCACCGCGCCACGCACCTTCTTGACCTTCAGCCGCTCGGTCTTGCCGACGCGGTTGAGGCGGGTTCTGGCGCGGGGCTTGGGCCGGGTCTGGGCCTCCTCCAGCAGCGCTGTCAGCTTGGCGCGGGCATCCTGCCGGTTGGCGTCCTGCGTACGGTGCGCCCTGGAGGTGATGATCAGATCGCCGTTCCCGGCCAGCTTCGATCCCGCCAGTTCGCGCAGCCGCGCAAACACCTGCGGGGCAAGGCGCAGCGCGTAGATATTGACGCGCAGTTCCACCTCGGTGGCGACCTTGTTGGCGTTCTGCCCGCCCGGCCCCGATCCGGCGAGGAAGCTTTCGCTCGCCAGTCGCAGGGCGCGGTCGGTCAGGGGTTCATCATCCATCCTGCGCCCCCAGCGCGAGGAAGTCCGCCGGCAGGGGCGCACGGGCCTCGATCGCGGTCTTGCCGGGGCGGGTGACAGTCAGGCTTTCGGCGTGGAGCATCGTGCGCCTCGCAC
Source organism: Erythrobacter sp. RANMB8 (assembly GCF_056848235.1). NCBI lineage: Bacteria > Pseudomonadati > Pseudomonadota > Alphaproteobacteria > Sphingomonadales > Erythrobacteraceae > Erythrobacter > Erythrobacter sp. RANMB8. The sequence goes on from NZ_JBREHG010000005.1 coordinate 177,549, forward strand.
CCGGCGCATTGCCCGCGCCATAAACCGGATCGCCCAGCAGCGGTGCGCCCAGACCCTTCAGGGCGTGGACCCGCAGCTGGTGCGTCCGGCCGGTTTCAGGGCGGAAGCGGATCAGGCTGTGCGGCCCCAGTTCCTGCACCAGTTCCCAGTGCGACACCGCGGGCTTGCCCTTCTTCGCCGGGATCATCCGCCAGCCCTTTTCCGCCGAGCTGATCTTCGACAGGGCCAGTTCGATCGTGCCTTCGGTGCCCGGCGGGTGGCCTGCAAGGATCGCGAGATAGGTCTTGCCCACCAGCCGGTCCTCGAAGGATTTGTTGAACCGCGCCAGCGCCTTGGGGTTGCGCGCCAGCAGCAGGCAGCCCGAGGTATCGGTATCCAGCCGGTGCACCGCCACGGGCGCGCGCTGGAAGCCCAGCTTCAGCCGGTCGAGATGGTCATCAAGGCAGATTCCGCCCTTGCGCGGACGGTCCACCGCCATGCCTGAAGGCTTGTCGATCACCAGCGCTTCGCCGTCTTCGTAGAGGATTTTTATGTCGGTCATGCGCCCCGTTACCCGCTCGGGCCTGACTTGTCGAAGCCTGCGTCAGACCAGCACGGCCCGCATCAGCCCGCGCAGGGCGTTGCCGATCAGGAAGCCGCCCGCAAGGTCATCGAGCGTGAGCGCCGCCTCGCGCGCCTTGCCTTCGGCGATCAGGTGCGCGCGCAGCACGCCGGGCAGCAGGCCAAGGTTGACGGGAGGGGTCAGCAGCACGCCGTCCGGCCCCTCGACAAAAACGCTGGTCCAGCTGCCTTCGGTGACAAGACCATCGGCGCGCACCAGCACCGCCTCGCCAGCGCCGAAACCGCGCGCGGCTGCCAGCGCGTCCTCGTAAAAGCCGCGGTCGGAGGTCTTGTGCGCCAGCCGCCAGTCCGACGCATCGAGCGGGTGGGGGAGCGCGGCGACTGTCACCGGTTCGGCCAGAGCAGCCGGCAGCGGGCCGGTTTCCAGCGCACTCGCCCCGCTGCGCGATACCATCAGCCGCACCCTGGCGGGCGCATCCAGCTCGAAACACAGCGCCTGGATCTGGTTGCGCAGCGCATGGCGATCGAAGGCAAAGCCGAGCGTCGCGGCGCTTGCCTTCATCCGCGCCAGATGGCCTTCCAGCAGCGCGATGCCGCTGTCGGGCTCGAACCGCATGGTCTCGATCAGATCGCATTGCGGCGCGGCGAGGCCGGGCGCGGCGCGGCGCAGGAACCCTGCCTTGACCTCGCATTCGCGCCGTTCCGCCATCGGCTCGCTATCGGCGACAATCGCCGACCCGATGCCCAGCACCGCCGACCCCTGCCCGTTTTCGACCGGAGTGAGGCGCAGGGTGCGGATGGCGACGCTGAAGGCGGCGTTTCCGTCCGGATCAATCCGCCCGATCGCCCCGCAATAGGCCCCGCGGGCATCGCGTTCGACCGCGGTCAGCAGTTCCATCGCCCTGATCTTGGGCGCGCCGGTGATCGATCCGCACGGGAACAGCGCCCGCACCAGATCCATCGCGCCCTTGCCGGGGCTGAGCCGCGCGCGCACGGTGGAGACCATCTGGTGCACCGTGGGGTAGCTTTCGACCGCGAAGGGCGCATCGACCACCACGCTCCCCGCTTCGGCCACGCGGGACAGATCGTTGCGCATCAGATCGACGATCATCAGGTTTTCGGCGCGGTCTTTCACCGAGGTGGCAAGCTCCTCCACCGCCGCGCGATCCGCCGCGGGGGAAGCGGCACGCGGGCGCGTGCCCTTCATCGGCTTGACCTTCGCCTCCGCGCCGTGGAGCGCCACGAACAGTTCGGGCGAAAAGCTCAAAAGCCAGTGCGACCCGTCGAACACCAGTCCGCCATAGCCCGCCTGCGCCGCCGGACGCAGCGCGGCATAGAGCCCGACGGGATCGCCGCGATAGGATCCGGCGAGCGGATAGGTGAGGTTCGCCTGATAGATATCGCCCGCGTGGATCGCCTCGCGCAAAGCCGCGAACGCCGCCGCATAGCCGCCGGGGGAAAGCTGCGGCTCCAGCGGGCCGAGCGTGCCGGTGCCCTCCGCCCGCTCCGCCAGAAATGCCGCCACATCGCCGGCGGCAATCCTGCGCGGCGCATCGAACAGGCCGAGCCACACCAGCGGCCCCGCCGCGCCAGAACGGCTGGCGGCGTGTGCAGCCAGCTTCGGCTCCAGCGCCAGCCCGGCCTCGTAGGCGATGAACCCCGCCAGCGACCCGCCCTGCGCCACCCGCGCTGCCTCTGCCGCGTCCAGAACGGCGGCAACATCGGCCGGGCGGTGCGCGGCGAAGACCGCGCGCGGGGCCTCGTAAAGCAGCGCATCGGCCCCCGCCTCTCCGGCGCGGGCATCATCGAGCAGGACGAATGGCAGCGGTTGACCCATGGCGCGATCCTTAGCCCAATTCGCTGCCAAGTCGAGAACTTGACCGCCGCCGCCCGCGCCTGCACATCAGCTTCAACGACTTCAAAGGGGACGCAAGACATGGGCGAGCAGGCGGGCGATATCTATCTGGGACTGGGGGCGGACGGATCGCGGCAGGCACTGGCGCTGAGCCGGTCGAACCGCCACGGGCTGATCGCGGGCGCGACCGGCACCGGCAAGACCGTGACCTTGCAGGGCATCGCCGAAAGCTTCTCGCGCGCCGGGGTGCCGGTGTTCGTGGCGGATGTGAAGGGCGATCTTTCGGGCATCGCCATGGCCGGTTCGCCCACCTTCAAGCACGCCGAAAAGCTCGAATCGCGGGCGAAGGAACTCGGCATCACCGATTATGCCTATTCCGATAATCCGGTGATCTTCTGGGACCTGTTCGGCCAGCAGGGCCACCCGATCCGCACCACGATTTCCGAAATGGGCCCGCTGTTGCTGGCGCGCCTGCTCGATCTCAACGAGACGCAGGAAGGCGTGTTGCAGATCATCTTCCGCTATGCCGATGAAAACGGCCTGCTGCTGCTCGACCTCGGCGATCTCACCGCGCTGCTGCAATGGGCGAACGAGAATGCGGCGGAGCTTTCGGGCAAATACGGCAATGTCACCAAGCCTTCGGTCGGCTCGATCCAGCGGCAGCTGCTCTCGTTCGAGGCGCAGGGCGCGGAGCATTTCTTCGGCGAACCGGCGCTGGAGATCGATGATTTCCTGAAGGTCGATGATCAGGGGCGCGGCTATATCAACGTGCTGGCTGCCGACACGCTGATGCGCAGCCCCAAGCTTTACGCCACCTTCCTGCTGTGGCTGCTGGCCGAACTGTTCGAATCGCTGCCCGAAGTGGGCGATCCGGAGAAGCCCAAGCTGGTGTTCTTCTTCGACGAGGCGCACCTGCTGTTCGACGATGCGCCCGATGCGCTGCAGGACAAGATCGAACAGGTGGTGCGCCTGATCCGTTCGAAGGGCGTGGGCGTGTTCTTCGTCACCCAGAACCCGATCGACATTCCCGAAAAGGTCGCAGGCCAGCTGGGCAACCGGGTGCAGCACGCGCTGCGCGCCTTCACCCCGCGGGACCAGCGCGCGATCAAGGCGGCGTCCGAGACGTTCCGGATCAATCCGAAGCTGGATGTGGCGACCGCGATCACCGAGCTTAAGGTGGGCGAGGCGCTGGTCTCGACGCTCGATCTGGATGGGGCGCCCACGATTGTCGAGCGCACCCTGATCAAGCCGCCGCGCTCGCGCCTTGGCCCGGTGACGCCCAAGGAGCGGGCGATCATCCAGTCGATCAGCCCGGTCGAAGGCAAGTATGACACCCGCGTGGACCGCGAAAGCGCCGAGGAAGTGCTTGCCGCCAAGGCCGCCGATGCCGCCGCCACCGCCGAGGAAGTCGCCGAAGCGGGCGAGGAGGAAGTCGGCAAGCGCGCCCGCAAGAGCACCAATATCTGGGGCAAGGCGATTTCGAACGGTGCCAAGGTTGCCCTCGGCGGGGCAGCGGGGGTCGCGGCGTCCAAGGTGCTCGGCAAGAAGAGCAAGGCCAATCCGATCGCATCGGGGGTGACCTCTGCCGCAGGGTCGATCGCGACCGATCTGGCCGGGCCGATCGTGGGCCGCTTTGTCCGCAACCTGATCGGCGGGCTGATGCGCTGAGGCCGTCTCGCCATTGGCAATGTTTCACGTGAAACATTGCCAATGGCAGGGCTAAACAGGGTCTAGAGGGGGTCTAAACGGACCTAAGCGGGGTCTAAACCGGCCTAACCCTCGGCTGGCGGCACCATGCAGAAGGCATTGAGCTTGTTGCCATCGGGATCGCGGAAATAGCCCGCGTAGAAGCCGTCATCCCCGCGCGGGCCGGGCGCGCCTTCGTCGGTTCCGCCATGGGCCATGGCCGTGGCATGGATCGCATCGACCTGTTCGGGCGATTTGGCTTCCAGCGCGACCATCACGCCGTTGCCGACGGTGGCGGCATTGCCATCGAACGGCAAGGTCGCGGCAATCCCCGCGCCGCCGCCCCATTCGCCCCAGGCGATGAAGGCTTCGGTATCCATCATCCGCCCCAGCCCGAAATGCGCCGCCAGCGCATCATAGAACGCCGCCGCACGCGGCAGATCATTGGTGCCGACTGTAACGTAACCGATCATGCGTGTTCCTCCCCATTCATTGCGACTCGCGAATGAGGGAACATTACAGGAACATTGGCGGTGTCACAAGCAGGCGCAAAAAGCGACCCCGGCCCGCCGCAGGACGGGGCGCAAGGGCGACCGCCCGCCCGCAACTGCTCGCGCTGCACGCGCGAAACCGCAGCGAGGACTGCGCGCCGGAGGGTGCGCAGCACACAAGAAGCGCGACCCCGGCACGCCGCAGGACGGACTGCGGAGGCGGGCGCGCAAACAAAAAAGCCAAGCCCCGTGTCAAGCACGGGGCGACGGTTGGGAGGGCGGCAGAAATCCACCCATCATCGGCAACAGAAGTGGCCGCCGCGTGGCCCCGGGAAGCGGCATGCCGGCTTTGCCTGACTTATGAAAAGTTCCTGCAATTCGGGAAGCGACCCCAGATTGGTCGCCACACAATTCAGATGGTTCGTATAGCTAACGCAAGGATACGATTCAGCGTTGCCCGTCCCGAAACATGTCGCTGAAGCGCCGTTTCTCCGGTTTAACGATACCTTTTATATTGGGTAGGTCGAGATACCAATCGGTTACCACATAATCATCTCCATAAAGGTATATGCAGATTGGCTGGACGTAGAATGAGACCGTTGTAACGCTTCGATCTTTTGGGACCTCTAGGCTAGGTTCAAACCAAGCCTTTTCAACTTTGATTCCAGACCGAGCAAAACCGCCCAGAACACCAATCTTCATAGATTGCTTAAACGATGAAGCGAAATTTCTTGGAACGTAGAATTCCTTCGGAGCATCCTTAAAGTGAAAGGCTGAAAAGCGCAGACTATATTCGATTTGCTCCACTTTTTCAATATATTTGCTGACACCAAAAGCATTTGATGCTCGGTAACCTCCAACGACTCTTTCAGAACTTTCGAGCTTATAATTTTTCTCTTGATAAATACGAGCTTTACTGTCTCCAAAAGTGCTAATTCTATGTCGGAGCATCATGAACTCTCTGTCGGCATCGTATTCCAAGTCTGTCCTAGAGACGGGTATTGAGAAGAAAACTAAATCCCTGTGCCCCAGAGTTCCTGCCCCAACTAAAGGCTTCACCGCCTCCTGGAACCGTGCACTCCACTCGGCGGCGGTCTCAAACTCATCCTTTTGAAGCTTAGACAGGGTCCCGCTGCGATATGCTTGTTTAAAGGGCGGCAAGGCTGAAGCTTGCGTGGTAATGTTCTGCCTCAAGGCGTCACAAAGTTTCTCGTCAGACACTGGAGAAACGGTACCGGAAGTCACCGTAGCCGTGAGGAATATGGCCATCATCATAAGCGGATATGTTCCAATGTCTGATTACGTCAGCGCTTTATTGCATCAAGCGTTGCGGTATAATAGCCCTCGGATAGAAGGCGCTCACGCTCAAAGCCAATTACCCTCGTCCGCGCTTTTGTAGTGTCCTATGTCTGCTAACCACCCACGACCAGCCATGAGCGGGGCCAATGCTCCATCCTGATAGCCGTATGGCGGCTTTCCCCGGCTGCTGGAAAATTCCCGCGCTTCCGAAAGCGACTCGAATTCAGCCTTCCCCGTCACCCCAGCGGAAGCCGGGGCCTAAGGCGGCAAGCGCTGCACAATCAGGCCCGAGGTCCCAGCTTTCGCTGGGATGACGAAGGCGGCAACAAGCCCCACTTGCGGCCATAGGAGGAGCCACCGCACGGTGTCGAAAGCGGCACGGCGGCTTTTCCTCGCTGCTGACAGATTCCCGCCGCTGGGAAGGCGCTCTACAGCGGCGCCGTTTCCCGTTCCAGCCATGCCAGATCCTCGCCTGACAGACGCGGCGCGAGCAGGGCGCGGACCTTGGCGTGATAGGCATCGACCCATGCGATCTCGCCTTCGGTCAGCAGGTCACGCTCGATCAGCTTGCGATCCAGCGGCACGAAGGTCAGCGTCTCGAAGCCGAGATACTTGCCTTCCTGCCCGGCAATCTGCCGTTCCTCCACCAGCACCAGATTTTCGATGCGGATGCCGTAGTGGCCCTGCTTGTAATAGCCCGGCTCGTTCGAGAGGATCATGCCGGCGAACAGTTCCTGCCCCGTGCCGGCCTGCCCGCCTGAAGGCTTGGCGATGCGCTGCGGGCCTTCGTGCACGCCGAGGAAGCTGCCGACCCCGTGGCCGGTGCCGTGGGCATAATCGACCCCCGCCTCCCACAGATATTGCCGCGCCAGCACATCGAGCTGGCCGCCTGCCGTGCCTTGCGGGAACACGGCGCGGTCGATCTGGATATGGCCTTTCAGCACGCGGGTGTTGCGATCGCGCATTTCCGCCGAGGGTTCACCCGGGCCGACCCACACGGTGCGGGTGATGTCGGTGGTGCCGCCCGGATATTGCCCGCCCGAATCGACGAGGTAAATCGAACCCGGCGGGATCGGGATATTGCTGTCCTCGTCCACCTTGTAATGCGGCAGCGCGGCGTGGCCTGCGGCAGCCGAGATGGTGTCGAAGCTGAGATCGCGCAAGGCAGGGTCCTGCTCGCGGAAGGCCTGAAGCTGCGCCGCGGCGGAAAGCTCGTCCACCGTGCCTTTCGGCCCTTCGATTTCCAGCCAGCGCAGGAAGCGCACCACCGCCGCGCCGTCACGCGCCTGCGCATCGCGGTGGCCCTGCTGTTCGGCCGGGTTCTTGATCGCCTTGGCAAGGATCGTCGGGTCCTGCTTGAACACGAAGTGCGCCCCGCCCGTCCGCAAGCCCTGCGCGATGCCGACCACCGCGAAATCGGGATCGAGCGCGACGCTCTTGCCCGCAAGCTCGCCCGTCAGCGCGGCTTCGAAACCGGCGCGGTCCCGCACCGTCACCGCATTGCCGAGGTGCCGCACAAGTTCCGGCGTCACCTTCTCCGGCGCGATGAACAGTTCCGCGCTGCCATCCTTGTGCGCGATCACATAGGACAGGGCGACCGGCGTGTGCGCCACGTCGCTGCCGCGGATGTTGAGCAGCCATGCAATCGAATCGAGCGCGGGGATCACCACCGCATCATGGCCCTCCTTCGCCAGCCAGTCGGCCACGGCGGCGCGCTTGTCCGCCGAGGAGCGGCCTGCCAGAGCATCATCATGGACGATCGCGACGGCGGGCGAGGGCGCGGGCTGATCGGCCCACACCGCGTCGAGCGGATTGCCGTCTGCCGGGACCATGGTGATGCCCTTCGGCCCGACCTGCTTTTCCAGCGCCTCGACCCACGCCCAGGTGTGGAGCCAGGGATCATAGGCGATTTTTGCGCCCGCCTCGCACACTTCGGCCAGCCAGCCCGCGAGGGTATCGGCCGGCACGCTTTTGTAAGTGAACAGGTTCCCGTCCACCTGCTCGCGCACCTGCACGGTGTAGCGCCCGTCGACGAAGATCGCGGCGTGGGTCAGCGTGACCGCAGCGAAGCCTGCCGACCCGCCAAAGCCGGTCAGCCAGCGCAGGCGCTGGGCATAATCGCCGACATATTCGCTCATGTGTTCATCGCTGATGGGGATGATGAAGCCGTCCAGCCCCCGCCGCTTCAGCTCCTCGCGCAGGGCGGCAAGGCGGGCCTCATGGGTTTGCATCAGCATTTCGTCGATCCTCGGCTTTCTGCACAGGCACTTGCCGCGCAGGAATGTGTCAGTAGAACCGCCAGCATAGGCCCAAAGCCCGCGCCTTTCCACCCGGACGCATTTCGAAGGGACAACCGATTATGACCCGCCCGATCAGCACGCTGGCCCTTGCGACAGCACTGGCCGCCACCACCTTTGCCCCTGCTGCGGCGATTGCCGCCCCCAACGAGGAACAAGCCCGCGTGACCACCGCTTCTGCCGCCCCGTCCGAGATCAAGCCCCCCGTCGCGCAAAAGCGCCCGCATTCCTACACCCACCACGGGATCACCATCGAAGACCCCTATGACTGGCTCTACGACAAGTCCTACCCGACCGTGGATGACAAGGATGTGCTGGATCATGTGAAGGCCGAAAACGCCTATTTCGAAGCGAAGATGGCCGCCCAGGCGCCCTTCACCGAGGCGCTGTTCACCGAAATGCGCGCCCGCATCAAGGAAGACGACAGCACCGTTCCGCAGAAGGACGGCGATTACATCTACTGGAGCGAGTTCGAGGAAGGCGCGCAGTATCGCAAGCACTGGCGCAAGCCCGCGGCAGGCGGCGAGCCGCAGCTGCTGATCGACGAGAACGAACTCGCCAAGGGGCTCGAATATTTCAGCCTCGGCGCGGCATCGGTCAGCCAGAACGGGCGGTTCCTGGCCTATTCGACCGACACCACCGGTTCGGAACGCTACACCGCGCGGATCAAGGATCTGGCGACCGGCGAGCATCTGCCCGATGTGATCACCAACCTGCGCGGCGGGCTGACCTGGGTGGCGAATGACACCGCGCTGGTTTACGGCCCCTCGACCGAGGAATGGCGCACGCTTGAAGCGAAGCTGCACGTGATCGGCACCCCGGCCGAGCAGGACGTGACGCTCTACAAGGAGGAAGACCAGTCCTTCGGCGTCGGCACCGGCCTTACCGCGCAGGAAGACTGGCTGATCATCGCCACCGGCGATAACGAGACCAGCGAGGTGCGGCTTGTGCCCGCCGCCAACCCCACCGCCACCCCGATCCTCGTCAAGCCGCGCCAGAAGGGCGTCGAATATTCGGTCGACGTGCGCGATGGCGAATTGTGGGTGCTGACCAACGACGATCACATCAACTTCCGCCTGGCCAAGGCGAAGCTGGAGACGCCGGGGGACTGGCAGACGGTGATCGCCGGGTCGGACGAATTCTATCTGACCGATTTCGATCTCTACAAGGATTTCTTCGTCACCGAAGGGCGGCTGAACGGTCTCGACCAGATCCAGCTGCGCCAGTATGCCGATGCGGCCAAGGTGACGCCGATCACCTTCCCCGAAGCCAGCTACACCGCGGGCCTTTCGAACAACCCCGAATATGATGTGGCCAAGCTGCGGCTCGCCTACCAGTCGATGGTCACGCCCAGCACGGTGTTCGATTACGACGTGAAGACCGGCAAGCTGACGACGCTGAAGACGCAGGAAATCCCCAGCGGTTACGACGCCAGCCTCTACACCACCGAGCGCCTGAGCATTCAGGCGCGCGACGGGACGATGGTGCCGGTCAGCATCGTGATGCGCAAGGACCGGGCGGAGATCCTGAAGAAGGCAGGCATCGAAGGGCCGGGGCCACTGCATCTCTATGCCTATGGTGCCTATGGCTATGCCGTGCCGCCGGGCTTTTCGACCACGCGGCTCTCCCTCGTCGATCGCGGCTTTGCCTATGCCATCGCGCATATCCGCGGCGGGGACGATCTCGGGCGGCGCTGGTATCTGCAGGGCAAGCTGTTCGAGCGGACCAACACCTTCAACGATTTCGTCGATGCCGGCCGGGGCCTGATCGCCAAGGGCTACACTGCCGAGGGCATGGTCACCGCGAGCGGCGGTTCGGCAGGCGGCGAGCTGATGGGGGCGATCATCAATCAGGACCCCGCGCAATATGGCGCGATCGTCGCGCATGTGCCCTTCGTCGATGTGCTGAACACCATGCTCAACGAGAAGCTGCCGCTCACCCCGGGCGAGTGGCAGGAATGGGGCAACCCGATCACCGACAAGGCCGCCTTTGCCTACATCCTGTCCTATTCGCCCTACGATCAGGTGACGGCGAAGGCCTACCCGCCGATGCTGGTGACGGCGGGCCTCAACGATCCCCGCGTCACCTATTGGGAGCCTGCCAAGTGGGTCGCCAAGCTGCGCGAGCTGAAGACCGACGACAACCTGCTGCTGATGAAGACCAACATGGGCGCCGGCCACGGCGGGCAATCGGGGCGGTGGAACAGCCTCAGGGAGACGGCGGAGGAATACGCCTTCATCCTGTGGCAGATGGGGATGGCACCGAAGGAGTAAGTTCCCCCAAGCCCGTTCGTGTCGAGCGAAGTCGAGACACATGGCGGCAGGGTTCTCGACTTCGCTCGAACCGAACGGATTGTGTTTTGACCAACACCTTCACCCGCACCTTCGTCGCCGAGCCGCAGCACATCGACGAGCTCGGCCATGTCAACAACACCGTATGGGTGCAGTGGATTCAGGACATGGCCACCGCCCACTGGGACGCGGTCGCGCGGCCCGAGGACCGCGAAGCCTTCTTCTGGGTCGTCGTGCGCCACGAGATCGACTATCGCGGCAATGTTGCCGAGGGCGAGAGCGTCACCGCCGCAACATGGATCGAAGGCCCGGCGCAGGGGGCGAAGTCGCTGCGGCGGGTGGAGTTCACCGACGCTTCCGGCAAACGTCTCGTCAGCGCCGCCACCACTTGGGCGATGCTCGATAGGGCGACGGGGCGGCTGGCGCGGGTGCGGCCCGAAGTGCTGGAGCCGTTTGCAACGTAGCGGCGCTTACCCCGCCCGCTGGCGCCGCGCCTGTCCGGCGGCCTCGCCGAACACGGTCAGCCGTTCATAGGCGAGCCGGTTGCGGCCCGATGCCTTGGCTTCGTACATCAGCGCATCGGCGCGGGCGTAGAATTCGCTGAACGCCATCTGGTGGCGGTTCGCATCGGCCAGCACGATCACGCCCATGCTGGCGGTCACCGGCAGGTCAAGCCCCGGAACGGCCTTGGCAATCCGCATCGGGATCGCCTGCCGCAGCGCCTCGGCCCGTTCCAGCGTGCGTTCACCGCGCAGCAGCACCACGAATTCCTCGCCGCCCAGCCGCACCGCGATCGAATCGCGGTCGCTGCCGGCGCGGATCGCATCGGCGCAGGCCACCAGCGCGGCATCGCCGACCTGATGGCCGTGCAAATCGTTGATCGCCTTGAACCGGTCGAGATCGACCAGCGCGAAGGTATCGAAGCCCTGCGCCAGCAACTCGTCGAACCGCGCCTCGATGGCGCGCCGGTTCATCAGGCCGGTGAGCGAATCGCGGGTCGAAATCTGTTCGAGGATCCGCGCCTCTGTCAGCGCCGCATCGCGTTCGTGGCGCAGCGCGAGGAAGCGGTCGGAAATGGCGAGGCTGATCACCACCACCTCGATCCCGACCGCGATATAGAGCAGCTGGTCCATCCCCTGCGGCGCGACATGCCAGCCCAGCCCGCGCAGCAGGCGCTCGACCGAGGCGATGATGATCGGCGCCCACGCCACCGCGATGAACCGCGCCGAGCGGCTGCCGCGCACCAGCGCCTCGAACAGCGCGGCGGTCACCACCGCGATGAAGGGGAGGTAGGTGACGAAATAGGCCCAGTCGTCGAACGGCTGGGTCGCATCGAGTTGCAGGGCGAAAAAGCCGGGCACCGCGATCGTGAACCATCCGGTCGCGGTGGTCAGGCGTCGCATCGTCCGCGATTGCGCGCCGCGTTCTAGGAAGTGGGTCAGGAACAGCGCCGAAAGCCCGCCGCCAAAGGCATAGGACAGCGGCGCGAGCACCGCCATCGCCGCAACCGGCACGGCGGTCAGCGTCGAAACCAGCCCGCCTGCGGACATCACATAGGTCATCATCGCTGCCACCATCGCGGCATGAAGCAGCACGAAGCGGTCGCGCAGCACGAGGAAGAAGCTGATGTCGAACAAGAGCGGCAGGATCAGCATGCCCATCACGAAGGCGAGCAGCACCGGGTTGATCCATGGCCATTCGGCATGGCTGGTATCATGGGTGATCCGCGCCTCGGTCAGCAGCGGCACCGAATGCGGCCCTTCGACCCGCACCAGCAGCGTTGCGGTGTCGGCGGTGATCGCGGGCAGCGGCAGTTCGAACACCGGGCCGGCCGCGATCGGGCGGGCATCGGCCTCGCCAAAGCGGGTGCTGCGCATCGTGCCGTCGCGGTCGACCGCGGTGAAGGTGATGCTTTCGAACCGGGCAATGCGGGTGAAGAATTCTTGCGGCAATTCATGGCCTTGCCAGTCTCCCGCATCGAACCGCAGCCACACCGTCGCCTCGCCCGAACGCCATCCGGCCTGCGAGCAGATCCACGCCTCGCGGCCGTTCATCATCGCCTGCGCGGTGACATCGGGCGCGGTGGCGGCGTGGCAGGCCGGGGCAAAGCTCGGCAGGGCGCGTTCTCCGGCCACGGCGGGGCGGGCGACGCAAATCGCCAGCAGCATCGCCGCCATGCACAGCCGGAAAATCAGGCGCAGTGGTCCCATAACCTGATGGTTACCATCAAAGCCCTTACGATGCTGTTAAGGCGGTCCCCTTGCGATCCGGAGAAAATCTGCTGGCAAATGAGGGCGTTGAAGTTGCAGGCACAATCCGCCAGAGCGTGTCGCCGGAGCGTCATATTCCTGTCACGAAACGGGCCTAGCGCGCCGACAACACAACCATCGGGAACAGCCATGTCACATCGCATCACGACCCCTGCCAAAGCTGGCCTTGCCAAAACCGGCGCCGCGCTCGCGCTGGCGAGCCTTGCCCTTGCTGCCTGCGATTCCGGCGGCGGCAGCGGCGGCACCCGCAATTCGGTGCATGCGGTGGGTTCCTCGACCGTCTATCCCTTCGCCAAGCTGGTGGCGGAAAACTTTGCCCGTTCGAACACCGATGCCCGTTCGCCGCTGATCGAATCCACCGGCACCGGCAATGGCATCAACCTGTTCTGTTCGGGTCTCGGCCCCAACACCCCCGACATGGCCAACGCCTCGCGCCGGATGAAGGAAAGCGAATTCGACACCTGCGTGGCCAACGGGGTGGATGAAGTGGTCGAACTGCAGGTCGGCCTCGACGGCATCGCCTTTGCTTCGGGCAAGGGCGGGATCATGCTCAACCTGTCGCCCGAAACGATCTACAAGGCGCTGGCCGCCAAGCCGTTCGGCAAGGAACAGACCGCCAGGACCTGGAAGGATGTCGATCCCGCGCTGCCGGCCGAACCGATCCTCGTCTATGGCCCGCCTAGCACCTCGGGCACCCGCGATGCGCTGAAGGAACTGGTGCTGGAAGCGGGCTGCAAGACCGATCCGGCGATGAAGGCGCTGAAGGACAGCGACGAGAACGCCTTCAAGCAGATCTGCACCGAGGTGCGCAGCGATGGCGGCTATGTCGATCAGGGCGAGCAGGACAACCTGATCGTGCAGAAGATCACCGGCAACCCCAAGGCGGTGGGCATCTTCGGCTTCTCCTACCTCGAGGAAAACCTCGACAAGGTGCAGGGCCTGCCGATGAACGGCGTGCAGCCGACCTATGACAACATCGCCAGCTTCGCCTATCCGGGCGCGCGGCCGCTGTATGTCTACATCAAGAAGGCGCATATGCGCGCCATTCCGGGCCTTGGCGGGTTCGTGGCCGAATGGGCCAAGAGCTGGAACAAGGACGGCCCGCTCGCCAAGATCGGGATGGTTGCCATGCCGGCCGACGTGATGGCTGCCAACGCCGCCAAGGTCACCGAACTGCCGGTGCTGACCAAGGCCGATCTCGCCGCCAAGTAATCTGCCGATTGCAGCGCGCATCATGGCGGGCTAGCCTGCCGGCCATGAGCGCGCGCAAGATCGCAGAATGGCATGACGCCGGCCTGATCGACGCGGCCACCCGCGACCGTCTGACCGCTTACGAAGCTGCCCATGCCCGCCCGCTGCTGTTGTGGGCGGTGTGGGGTATCGGCGCGCTCGCCATCGGGCTGGGGCTGGTGTCGGTCATCGCTGCCAACTGGGAGTATATTCCCGGGCTGGTGCGCCTTGCGGTGCATCTGGCGCTGATTGCGGGTCTGCTGGCGCTGCTGTTCACCCGCGAGGATCGGCTGGCGGCGAAATCGCCGTGGGCCATCGAGGCGCTGCTGTTCGTCACCGCTGCGCTGGGCCTCACCTTTTTCGGGCATCTCGGGCAGGTCTACCAGACCTCGTCGCCGCTGTGGCAGCCGCTTGCCGTGTGGCTGGCGCTGTTCGCGCCGCTGCTGCTGCTTGGCGGGCGCAGCTGGCCGACCGCGCTGGCGGTGCTGGGCGGCATGGTGTGGTGCGTGTGGGACTATGTCTTTTCCGTCACCGGTTATGGCAGCCCGCAGCCGGGCACCGCGATGGTGCTGTGGCTCGGCGCGGTTGCCGCCTTGCCCGTGCTGTTCGCGCCGCTTGCCGCATGGATGCGCGCCCGCAGCAGCCGCCCCGATTTCTGGCGACGGCTGGAGCAGCTGGCGCTCGCCTATGCCGTGGCGGCGGCGTCCTTTGCCGCTGCGGTGGCGAGCGCGGGGGAACTGGTCGGCAGCGGGATGACGCAGGATGCGTCGGGACTGGCGCTGGCGGGCGCAATCGGCGTGCTGGCAGGGCTCGGCACCGCGCTGGCACGGCCCGGCATGTCGGGGCGCATGGCCGGCGCGATCATTGCAGGCGCGGGGCTGCTGCTGCCGCTGGCCTATGGCGCGGATGACCTGACGGTGCCCGCTGCGCTCCTGTTCATGGCGCTGTGGGCCGGCATCGCCGCCGCCGCGCTGGCCGCGCACTGGCGCGGGGTGTTCCAGCTGGCTGTCGCGGCAATCGCGCTGAGGCTCATCATCCTCAGCTTCGAACTCGCCGCCGATCTGCTGACGAGCGGCTTCGGGCTGATGCTTGCTGGGCTGATGATCCTTGGAGTGGCATGGGTCGCGGTGCGGGTGTCGAAGCGCTTTGCGCCGCCCTCGGAGGCTGAGGCATGATCCGGCTTGCGAAACTTGCCGCTGTGATCCTGCCCGCTGCCGGCCTTGCCTCCCTGTGGCTTCAGAGCGACCGCACCTACCACACCGGCACAGAATGGGAGGTGCCGATCCAGGGCTATGACCCGCGCGATATCCTGCGCGGGCACTATGTCGAATTCAGCTATGACTGGCCGGGGCTTGGCGCGTTCTCGGGCAATGGGCTCGAGACCCTCTGCCTCGAAGGCGAGGCACCCCTGATCGCGCGGGTCGACGTGCAAGAGACCGACGCCGACTGCGCCCATCCGGTGCGGGCCGACACCACCGGCGTTTACGGCTGGGACGCGCTGACCCGCGGGCGGCTGTATGTCGATCAGAACCGCGCAGCGAAACTCGAACAGGAATTGCGCAAGGCGGACCAGCGCGGGTTTATCACTATCCGCCAGCGCAATGACGGCAGCTTTACCCCCGTCGCCATCCGCTTCCGCCCGCTGACACCGCAAGAAATCGCCGAGCGCGACGCACAAATTCAAGGGGCGGAGGACTTGCGCCCCCCGCCCCCGATCATGTCGCCGTCAGCCGATCAGAACCGTGCGGTCACTTCCACCCCGTAGAAGCGCGGCTCGGCCGGGATGAAAGTGGGGATGGTGAAGGCCCCGCCGGTGTTGCCGGCATCGAGCAGATAGTCCTCGTCAAAGGCGTTGCGGATGAAGCCTGCGACCTCATACCGGCCATCGCCAAAGCCGAGGCCGAAGCGTGCGTTCACCAGCGTCACCGCCTTCTGGCTGATCAGCGGATTGTTCGGCACTTCGAAGAAGATCCGGCTGCGATGGGTGATGCTGGGCGTGGCGAAGAAGCGCATCCCGTCACCGAATTCATGGTCCACCGTGAACCCGGCCGAGGCCTGCCATTCCGGCTGAAGGCGGAAGCGCGCACCCGAAAAGGCGGGCGAGAACGCGCCGTCACGATCGATCCCGCCGTCGATATAGCCGAAATTGCCGAACACGTTGAGCCAGTCGGTCACGTCCACCGCCAGTTCCGCCTCGACCCCGAGGTTCGAAGCCTTGCCCGCGCTCGCGGTGACGAAGGCGCCGGTCGGATTGCCATTGGCATCCAGCTGCGCGACCGAGACCTGGAAATCGTCATAGATCTGGTAATAGACCCCGACCGATCCCGACACGCGGCCCGAAGCCAGCTTGATGCCGCCTTCGTAGTTCCACACGGTTTCTTCCGCGATGGTCTGCACGTTCGGCACCGGCTGGCCGCCTGCGCGGGCGGCATTGACCTGCACCACCGGCGAGCGGCGGCCCTTGGACACGGTCGCAAACACGTTCACATCATCGCTGATGCGGTAGAGCGCGTTGAAGCGCGGCAGCCAGGCATCGAAGCTCTTTTGTGCGGTGAAGGTCTGCCCGGCGGTGTCGATCTGCCCCGCAATCAGCGGCGCGCGGCTGAGCGTGCTGTTGGGCACCACGGCGAAGAAGCCCGAACGGCGCGATTCGTTGAGGAAGCGGACGCCCGCGGTCAGTTCCAGCGCATCGGTGGCGATCCATGTGACATCGGCGAAGACCGAATAGGCTTCGTTGCGGCCCTGGTTCTCGAACACCGAGGTGTAGGGGATCGCGGTTGCCGCGCCGCCGGTGGCAAGGCCGGTCACGGCGGCGGCAGGCACGCTGCCATCGGGGGCGACGCAGGGGATGCCGGGGATCAGCGGCGCGCCGAACAGGGTGGTCAGGCACTGGAGGAAGATGCCCTCCTCGGTGGCGAAGGGCACGTTCTGGCGGCCATCTTCGATGAACACGTTCCACCCCGCGCTCGCCCGCAGGCTGGCGCCCTGATAGGTGAAGCGGCCTTCATGGCTGAACTGCCAGCCGTCGGCGATTTCGGCGAATTCGAGGAAGGGCGCGGCCGATCCATCGGCGTCGAACACCTCGGCGCTGTCGAATTCGCGGTAGCCGTTGACGGTGGTGAAGCTCCAGCCATCGCCGAAGCTGTAATCGGCGGTGAGGTTGAGGTCATAGACCTCGCGGTTCAGCCCCAGCTGATCGTCGCCCAGCGCCGCCGCGCCTGCCGGATTGCCGCCAAGGTTGGCATCGACAAAGGCATTGGCCGGGCCGCCCGGTGCGCCCGCAAAGGCGGGGAAACGGGCCGAGATGAACGGGGTGCCGCCATTCCTCTGCTGGTCATATGTGGCGACCAGATCGAGCGTGAAATCCGCGCTCGGCGTGAAGCGCAGCGATCCGCGCAGGCCCAGCTGGTCTTGTGCATAAAGGTCTTCGCGCTGGTTGGGGCTGAGGTTTTCGACATAGCCATCGCGCGTGCGCCATTCGCCCGCGAGGCGCACCGCGATCACATCGGAACCGGCATTGATGAAGCCGCCCAGCAGGGTCTGGTTGAAGTTGCCGTAACCGCCGCGCACTTCGCCCGAAAAGCCTTCGCGGGGCTTGGCCGAAACGAGGCTGATCGCGCCCACCGCGCTTGCGGTGCCGAACAGGGTCGCTTGCGGGCCCTTGATCACCTCGACGCGCTCGAGATCGTAGATCGCCTGATAGGACCCGCGCGAACGCGAGATATCGACGCCGTTGTAATAGAGCGTGACCCGCGGGCCCTGCTGCGCCGAGCCGGAGTCCGAGGTGATGCCGCGGATCACCACGCCGGGGTTGTTGGCGCTCTGCTCCTGGATCAGCAGGCCGGGGGTGTAATAGGACAGCTCGTCAAGATCGCCCACGCCCAGCTCGCGGATACGCTCGCCGCTGGTGGCGGAGATGGTGATCGGCACATCCTGCAGGCGCTGTTCGACCTTTTGCGCGGTGACGATGATCTGGTTGCCCGAAGCGGCGCCATCGTCTTCCGGCGCGGCGTTGTCCTGCGCAAAGGCGGCCTGCGGGGCGGCGGCGAGGGTGGCGGTCAGCGCGATCAGCGAGACGCGGGTGAAGGGGGTGCGGGTCATGTTGTGGCTTCCCTGTTGCATGAGAGAGGCCCTGCCCGTGACAGGCGATGGTGACGGGGAAGCGACGGTTGGATGAAGCCCGCGTTACGCCCGATTTACAGTTTCGGGACGTTGCAGAAATGTAACCTGGTCGGCTTTGGATCGCGCTGGCGCGCGATGCAGA